>PAOE01000016.1 GCA_002707915.1 Gammaproteobacteria bacterium
CACCACCTTGACATGGTGGGGGTCGGTGGTTCGAGTCCACTCGTGTCTACCATTTTTTAATCCCTTTCTTCCTCTTCCTCTTGAGCTTCATCTTTATCTGAGCTGATGATGGAACCTACAATTTTAAATGGAACTTCAACCACTTTAACTGTTGTATTAACTGCAGTTCCGGCCAAACTCGCAACAGCGCAGCCTGAGATGACTGGCAACC
This sequence comes from Gammaproteobacteria bacterium, assembly GCA_002707915.1. GTDB lineage: Bacteria > Pseudomonadota > Gammaproteobacteria > Magnimaribacterales > Magnimaribacteraceae > Magnimaribacter. The sequence continues at coordinate 212 of PAOE01000016.1, forward strand.
ATAAACAAATCAATAAAATTCTCATAACTTCCACAAAATATATAATCTTTAATACAATACACACAAATACTTAAAAACTTAATATTTATTTCATGATCACACTTTTTTATGCTTCTTTACTGACTCTATTAGCATTAACTTTAGCTTTTTTAACTGGTCGTCAAAGGTTCAAGACAGGTACAAATCTTGGATTAGGTGAGGATTTTGGTATGTTACAAATTACCAGAGCTCATGGAAACTTAATTGAAAACGCGTTATTTTTTTTGGTTCTATTATTCTTACTTGAGACAGTTGCACAGATACCAAATATTTACCTTCTAATTATGGGAGATGTGTTCTTGCTTGCAAGATTAGCTCATGCTTATGGAATTACTAGAGTAGATGGAAAAAGTATTTTTAGAGCAATTGGAACTTTAGCCACAATATTGGTTTTATTTGTGCAATCAATTTGGGGAATGATACTTTCTCTATCTTGGTTTTCTAATAACAACTGGGGCTTTTGAAACGTATGAAGAAAATCATTCTTTTTTTAGTATTGACTGTAAGTTTTAGCACTTGGTCTAGCGATCAAAACTCAACAACTCACATAGGAAAAATAGTCTTAGGATCTGGTTGTTTCTGGGGTGCCGAGAAAGGCTATGAGGCCCTGGAAGGTGTCATCGATGCAGTCTCTGGATATTCTGATGGAAAAGGAGTGAAGCCCACGTATAGAGATATTACAAAATTTTCGAATAAATTTAACCCTCAAAATCATGCCGAAGTTGTCGAAGTAACGTTCAATAAGAATCTTATTTCTCTGGAGGAAATCATCATTCATTATCTGGAATCTCATGATCCTACTCAACTTAATAGACAAGGAAATGATATAGGAACTCAGTATAGGTCAATAGTTCTATATGAAGACGAGGCCCAGAGATACTTAATCAATAACTTAATAGAAGAATATCAAGTTCTAATGGAAAAAGAAGGTTATGGAGAAATTAAGACAATTGTAAAAAAGTTAGAGGCATTTTACAGAGCAGAGAACTATCACCAGGATTACATAAAAAAGAATCCTAATGGATACTGCCCTGATCATTCAACGGGAATTAAATTTGTTAGAGGACCTGGGAAGAAAAATTTAGACAACAGTCAGTTGAGTATTGGCAAGCATATAGTAGTAATAGAGCCAGAGGGTTACTGTCCTTATTGCGAACGGTTTAGAAAAGATGTAACTGACAATTACTTGGGATCAATTCCTCTAGTTTATAGAAATGCTAATAACCTTGATGGATTAGCTATTTCTTCTCCAACGTGGGCAACGCCAACTATACTTTTTCTTGATGGTGGCGTTGAAGTATTTGGAAATCAAGGATATATGTCACCCAAAGATTTTTATAAGGCACTAGGCTTTTTTAAATTGGGTGACTCTGAGGCTTTTAGAGTTGCATTTAATGACGCTACGGATGCGAGATTTTGCAAAGAATATCAAGTTTTTAAAAATACTCCAGATGGAGTTTTTATTGACAAATTAAGTGGGGCACCTTTGTTTGATACAAGAGATAGATTCAATTCAGGAACAGGATGGTTATCATTTACTAAACCAGTTGATGGATCCGTTTATCGAAGAGCAGATAATAGTTATGGCATGAGACGGATTGAGATTAGATCAGTTTCTTCCGATATTCATCTCGGACATGTATTTCCTGATGGACCCAATGGCTTACCAAGATATTGCATAAATGCTACAGTTCTAGAATTCAAGACAAGATCGGAAATTAATAAATCAAAATTAAAGGAGAAGGTATGAAGGGGAAGATAGCTAAATATGTCACAGTTGGAACGAATGATTTAGCGCGGGCTAAACAATTTTATGATGCATTATTTGAAGATTTAGGCGTAACAAGTTTTGGTCCAAACGATAGAAGTTATTTTTGGACTATACCTGGAGACGATACAAATTTTGCTGTTTTTGTTCCATATGATGGGTCTGAAGCTTCTGTTGGAAATGGGAGCATGGTGGGAATCACACTGGAAACTACCGAAGATGTTGACGCCTTATACAAGAAAGCTTTAGAACTAGGAGCAACTGATGAAGGTGAGCCTGGACAAAGGGTCCCTACATTCTATGGAGCTTATGTAAGAGATTTAGACGGTAATAAATTGACCTTTTGCAAGTTCGGTTAACTCAGAGAAAGTCCGCAATAGTATCGAAAATAACGTAGCAGACTAAGATTCTGATAGTGAGAGTCGTTCTAAGGGATTCTGTCATATCCATACCCCATTTCCTCTTCACTTTCTTTGGAGTAATTTCGGCCGACACTATGACGCCCAAGAAATGAAATTAAATATTACATATACACCTGCAAATACGGGTATAAAGTAGCTAATTTCTCTTCCAAATTTACCTAGTTGTTTAAGTTTTGTAGTTTTATTTTCTTTCATGCACTGTATTATGCAATTTCTATGCCAATGCAAAAGATTTGCATTACCAGATATTTGTTCAGTCATAGTGCATTTCTGAACTCTAAGGTTCTTTAATTAACTACTTATTAGCGCTAACTATCCAAGTAGCACTTGGGAAGACTAAACCATTACCATTATCGAATTCGGAGAAACTTTCCATTAGTGCGTTTAAAATCTGATCCTTTAAAAGATCTGTTGAATTTTTTAGCATCTCAGTCACCACAGGATTGATTGTTAGGTAATCTTCGCATGCTTGTCTAAGTTCTTTACCTGAAAACATTGTTATATCTTCTTGATTATCAGAGATTTCAATATTTTCAAAATTTGATGATTCTAAAATATCTAATAGATAGTCTTTATCTTCAAAGGCAAAAGGACCAGGACTTTTAGGTGGAGGGGAAGGTAATTCCAAGAACTCTTTAATTACAGCTATAGAAAGACTTTGCCAAGGATTGAGTGAAGGATTCTGCCAACAAACAAAACTTAACTGGCCGGATTGTTTTAAAGTCGAATGAATATTTTTAAATGCTTGATAAGGATCTTCAAAAAACATTACACCAAACCTCGAAAAAGCTACATCAAAGTATTCAGACGGCATCGAGTCAATTTGTACATCTTTTACCTCAAACTCTGTATTACTAAGAGATCTCTCATCAGCTGATAACCTTGCCTTTTGAAGCATCGGCTCCGAAATATCTAATCCTACTATTTTTCCATTAGGCACTTTCTTGGCAATATCTAGCGTTGTTTCTCCGCAACCGCACCCAATATCTAATATTGTAAGATGGTCTGAAAAATTAATCTTGTTGATGGCTTTATTTCCAAGAGGATTGAGCATGATGTCCATTTCTTTTTGCTTATCTACCCAAACATCTCCTCCTGCGCCCGACCAGAAATCCTTTTGTTTCTTGTTAATCTCTTCCATGTTATCTCTCCTTGCGTCGTATCATTTTATTTAAATTAATGTAAAAATTGTACTCAAAGAAAAAAGATATGGACATAAAAAATTCTTTACTAGATTTAATTGGAAATACACCGATTTTAAAACTAAAGTCACTTGATACTGGGCCATGTGATTTGTATGTAAAGCTGGAGTCTGGTAATCCAGGAGGTTCTATAAAAGATAGGATAGGCCTTTCAATAATCGAGGAAGCAGAGAATTCAGGACAGTTAAAGCCAGGCAGTACCATAATAGAAGCAACTGCAGGAAATACAGGTATCGGTCTTGCATTAATNGCAGCATTAAAGGGCTATAAGATTATTTTGGTAATACCAGATAAGATGAGTCGAGAAAAAATTCTTCATTTAGAAGGCTTGGGTGCAGAAATAATACTTACTAGATCTGACGTTCCAGAAGGTCATCCTGAGTACTATCAAGATTTGGCAAGAAAGCTCGCAGCTGAAATACCAAATTCTTTTTTAGCTAACCAATTTTCAAATCCAGCAAATCCTTTAGCACATAAAAATACAACTGCNCCNGAAATTTGGAAACAAATGAACGGACAAGTTGATGCTGTTGTGGCTGGTGTTGGGTCTGGCGGGACTTTGACGGGNTTGGCTCAGTTCTTCAAATCTAAAAATAAGTCAATTTGCATGGTTGCAGCAGATCCTGAAGGTTCTATTGTCGCAGATGCGATTCTTAAAGGGGAATATGAATATAAAGGTGGAAGTTGGCTTGTTGAAGGAGTTGGCGAAGATTTTATACCTGATAATTTTGACTTATCACTAATGGATGATGCTGAAACAGTCTCTGATAAAGAAGCATTCGAGGTTTTGCAGGTACTTTTGAAGGAAGAGGGTATATTGGGAGGTTCATCCACAGGTACGCTCGTCGCTGCAGCAGCAAAGTGGTGCAGAAAGCAAACCAAACCCAAGAATGTCGTAACCTTCATTTGTGACACGGGAAATAAATATCTCTCAAAAGCATTCAATAAATCTTGGCTCCATGACAATAACCTCTTAGAAGGTAAAAAATACGGTGATTTAAGAGATTTAATCAGTAGAAGAGCTGATGAAGGTGAAATGATTACAGTAACTCCTGGAGATAGTATTTTGGTTGCATACAATAGAATGAGGGCTTCAGATATTTCTCAACTACCCGTTATTCAAGATGGAGAACTTCTAGGGATAATAGATGAAGAAGATATTTTGATAAGTGTAAGTAACAAGGCTGATACATTTTCAACAGAAGTCTCGAAGCATATGATTAAAGAACTGGATACCCTCCAATATGATGCGAGTGAAGATAAGCTCAAAACAGTATTATCAGAAGGAAAGGTTGCCATAATTTATGAAGATAAAACGTTTATTGGTTTTATTACAAAAGTAGATTTAATAAATTTTTATAGAAATAAGTTGAACTAAAAATGGCCTCAAAAAAAAATAAACAAGGTTTTGAAACAAGAGCTATCCATTCCGGGCAAGAGCCTGATCCAACAACTGGGGCAATAATGACTCCAATCTATACAAGTTCTACATATGTTCAAGAGAGCCCTGGAGTACACAAAGGCTATGATTACTCTAGGAGTGTTAATCCCACGCGAAAAGCACTTGAGTCTTGCATCGCTGATTTAGAGGGCAGTAATTATGGTTATGCTTTTGCATCCGGAATGTCTGCAAGTGCTACAGTCTTAGAAGTTTTATCTTCGGGAGACCACATTATTGCTATGGATGATCTTTACGGAGGTACTTATAGGCTTTTTGAAAACGTTAGAAAGAGATCAGCAGGATTAGATTTTACCTTTTGTGACCTTAGTGATAGTGAAATCTTAGAGTCGTCGCTTAAGCCCAACTCAAAGATGATATGGGTTGAAACACCTACGAATCCTTTGCTGAAAATTGCTGACTTAGAAGCTATCTCAACTTTTGCAAAAAAGAACAACCTGATAGCAGTTTGTGATAATACTTTTTGCTCCCCTTATGTTCAAAATCCATTGGCATTTGATTTTGATATCGTTATTCATTCAGCAACTAAATATCTAAATGGACACTCAGATTTGATTGGGGGAGTAGTTATTTGCTCTCAAGGCAAACCAGAACTAGCTGAACAACTTTTATATTTACAGAATGCTGTGGGCTCCATTATGAATCCTTTTGACTCTTTCTTATTGTTACGTAGCCTTAAAACCTTACCTGTTAGGATGGAGAGGCATTGTAAAAATGCTATGCATATCGCAAGCTTCTTGGAGGCACATGACTCAATTGAAAAAGTTATATATCCAGGTTTAGAAAGCCATCCTCAATATGAAATTGCAAAAAAACAAATGAATGGCTTTGGGGGAATGATATCTATTGAAATTAAGGGAGGACTGAAAAGTGCTACAGAATTCCTGGAGAGAACTGAACTCTTTTCATTGGCTGAGAGCTTAGGAGGTGTTGAAAGTCTTATAGAACATCCCGCTATTATGACTCATGCATCCATTCCTCCTGAGGTAAGAGAAGAGATAGGTATTAGTGATGGACTAGTAAGATTATCTGTTGGAATCGAGTCATTAGAAGACCTTATTCAAGACTTAGACAGGGCACTTAGTTAATTCTTTAAGCCAACTTTCCAGTTCACTGGCATCGATGACTGATCAATTTTTTCTTCAATATCAAGGACCAAAGTGAATATTGCCATTCTAATAACAATGCCATTATCAGCTTGTCTAAAAATAGCTAAATTAGGGTTTTCATAAAGATCACTATCTAACTCATTTGCATCGCTTCTAGAATCTCTTGGCAAGGGATGCATGATGACGGTATTTGGCTCACAATTTGCGGTGTAGATAGACTGATTAAGACTCAATAAACCACGGTACTTATCTGCATCTTGCTTATTCTTAAATCTTTCTTCTTGTACTCTTGTTACATAGATAATATCAACTTCAGAAATTCCATCCTCAAGATTCTCTGTCTCAGTAATAGTCACACCTTTTGCAGAGATTGACTCTACCAATTCAATAGGGAGTTTAAGTTCTTCAGGAGAAATTAAATTCATTTTGACATCGTCATAAAGGGAAAGAATCTTACAAAGTGAATGGACGGCTCTTCCAAACTTTAAGTCTCCAACTAGGGCAATTCTCAACCCATCTATTGATTTATTATTCTGAGATAGTTCTTTTTGAATTGTGTATAGATCTAATAAGGCTTGAGAAGGATGCTCATTTGATCCATCACCTGCATTTATTACCGGAACTCTGCTTGCTTCAGCAAATTTTTTAACTGAATTTACCTCAGGATGACGCATGACGATAATATCACTATAGCCACTCAATACTTGTGCCGTATCTGCAAGAGATTCGCCTTTAGCTAAGGACGAACTTTCAACCTCAGTAATTTCTCGTACATTACCACCAAGCAAATTAAAAGACGCACCAAAACTAATCCTAGTCCTTGTACTAGGTTCAAAAAACATATTTCCAAGTATTGCACCCTCTAGGACGCGAGTTATTTTTTCTTTTGTGGCATATGGCTCTAATTTGTCTGCAACAGAGAATAACTTTTCTATATCTGAGCGATCGAACTGATCTATAGAAAGGATGTGACTGCCGCTAAAATCCATCTACCATTAACTTTTGAGTTGGCATATTAGCATTTTAATTCTAATTAAGATAATTTAAGAAAATTGGTGAAGACCAAGCCCTTTCTCCGATAGGAGCTAAGCAGTCATCAGAAGGATCAAATTCTGGTCCACTGGCATAACATGGTTTAATTTTTATACACTCTCCGTTTTCGTTCAATTCACATCGCAAAGGATCTCCACCAACTGCATCAGTCTCAACTTGGATTGCTCTTACATAATAGACGGTATCCATTTTGTTTTTAGCGAAATCTTCATCTCCAAAGGTAATAGAGCAGCCTTCGCCGTAATCATTACATTGGAATACTTGCCAAGGGTCACTGATTGCTTCAGTTAAATTTTCTGTATTTAATGTGGGATTTATTTTTACAATCTCAATTCTGTCTATAAGGTTTCTCTCATCACTTGGGTTATAGCATTCATTTAAACAAAGCCTCTCAATTTCCTCTAAAGGCATTAATCCCTGAACATAATCTGGGCAACCTGGAAGTTGCTTGAATGAACCGATTGCTTTTACCTCGAACTTTGGATTAATAGAGGTAGAAAGTTCACTTCCCATGGGTATTTCTTCACCTTCTTGAATCAAGTTAAACCATAAAAGTATCCTTTCACCCGAAGTAGCATAAACTTGTCTTTTGTATAGAGAGTCGTAGATTGCATTCCTTTCTAACTGTTCAGCATGCACCGCCACTAAGCCTCCAGTGGAGTAAAATGAGGCACCTCTTTCAGGAGGAAGAATCCAAGTTAAATTGTCTTTAGCGCCCCATGAATCTCCCATTGATTTTCTTGCAAACTCTTTATATCCAGCACCAGCTCGGGCCTTATGATTGTCAGTTGAGCCTATCATTCCCATTTTAAAAGAATTTAAAACTCCACCAAATTTTACNTGAGATGCCAAAGCTGCCTGAGCACTCATATTAGGTCGGTAAGTNTATGCTGGNAGAAAAGAATNNTTNAATTGNCCACATTGCTTCCAATCTTCTTCAGANACATCCTCAACTAGTCCAAANCTCAAGAGGCTTGAAGCGTTATTTGCAAACTCTTNTCTAATTTTTTNAGCTTCTTCTTCNCACGGCTCTCCCGTATTTTCAANNCACTGACTATTTACTATTTCTCCTGCTCTCCAACAACATGGTTCAAAATCATCAGTNGGAGAAGGACANGTGAATGTACCATCCNNGATTTCTTCTGTGTGTTTAAAATCTTTATAAATTTCAGAATTTCCATGACCAGAATAAACTTCTATTAATCTTTGTTTTTCAGGATCATGATTTTCATTAGAAAGTTGAGAGCTTAATTTTGAATTGGGTGGAGAATGTATGCCCCATGTTGTTCCATGTGGTATGACTATTGCCTCTAATCCTAGTTCATCTATCCTACTGAATAGCTCTTTTGGTGTTCCTGCTCTTTCTTTACATTCTTTAGCNTCTTCAATTTCTTGATCACAAAAAGGGATCGAGTAGCTTTCATCTCTAAATTTTAGAAAATCAAAGTCAATACTTTCTGGAGGAAAGTCGGCAACAAGAGGCAAGAATGGTGTAAGACCATTTTCAATCAATAGGTCAAGCCCTGTAAGACCTGCTCCTATTGGAACTTCAGGTATATTAATTAAATCTCTAAGGATTACATTCTTATGCCCGTAATGATTGCTCGGATCAGGACCCATTTGAGTCCATTCCCAACCTGCAAAAACCACTAAGTCTTTATTTGTATCATCAGATACAGCATCGCAATTTCTAATCGATTTAATAGAATCATCCCACATTTGTTTGGTCATTCCTTCAGCATGATCTGTGATAGAAAAGAAATCTAGGGAAGAACAAAAACGTGCAAAATTGCATGCATCAGCAGGGGGATGTACACCTTCGCCTTGCAACATAGGTAAACTAAATAAGAATGCATCTTGCGAAAATGTAGTATGGACGTGAAGATCTCCGAATAGAATCTGTTTTTGACTTAGATCTTTTTTTTCAATGGGTCTCGGCTTGGAGATGATGTCTCCATCTTCAGGAAGATTTCCTACCAAGCCAGATGAAGAGATATATACATAAATAAAGATCAATATAAATGGGGTTAATNTTATGCCAAGAATCCTAAAGAACTTAATCATTTAGNCCCTTTCCTCTNATTGAAATCCATTCATTNGTAGGACTATCTATATCACCAAAATTTGTGCCTGTTTCCGCAAAATGATAAACCATNGCTGTTCTTCTGAAGTTTGAATTGTTATCGTAAGATTTATGCATCAAAAAGCTATGGAAAAGTAATAAATCTCCCTTAGATAAGGTCATGGGAATTTCTTTAGAGAAATCATGATCCTTTATCTCAGTATAGCCATAATTTGANCCTTCTCTTTCATCTGGAAGGTGCTCATGNAGTGATTCTTTGTGNGACCCTGGGAGAATTACGAGGCACCCATTTTCTAGAGTAGCTTCAGTAGTTGCAAGCCATGCTCCCACNTGAGGCTCTCTATCAAAAGGGAAATAAGAAGAGTCTTGGTGCCATGGCTGGCCCCAAGCACCGGGATTCTTAAAGATGTATTGACTCAGAAAGCAATCAACATCAGGACCTAAGATATCTTCTAAAATATCTCCTAATAATTTNTTATGAATAAAATCATTAAAAACTCCTTTCGAATGGATTCTAAAAAGTTTTGAAATTTCATCTTCAATGCTTTTAGCATTTGGGCTAGGTTTCATTTCTCTGATTGCAATATGGCCATCTCCAGCATATGCATGGCTGAATGCGCTACCCTCTGGAATGATATTATTGATTATTTTCAATACTTCTTTATCCATTTCATCGCAATCGTCTTCATTCAAAAAGTTTGGTATTAATATGTAGCCATCATTATTCCAACTCATCAACTGATCTTGGCTCATACTCTTGGGAGAAAGAACAATCCCTTTTGATGTTCTACCCGCCTGTTCATTAACTTTGTCGGAAAATTCTTTTTTAGATTCTTCGCTTACCTCTTCTCTTTTCATCTCTCTTCGCTCTTTATTAAGAGTGTCATTTTAAAATTAATTTTTAATTTTCCCTAGTTTAATAAAGCTAATTTTGAGAAGATTAGAATACTTACAGTTATAAGGATTATTAATTATGGCAACTTTTAACGATTTAAAATCAGGACTTGAAACAGCCTTTGTTTCTGAAGGAGCTAAGGGAGTTGAGGCAACAATACAAATCAACATAGAAGACCTAACAAATTTTTATGTAGATATTAACGATGGAAATTTGACTGTCGAAGAAGGGGAGCATGCAGATCCAGGATTAACTTTGACTTTTGATAGTCAAGAAACAATGGAAAAAGTATTTTCAGGTGATCAGCAAGCTGCAATGGGGGCTTTTATGCAGGGTAAAGTAAAGTTTTCAGGTGACATGGGACTTGGCCAAAAATTGGGCTCTGTATTTAAAGCACCTGAATAAAATTCAAGGGGCGTATTTTACAGAACAACCATATGGTTTTGTGACCGGTGTGCTGAGACTTCTTTCCTGTAAGATTTCTTTTAGTCCTTTTTTTATGTAGTTATTTGCTTCTAGAAGATCTTTGCTCATAAAACCCCTGCCTCCTGCATCGTCAATTGCACCTTGATATTTAAGGCGGCCATCCTCGTCGATTATAAACATATGAGGAGTAGTTTTAGCATCGTACATTCGCCCCACGGTTCCATCAGAATCAAATAGGACATGTGTTGGAATGGCATTTCTTGAGGAAGTTAAGTCATTGGCTTCGGCGGAAGAAACGAAGCCTTGTGTGCCAGGTGCTGATGAAATGATACTTAACCATATTGCACCACTATCCTTTGCATAGTTCTGAGTTGATTGCATATTGCCCGTTGAGTAATGTTTAGCAACAAATGGGCAACCATGATTAGTCCATTCAAGTATGACCTTCTTTCCACGATAATCACTCAAGGAAACATAATCTCCGAAGCTATTTTTTAGCTTGAAATCAGGAGAAATTTCATCTGTCTGTACATAAGCAATTAGACTGTTTGATGATAGAAATAGAGCAATAATAACTGTATAAAATCTGTTCTTCATCTTACTTCCAATAAATATTTGATTAGAATATCTTCGGTTAATATTTCTGGCAAGACTATAGGTTTTCCTTTCGACGGATAAAGAAGGTATAAAGGGACGCCAGATCTTCCAAATTCTTCTAATTTAGAAGCGATCATTTCATCTTTTCTTGTCCAATCTGCCTCAAGATAATTTATGCTTTCACTCTTTAAAATCTTTTGTACTTTTTGTGTTTTTAGAGCAACTCTTTCATTAACTTTACATGTTATACACCAATCGGCAGTAAAATTAAGGAACACAATTTGATTAGAGTTTCTGAGCTCACGCAATCTCTGTTCACTGTATATCTCATCTTTTGTAAATATTTCCTTTTTAGTGCTATAGCTAGTTGGAATGATATAAATTGAAAATCCAATTAAAACAATTGCTGTACCNCGTAAAATCCATTTAACTAATTTTATTTCAGTAGTATTTTTTTCTAGGAGCCACAGAGAAAGGGATAGTGCTAATCCACCTATCAGGACAAGAATCACAGTATCGCTATCTACTTGTCCACTTAAAACCCATAAAAGCCATAAAGCCGAGGCCCACATTGGAAAGGCCATAAACTGTTTGAATGTTTCCATCCAGGGACCTGGCCTTGGCAAAAATGATAGAAGTGTTGGTTTTATCGATAATATGAGGTAAGGCAAAGCAAAACCTATTCCCAAACTTAAGAAGATTAAAATGGAATTAAAGCTTGGCTGTAATAAGGCAAATCCTATNGCAGAACCCATAAAAGGAGCTGTACAAGGAGAAGCGACAACGACCGCCAAGATCCCAGTTAAAAAGGACTCAAACGATTCATTTTTGACCTTCACTAAAGAATTCAAGTTACCTAATTGACTGCCTATTACAAGATTACTCATGAAAAGGAAGCCTAANGCAATGAATAGATAGAAAAGTATTGAAATNACGAGAGGGTATTGCAGTTGGAATCCCCAACCGATAACTTCACCACTGGATTTGAGGCCAATTAAAATTAAGGCAATCAAGANAAAGCTCAAAATGACTCCTAATGAATAGGAAAGGCCAAATTTATAAGTTTCTACTGAAGAATCTTCACTATACTGAATGAATCGAAGGACCTTAATGCTCAAAATAGGAAAAACACAAGGCATTATGTTCAATATTAACCCGCCCAAGAAAGCAAAGACTAAAAGTAAAAATAAGTTTTTATCTTCATTCTGAATATTTAGAGGAAAGTTAACGTCAAAAAAGAAAGTTCCTTCGCTATTTATAGCTTTGATAACTCCATCAAAATATGGAAGTTTCATTCCAGTTTTAGAAGCTTTAACTTCAAGAGAAAAACTATTTTCATTTTTCTCGTAAATTTGGTTTTCTACATAATCAATTAGTCCATATTCACGAGGAAAAAAATAGATACTATCGAATTTATTGTTTTCGAGAGTAGACTGTAAAAAGTATTTTTCTTCTAATTTCTCTACTTTATAGTTCTCAAGAAATTCTTTGGGCAATTTATCTACATATTGCTTTATTTCGGCATAGTCATTCGATTTAGTTAACTCTCCCTCATTGATAACAATTGATACATTACCATCTTGAGGAATACAAATATCTTTGCATGTGAACCAAGAAACCTGCGCATTAAGTTCAATAGGGAAATCAATTTTGTCGGAAGTGGATATCTTAGTCAGCAAAATCACTTCATTGTTATAGCCAAACGTCATTAGTGGATCTACTGGAATTCTTTCGGGTCCTGGCCAAAGTATCTCGGAGGTTGAAACACCATCAGGTAAAGACCATTTTATAACTGCCCCTTCTCCAGCATCTCCTGGATTTTCCCAGTAAGTATGCCAATCCTTTTCTAATTCAAATTTTATACCTAAGTAAAGACTATCTTTTGGTTGGAGTGTTGTGNATTCAGAAACTAGGATAATTTTTGAGTTACTAGCCGTATATTCTGCTTCTGCTGCAAGAAAACTGCTATAACATAGGAAAAAATAGAACAAAATCTTCTTTACGATTTTNNTATTTAGATTTAATTTATTGCCTTTTAGCATGATTGAAGATTTAAAAAACAAGTTTGATGAAGACGGCTATGTTGTCGTTAGAGACCTGTTGAAAGCATCAGATGTTGAATTCTACAGAGAAGTAGTCAAAGACGCTATAAGAGAAAGAAAACAATTTGATGAGAGAGAACTTAAAGATAAATCTGTTTACGAACAATCTTTCGTGCAATGCCAAAATTTATGGGAGGATAATGAAACGATCAGGGAGTTGTCTTTTAATCAAGAAATAGGTGAGATAGCCGCATATCTCTTAGGTAACAAACCTATTCGTATTTGGCATGATCAAGCTTTAGTCAAAGAGGCTGGAGGAAGAGAGACCGACCCTCATCATGATCAACCCTATTGGCCAATTAAAGAAAATAATACCATTACAGCTTGGATTCCTTTATGTAAAGTCGATGAGATAAATGGGCAGCTTGGATTTTATCCAGGCTCCCATAAAGTAGATGAAAGAAGGTTTATAGATATTTTTTCAGGAAAGGTTGATGAGGAGGACTTTCTTAAACAAGCTAAAATAGAATTTTCTCCTATTAACTATCAGAATATGGACATCGGGGATGTGTCTTTCCATCATGGTTTAACATTCCATAGAGCAAAACCAAATTTGTCTAAAGTAGACAGAATTGTTCACACAGTTATTTTTTTTGCTGATGGCTGCACTAGAGGTAATGATCAATTCCATTTTAGTGTCGATAGGTCAGGAATCAAAGTTGGTGAAGAAATTAAAAGTGATGTAACACCGCTAGCTTATCCAATTGATAAACTTCCCGATAGACCTAAAACAACAATATCTGATGAGTTTTTGGCCTATAAAATGTTAGGTTTGTTACCTAAAGATTAAAATAATAATCTAGATTTTCTCTTACCAGCTTTGTCCAAACTACATACCCTTTTTCATTCATATGGAGTCCATCATCTACATATAAGTCAGGATTGGGTTTGCCATCATCTGTAAGCATCTCATCCCAAACATCTATGAAAGTTAGTAGATCATCTGATCTTGACATATCCTGAATAGATTTGTTGTAAGAGAGTTCTTCTTCCTTGAGATATTCTCTAGCTACTGAGGGTTTGATTCCAATTACAAANACATGTGTAGATGGCAAATCTGTTCTNACCTTATCTAAGAAAATTTTGAAATCATCAATTGTCTCTTCAGGAGTTTTAAGGGCAGCAATATCATTTGTTCCACAAAAGAATACTATTGCCTCCGGGTTGTAAGGCTTTATAACCTCTTCAAAGTGATAGTTCACATGTGAAATTTGCGCTCCTCCAAAACCTCTATTAAGAACTTTTAAAGGATTCATATCTTTCTCTAATGACTTCCAAAACCTTATACTTGAACTTCCTGCAAAAAGTATTTCTATTCCTTCAGGAAAATCTGCCTTATCAGCCTCAAGAAACTCGTTTACATCATCTTGAAAAAAATCTTCCTTACTCCATTCATTTAAATAAATAGCAGTTTGCTTAATTTCCATTGCAGACATCTCAGTATTATTTTTTTCTGCTTGTTTTTTTATCCTACTTTCTAATTCTCTTATGCTTTCTGAGCAACCAGATAAAAAAAACAGTAATAAAGTGAAGATAGCAAGATTAGATTTAAGCATTTCCAAACCCTGGATTTATCATCCTAATATCATAACCGAGGATTTTCGACATTTCATCTACTTGCTTCTCGGGCTCAATTTTAAAAATCAAATCAACATTTTCAGGAAAGGTCATCCAGGCATTATCTGAGAGTTCATCATTAAGTTGATCAGGGCCCCATCCTGTATAGCCAAGTGTGATTATATATTCTTCGGGACAAGATCCTTGGGCTATATCCTCGATAGCCTCTAAATCAGTTGTCATAGATATATTATGAGTAACTTCCATAGTTCCTTTCCAGGATTTCTCTGAAGAATGAAGTATGAAAATTGCACCGGGATTGACTGGACCTCCAAGAAAAGCACTTTTGGAGTTATTCTTGGTCTCTCTTATTTTCAACCCTTTAAATAGATCATCTAATTTCAGATTAAGAGGTCTATTAACTATCAAACCTAAAGAACCATTTGAGTTGTGATCACACATATAGATAAGCGAATCAGTAAAATACGAAGCTCCCTCATCATTGGGAGAAAAGAATAATATTTTTCCCTTTAAATGATCTTCATTATTTTTACCCATGTTTCTTGTTCATTAGATATAAGTTGTAAAAGTAAAAAGCACTTATCACCAGTGCATGTTCAATTTCTTTTTCATTAATAAGTTGAGGGATTTCATCAATATTTTTCTTTACTATTTCTATATCTTCCGTTCCGTCTAACGATTGATCGCTTATTTTTTCACAATCAAGGGCTAGATAAGTATAAGTATGATTAGACATAATTGCAGGATTAGATTCCACTCTTCCTATCTCAAGAACTTTCTTACCTACATATCCTGTTTCTTCTTTTAATTCTCTTGTTGCAGCAAGCATTGGGTCTTCACCAATGTCTGACATTCCTCCGGGTATTTCTAGTGAGAATTTTTCCATACCAAAACGATACTGATTTACCAAAATTACTTCTCCCAGTGAGGTTATAGGGATGATGTTTACCCAAGTGGGAACTTCCATAGCCCAGACTTTATGCTCTGTTTCTAGCTTAGGAGACTCAACAATATCCTCTCTCAGTTTGAATATTTTATTTTCTAGCAAGTACTTTGAAGATTTCTTTTTCCATTCCTTTATCATGAGATAGACTTAAAATTATTAATTTGAAAAGAGTACTTTAATGAATTCAGAAGACATTTTAAATTGGATTATTCTTAATCCAGAGTTTGCCGGTTTGGCCATGTTTGCTATTGGTTTTCTAGAATCTTTTATTATTTCAGGAATAATCTGGCCGAGCATAATTCTTTTATTGTTTGCAATTGGTTTAAGTGAGGCAGATATAGGTCTTATTTATATATGTCTAGGTGCAGGATTAGGCTCTTGGATAGGAGATTTATGCAGTTTTTATACAGGACTTTTTTTTGGTCCAAAAATCAAGAGCACCCAGTTTATGTCTAAAAGAGAAGATGTCTTTTTAAAAGGTGAAAAATTTTTTAATAAGTATGGCTGGGGAGGTATTGTAATTGGTCGGCTTGTACCGGCTATAAGACCTTTTATTCCCTTCATTGCAGGTTTATCCTCAATGAAAAATATTACTTTCCTATTTAGTTCTGTTGCTGCTTGTATAATTTGGACTGTTGCACTGGCAATTTTGGTGATAGGGATAGATAATATAATCAGTTTATTTAATTAATTTATAGATTATGTCAAAACATCAAGCATTAGAAACATTTGGTAGATCAGGAAATCCAGTTTTTGGTAACAAATTTGATGGTGATGCTCAATTCAGAGATCTACCAGTCACTGAGAAAATGACTCTGGATGGTACCGTCAATAAGACGGGCATTCTTCTCGCCTTATGCTTTGCAACAGCTGCAATAAGTTGGAATCTTCCAAGTCCGGTTTTGATGTTTTCTGGAATGGGAATAGGCGCAATACTTGCTCTAGTTACTATTTTTAAGCCAACCATTGCAGCCACAACAGCTCCTATATATGCCGCATGCCAAGGATTATTTTTGGGTGGTATTACNGTCCTTTTTGAAGCACAGTTTCCTGGTATTGCTATACAAGCTATAGGTCTTACTTTCGGCACTTTGGCTTCCTTACTTGTTTGCTATAAGACNGGAATCATAAAGCCTACTGAAAATTTCAGACTAATGATTGTAAGCGCCACAGCAGGTATAGCTCTTCTATATATAGTAAATATTGGAATGATGGTCTTCGGAGGTGGGTCTGGGATTGGCTTTATCCACTCTAATGGCTTANTTGGAATAGGCTTCAGTCTTTTTGTAGTTGCAATTGCTGCTCTAAATTTAGTCTTGGACTTTGATTTTATAGAGCAGGGATCTGAGAATGGTCTTCCCAAGCACATGGAATGGTTTGGGGCATTTTCTTTGATGGTTACACTAGTTTGGCTCTATTTGGAGATATTAAGGCTTTTAGCTAAACTNAGAAGCAATAATTAAATGGACCTCAACACCATCATTTTTGGTGTTTTAGCTATCTTATCTTTGGCAACTTTTTTCTATTTAGGAAAAATGCGNGCATCAAAATCACAAAGGGAAAGAGATGATCGCATTGATTGGACAGCTCGTAAATTTTCCTTTCGGAGTTGCATTACGATAGCACTCGGATTATTTATAGCAATCTATGCAGTAGATCTTATTTTTTTCAATTAAACTACATTGCATCCAAAAACAGTTGTTTCCATTCATCTTCTGTGGGCAATCTAGGTGTCGTGGCATTACTAGGATCTGTNATGGAGTGCGCAACNAGATGAGGTATCATCTCTTCTGTCACTCCCATTTCACCAAGACCTGTTGGCAATCCAATAGATTGATTTAACTTTTCAATTTCATCTGCTAAATCAACATTTTCTTTCTTACCCATTGCTCTAGCTATTCTTTCATACTTATCACCAACATGATCTCGATTAAACCTNAAGATTGTAGGAAGTATTACACCGTTTANAGTGCCATGATGTAANCGTAAATCTTGATCAGCTCCTATAGCNTGGCTCATTGAATGTACTGCACCTAAACCCTTTGAGAATGCCATAGCACCCTCAGTTGAAGCCATCATCATATTCCATCTCGCATCCTTATCTTGACCATCTTTTACCGCTCTAANTAAACTTTCCTNTCTGACAACTTTTTCTATGCCATCTAATCCAACAGCTTCAGCTGGTGGATCTATAACTGGAGAGAGGACTGCTTCAATACAGTGCGTTAATGCATCCATACCTGCTCCAGCTGTGAGAACAGGAGGCAGGCCTAAGGTCAATTCTGGATCGCAAATTGCAGCAGTAGGCCTAAGGTGTTCACTAGCTAGAATTAGCTTTCTTCCATCGTTCATTATAATGACAGCACCCAGAGATACTTCGCTTCCTGTGCCTGAGGTGGTGGGAATAGCTATCATAGGCATGGTCTGACTTATTTTACCGAGCCCTCCCTCATTTACAGAATAATCNACAACATTTCCCTCNTGATTTGCCATTAGTGCAACAGTTTTTGCTAAATCCATACTTGATCCACCGCCAAAACCTACNACTCCATCGCAATCATTCTCTTTATAAATCTTNAGTGCGTCTTCAACAGCNTTTTCAGTTGGATTTGCTGGTGTTTCTTCATAAAAGGANGGTGATAATTCATTTGATAATAAATTCCTCACCTTATCGGACANACCTATCTCAGCTAGACCCGGATCTGTACAAATAAGAGGTTTTTTTATTCCATGTTCTTTAAGNACTTCAGAAATACTTTTTATAGATCCATTTTCAAAGTGCGGTTTATTAAGATAATTAAGTTGCATTATTTCCTCCCATAAATAACGTTTTATATTTTTAAAGATTTTAATAAATAATATACTTAATCTGTGAAAATACTAGATGAACCNAAAGCTATAAGACTAAAAATTATGGATTTTCTTTCTAGACGTGANCATTCATCTAAAGAAATCTATCAAAAATTNTCAAGAAGGGTGGAATCTAAAGAAATGCTATTACAATCNATCGAAGATTTGAAAAGAGACGGATTACTNAGCGATGAAAGGTTTGCTGAGAGTTATTTTCAGAGNAGAAAGAGAAGAGGCTTTGGACCTCTAAAGATAAAAAATGAGTTAATNCAACGNGGAGTNAAAGAGAGTTTCTTTTATTCTNTGAATGAAGAGACTGACTGGCCTGTTTTTGCATTGGATGCATTGAAAAAAAAGATGAATGGAAAATATCCNGAGGGAACAAAAGAAATNCTCAAACTTAAAAGCTTTTTGAATTACCGTGGTTTNGAATTTCATCACATTGATGAAGCATTTTTACTTCTCAATAAGGAAAATTTATAAAAGTTTAATCTAGTTAAACTATACTTGTAATGAAAAAATGAGTTATCAAGTTTTAGCAAGAAAATGGAGACCTAATGATTTTTCAGAGGTTGTTGGCCAAGAACATGTAGTTCAAGCTCTTGCAAATAGCCTAGATAAAAATAAGATTCATCAAGCCTACGTATTAAGTGGTACACGAGGGGTAGGAAAAACTACTATCGCAAGGATATTAGCAAAAAGTCTTAATTGCGAAGAGGGCCTAGGNTCAAAGCCTTGCGGAAAATGTTCTGCTTGTCTGTCGATATCTGATGGTAGTTTTATGGATTTTCAAGAAGTTGATGCTGCTTCAAATAGGAAAGCAGAGGAGACAAAGCAGCTACTAGAGACTGTTGTTCACATGCCAAGTTCTTCAAGGTATAAGGTCTACCTATTAGATGAAGTGCACATGCTTTCTAAACATAGTTTTAATATGCTTTTGAAGCTGCTTGAGGAACCTCCAGAACATGTAATATTTATTTTGGCTACAACATCTCCCGAAAGCATACCTCCTACTGTTCTTTCTAGGTGTTTGCAATTTAATCTTAAGAACTTGACTAACAAACAACTTATAGATCGACTTACATACATTTTAGAGAAAGAAAAAATTGTCTTTGAAAGTGNTGCTGTAGANCAATTAGCGAGATCTGGAAGAGGAAGTTTAAGAGACTCGCTCACAATAACNGATCAAGCNATAGCCTTTTGCAAGGGTGATTTAACATCNGANAAGGTNTCTGAAATGCTTGGNACTNTGCCTTCNGATAATGTGCTGGAATTGGTAAAAATGGTNGGGCAAAGAGATGCAAAATCACTTTTAAATTTTTTGACTGAACTTGGAAAGTTAAGTATTGATTACTTAAGACTAATGGATTTGTTGCTTGAATGTATTCAGNTACTTTCGTTTGCGAAGGTTTCGGANGACATCNTGGAGGAAACTGATCTNAATGTNNAAGNTGCGAAGAAAGTACTNACACTTTTTTCTGAAGAGGATTTGCAATTAATTTATCAGATTGGATTAATAGCAAAGCGCGATATGGAGCTTGCTCCNAGTCTTTCCGGTGGATTTGATATGGCATTACTGAGAATGGCATCTTTTATTCCAAGAGAATTATCCGAGACTAAAAAAAAAGTTGAATCTCAGCATGTAAATGAANNTTTGCCTNCTGATGAAGNAAAGCATCAGTTANANAAAGAGTCAAAGAAACCTGTCAATCNCAGNTCAACTCCTGATGNACAAANATCATCAATAAACNTGTTCAAAGAAAACTGGAAAGATGTTTTTGATAAATTAGACCTTGAACCCGGGACAAGGCAGTTGGCTTCACATTGCTCTTTTTTAAAGACAGATGACACTGTTATTTATTTTTCTATGCCTGATGAAAAACTTAATCTATTTAACGGTAAACATAGAAAACAACTTCAAGATGAGCTTTCTAATTTTTTCAAAATACAATGCAATCTTTTTTTTGAATCAGGAGACTTTTCTGATGATTCTCCCAATAGGCTAGATGAAGAGGAAAAAAGAAAAGAATTAATTGAAGCTGAGAAAGACATTAAGAATGATCCAACCGTAAAAAGCTTGATAGATGCATTTGGTGCTGAGGTTATTGGTTCTTCAATAGAACCAAGGAAATAAAAATGAGCAAAGTAAGCCCATTGGTAGACGGTCTAATTAATGCTTTCCAATGCTTGCCAGGAGTAGGACCAAAATCAGCTCAGCGCATGGTTCTGCATCTTTTAGAAAGAAATAAGGATGCGGGGTTGATACTGGCGCAATTGCTTGAAGAAGCACTTGAAAGTGTTGATAAATGTAATTCTTGTAGAATCTTTACTGAGTCAGATAGTTGCCAAATATGTTCTAATGAAAAAAGAAATAAGAATCAAATTTGTGTAGTTGAGTCTGTATCAGATGTTTTTGCCATCGAACAAAGCAATCAATTTAATGGACATTATTTCGTATTGCATGGCTACTTGTCTCCGATTGATGATATTGGTCCAGAGGAACTTGCTTTAGATGTTTTGTTTTCAAGAGCCCGTCAGATTGAAACCGAAGAATTAATCTTAGCAACCAACTCCACTCTTGAGGGAGAAACCACATCTCATTTTATTTATGATAATCTTAAGAATGAAACTCATCTTAAAATAACCAAACTTGCTAGAGGTGTTCCACTTGGAGGAGAGTTAGAATATGTCGATAGAGGTACCATTATGCATGCACTGAGTGGCAGACAGAGACTAAAAGAGGAGGGAGAATGAGAATTTTCTTTGGACTCTTATTTGCTACCTTTATTAATATGCTTATGGATATATTCGGCTACTTCTTAGTAGTAAATTCATTTCTATCGAACTATGCCCCTGCAAATGTAACTGATCCGACTGCTCAAAATTATATTTGGACATTTTTCCTTAAATTTATAGTTATATCCACTTTAGCATGGATAATGTACAGAGTTATGACAATGCTTGATACACCAAAAAAAAGAGTATTGTTTATATTTTTTATAGGCACTTCTCTGTCTATTTATAGTGAAGTTGACTTATTCTGGGTAAAGGAAACTTTCATATGGAGCCTTATTATTATATTAGGGCAATCTACGAATTGGTTACTTACAGGTTTTGTTTTATCAAGATTTATGAGGCCGAGACATCTAGGCGCTTTTTAAAGATTAAGACTTATACAAATCCAATATTGCTGAGGTCATTGCTTTGACTCCTGTAGCTATAGCAGGTTCTGCATCGGGTAAAAATAGATCTGAGTGAAGCGAGGGTAGGATTAAATCTTCTTTTTGAGCCTTTTCATATACCTTTGTATTTACTGCTCCAAGCCAAAATAATGCTGTGGGTATTATAGGTTCGACCCTTCCAAACATACCAAAATCTTCTCCACCCATAACTGGAGAAACTTTAATTACATTTTTTTCACCTAATGATTTAACGAAGCTTTTTTGTATTTTTTCAACCAAACTAGGATTATTAAATACTGCGGGGGTATATTCATCTTTAATTTCAATAACAGGATAATTTTCTTCAGATAAGCCTGCAGAGATTGCAGAACCTTTTACAATTTTCTTTATGGAGGAGATAGTTTCATTTCTTACTTCATCTGTATAGGATCTTAGAGTTAATTGCAGTTTAACTTCATTGGGAATTACATTATGTTTTGTTCCGCCATGGATGGAACCCACGGTCACAACAGCTGGATCAGTTGGTGCTATTTGACGACTCACAATGGTTTGTAACTGAGTAACTATATTTGCTGCTATTACTATCGGATCTTTTGTGGTGTGAGGATAGGCTCCATGTCCGCCAATTCCCTTAACAGTAATATCTACTGAATCTACATTTGCCATAGCCCATCCAGGTAAAAAACCTACTTTTCCAGTCGGCATTCCCGCATTTACATGAAAAGCAAGATTATAGTCAGGTCTTGGAAAGCGCGTGAATAATCCGTCTTTAATCATNTTTCTAGCTCCACCGCTCACTTCTTCTGCTGGTTCTAGAACTAAAATTAAGTTGCCTTGCCATTCAGACTTATTTTCAAAGAGATATTCTGCAACACCTATGAGAACTGTCATATGTACATCATGTCCGCAGGCATGCATTGTAAAGACTTCCTCGCCNTCTAAGTTTGTAACTTTCTTTTGACTGGCATATCTNGCACCTGTTTTTTCTTCCACAGGAAGTCCATCCATNTCAGCTCTGAACATTATATTTTTTCCATTTCCATTTTTTAAAAGAGCTACAACACCATTNCCNCCNACATTGCGAGTTACTTCATAGCCTATNGACTCGAGGAGATTTGCAAGCTTCTCAGAGGTTTCAAATTCTTGATATGACAGTTCAGGATTGGCATGTAAATCTTTATATAGAGACAATAAATCAATTTTATTTTCATATGGATGCAGTTGATTTATNAGAAATAGTGCAACTAACAATAAGAATTTTTTCATTGGATAAAGTTAATGTATTTTTATTTAGTCAAAGTATCATACCTTAAGTAATAATTTTAAAAATAATAACTATGAGCATAAAGTCCGATAAATGGATCAAGAAAATGGCCGATCAGTTTGAAATGATTAGCCCATTTGAGCCAGCCCAGATAAGAGTTGGAGAGGATAATAGGAAACTGATATCTTACGGAACTTCNTCATATGGATATGATGTTAGATGTTCTAATGAATTTAAAGTTTTTACAAATATAAACTCGGCTACNGTAGACCCTAAAANNTTTGATGAAAAGAGCTTTGTCGACATCAAAAATGATGTGTGCGTCATTCCTCCAAATTCGTTTGCACTCGCAAGTACTATTGAGTATTTTAAAATACCTCGAAATGTCTTGACGATTTGTTTGGGCAAATCAACTTATGCTAGATGTGGAATTATCGTCAATGTGACCCCCCTGGAACCAGAATGGGAAGGTCATGTTACTCTTGAATTTTCNAATACAACAAGTTTGCCNGCNAAAATTTANGCNAACGAAGGTGTTGCTCAAATGNTATTCCTTGAATCTGATGAGGAATGTGAAACTAGTTATAAAGATCGAGGAGGAAAATACCAAGGTCAAACCGGCGTAACTCTTCCCAAGGCTTAACCTATTTCTTCAAAGTTTTTAATTTTTATTTCGACTTCCCTTTCATTTTTGTCNTAAATCTTAATCACTGAATAATCTAGTTCAGGAGCTAACCAAAATATTTGAGANCTTTNACTTCCTTCATCAAATTTTCTAGNTACTCTATAGGCCTCATAAACTCCCANAGGAGTCTCCACTGATTCAGTTNTTGGATTTACATCATATGTCCTTGTTTTAACTGTTCCTCTCCAATATACATTGTAAGAAATTTGTTGAGGAATATTATTTTNTTTAAGATTTCTAAAATCTAATCTAAGCTGAAGTGAAGCNGAGCTTGGCCCGAGGACATTTGGAAGCAAATCTACTTCTCCGCTATCTTTNTTTTCGACANAAGAAACTTGCAGTTTTTCCCAGTCAAAATCTGCAGAGGCTTTGTATTTTCTGAAAAGTATTCTTTGATTGAAAGAATAATTGAGCGGTTTNATTTTATTTTCAATTAACTCGAAGATCTCTGATTCTTCCCTTCTAACAATCGATCCACCATCCAATAAAGAAGTTAACTTCCAAAGGCCATTGTCTAAGAGTTTCATTTCTACTTCCATTTCTCCAACATTGCTTTCCAAAATAGCTTTAGAGGGTTTTATGGCACTTGGAGATGCTATTAAATCCGAGGATAGGATAAGAAAGAGAGAAATCTTTAGTAAGCTTTTCATGTCTATTTTCTGATAACTTTTCCATTAGAAAGAAAAAGCTTTCCATTAGCTATCTCTTCAATAACGTTAGGATAAAGTTCATATTCTAATTTGTGAATACTTTTTTTAAGAT
>PAOE01000017.1 GCA_002707915.1 Gammaproteobacteria bacterium
TATGAGGCTCTGATGGCCTTTACAAGGCTTCATTTAAAAAAATTTAGATTATTTAATGACGAATTATTTAGATTTACTGAGGGCGTAAATTTAATCCTGGGTAAAAATGGTTCTGGAAAAACTTCTCTTTTGGAATCTATAGAGATACTTTTTAATGGAGCATCTTTTAGGTCCAGAGATACAAAAGATTGTATCAAACACGGTTACGAATCGTTTTTGATATCAGCCAATGGTAACTTAAAAGACAAGAATTACTCACTTCAAGTCCAAAAAAGCCAAAATTCTAAGATCTCAGCCTCAAGAAAATTATTGGATAAATCAACAAAAAAGGGTGAGTTAATTTTTCTACAGCTTGTTCTAGCAAAAAACCTAAAGATGATAGAAGGAGAGCCAGAGCTGAGAAGGGAACATCTTAATCAAATAATGTTTCACGTGGAACCTTCTTTGAAAAGGTTAGAAAATAAATATCAAAAGTCTCTTAAGCAGATAAATCGATGCCTCAAAAAGAATCTGCCGGAAAGCGAGATTGCTTTGTGGACCTCTGAGGTTGCAGATTTAGGATTAGAATTGAGTTTAAAACAATATCATTTCTTCAAAATTTATAGAGAAAGTTTAAAAAATTTCATCAATGAAGTAACTGATAGAGGGATTTTTGAATTTCTAAGAGGAATGGATATATCGTTTTCTAAAGGTTGGGAGCGTTCCAATAAATTGAAAACTTCATTGTTAGAATCTTTAGATCGCGATAGAGCACTTGGCTATACAAGTAAGGGGCCTCATAGAATGGACTTCACATATACATTGAACAAAAAAAATGCTGCTAATCAATTATCTAGGGGACAATCTAAGATATTGATTTTATTATCTTTTTTATCAAATTTAATTTTACTCGAACATCTTAAAGGATCTGAAACCTTACTCCTCATAGATGATCTAAGCTCCGAGCTAGATCAGGAAAACCTTGCTCAGATTTTGAAAGAAATTTTGGAAATAAAAAGTCAAATTATACTTACAGGTATTGAAGGCACAGAAATGCATGCTTCAATTAAAAATTTGAGTAATTTTACACAGATTAATCTCTGAATTTATATTAAAATAAAAAGATGCCGACAAAGAAAAAAACTTCAGCATCTAAATCATCAAAATCTCCTTCAAAGCAATCCAAAAAAGTAGCAAAAAAAGATAATACTGAATCCTACGACTCTTCCAACATAACTGTCCTCAAAGGTCTAGAGGCGGTAAAAAAGAGACCTGGTATGTACATTGGAGATACTGATGATGGAACGGGGTTGCATCATATGGTTTATGAAATTGTAGATAACTCCATTGATGAAGCTCTTGCAGGTCACTGCGATGAAATTACAGTAAAAATTATTTCTGATGATCGTGTCTCAGTGGCTGATAATGGAAGAGGCATACCGACCGATATGCATGAGGAGGGAATGTCAGCTGCAGAGGTGATAATGACAAAACTTCATGCGGGCGGAAAATTTGACGATAATTCATATAAGGTATCCGGCGGTTTACATGGGGTCGGTGTTTCGGTAGTAAATGCTTTATCTGAAGATTTGAATCTAACGATACATAGAGGTGGAAAAATACACCAACAAGAATACAAAGATGGGGCACCTAAAGGAAAACTCAAAGTAACAGGTAAAACTGACTTAACTGGAACAGAAGTTACCTTCACTCCTTCTCCAACAACTTTTTCAGATATTGTTTTCCAGTATGACGTTCTTGAAACTAAATTAAGAGAGCTTTCTTATCTTAATGCAGGGCTAAAAATAATATTAATCGATGAGAGAACTTCTAAGAAGAAAGAATTTTTACACAAAGGAGGTTTAGCAGAATTTGTNNCNTTCTTGAATACAAAAAGAACAACTGTCAATTCNGTCTTTCATTTTGTNAAAGATGCNGCNGACGGAATTACTATNGAAGTGTCNNTGCANTGGAANGATGGTTATCANGAAAANATTCAATGTTATACCAANAACATAAAGCAGAGAGATGGGGGAACTCACCTTGTTGGNTTNAGAACTGCNCTNACTAGNACTTTGAATAACTNTATGGAAAANGANGGNATGAATAAAGAGAAAGTGACNACTTCTGGAGACGATGCTCGNGAAGGTTTGGTTGCAGTTGTATCNGTTAAAGTNCCTGATCCAAAATTTTCNTCNCAAACAAAAGATAAATTAGTTTCNTCNGAAGTNCGTCCTGCNGTAGAACAAGAAACATATAAAGCNCTNNCAGANTACCTTTTAGAAAANCCTTCTGAGGCNAAATTAATTGCAACAAAGATNATAGAAGCNGCNAGGGCAAGAGANGCTGCNCGCAAGGCGCGNGAGCTNACAAGACGNAAAGGTGTTTTTGAAGGNGGAGGNCTNCCTGGNAAGCTTTCTGACTGTCAAGAAAANGATCCAGCTAAAAGTGAAATATATTTNGTGGAGGGTGAATCTGCTGGNGGTTCTGCCAAGCAAGGAAGNGATAGGCATTTTCAGGCAATACTNCCNCTNAANGGNAANATNCTCAATGTGGAGAAGGCGAGGTTAGATAAAGTTTTATCTTCAGANGAGATTATCATATTAATATCCGCNTTNGGGTGTGGAATTAAAGGAGAGGACTGGCAAGAGGANAAACTNAGATACCACAGAATAATCATCATGACAGATGCCGATGTAGATGGCTCACATATCNGAACNCTTCTTNTGACTTTGTTCTACAGACAAATGCCAGAANTAATAGAAAAAGGCTATATCTATATTGCNCAACCACCNCTCTATAAATTAAAAAAGGGAAAACAAGAAACTTATGTCAAAGATGATTCTGAATTAAGGGAGCTTTTGGTTGCAGAGATTTTNGATGACGCTCGATTGATACTNAATAAAAAAGGGGAGTCTATTACTGGCCCGGCACTTGGAAAATTCATTTCCCAACATGAAAAAGTTCAAAACATTTTAAAGGGNTTAACTCATATATATCCTTTGGAGCTTCTCGAAGGCATAAAACATACGGAGCTATTGCATGGAAACGATGATGAAAAAGAGGTTAAAAAATGGTCAAAGGGTCTTGAGAAGTATCTTAATGGAAATGCTGAACAAGGATCTTCTTGGAAAGTAAATATNGAAAAAGATGAAAACAGTTCTATTTTCAGNCCAAAAGTTTCCCTTTTAAAACATGGTACAGAGTCAAGTTGGGTTTTNAATAAATCGTTCTTTAAATCTAAAGCTTACAAAGACATGGCGAGTCATGGATCTGATNTGAGGGACATGTTCAACAAGGACAGTCATTTCGAAATAAATGGAAAAGAAATTCCTGTTGACAACTTTGCACACGCGCTTGAAGAAGTTCTTCAGATATCGGAAAGGTCTTTTACAAAATCTCGTTATAAAGGACTGGGTGAAATGAATGCGGAACAACTATGGGATACAACGATGAATCCTGACATGAGGATCTTAGGACAAGTAAGTATAGAGGATGCCTTAGCAGCAGACGAATTATTCCATGCTCTCATGGGTGATGAAGTAGAACCTAGAAAGGAATTTATAGATGAGAACGCTAAGCTTGTAGTGAACTTAGANATTTAAACCTTNTCCATTAAAGTATCNTTCTACCCAAGACTGCACTTTTTCNGCAGAATCCTTNGAGTCTTTTACATAAAANGGTTTACCNAAAATTAATTTNATTGTTCCAGCCCTCTTNACGAATTTNTGNGCCGGCCAACAGTCACCNGAGTTGTGGCAAATTGGTAAAACCATNACATTATTTCTTTTTGCCAACTCAAAACTACTNCTTGCATAATTGCCAACTCTTCCAGCTTCAACTCNCGTTCCTTCNGGNAATAATAGAACATACATTCCATTTGAAAGTCTATTTGATCCATCTTTAAGTGTTTTCATGATAGCTTCTTTCGGCTTACTTCTATCTATAGCAATCGGTTGAAGCATTTTCATTGCCCAACCCCATAAAGGAATATATAACAATTCTTTTTTAAGAAGGGTACAAAGTGGATGAAACAAATATTGCATAGAAAAGGTTTCCCATTGACCTTGATGATTTGAAACTATTACACACGGTTCTTTAGTGAGGTTTTCTAGCCCTATGATTTCTACATTTATATTGCATGTTTTAGACAAAAACCAATTAGCAAATTTTGGCCACAAGGAAAAAAGCTTTAATCTATTTTCTAAATTAAGAAAGGGACCAATAATACAGGCAGTTAGACTTGCTAAAATTCCGGAAGATATATAGCCAATATAGAAAATTAAAGATCTAAGATAGGTCACTTTCTTATTTGATAATAAAATCTGAGGCCTCTAACAGATTATCGAAGCAATGTTTCGGTGGCGGACAATGCTTTGAGTTAAGAACCTTTTCTCCATAACCTCCTGTTTGTATAAGTAATGGTATACAACCGTGATCATATCCTGCAATTATGTCGGATTCTTTATCACCGATGAAATATTTGCCTTTCAAATTTACTTGCAAATTTTCCTCTATTTGTTTCAGTAAGCCTGTCTTCGGTTTTCTACAATCACAATTTGTTTCAGGAGCATGCGGACAATAAGCTATATAATCAACCGATCCCCCCAAAGGTTTAAGCAGCTCTATCATATAATTGTGTATAGAATCTAACTCATTATCTGTAATGATTCCTTTTTCAATGCAAGCTTGATTCGTTGCTATCGCTATTTTGAAACCTTTCTCATTTAATCTAGCTATAGCCTCCAGACTCCCTTTTATTGGTTCAAATTCTTGAGGAGAAGTTACATACGTCATGAGATCAACATTGATAACGCCATCTCTATCTAGGACAACAATATCATTCATTTTCTTTAAAAATTATATATTTTCTTTAAAAAACTTTTAATTTCGTTTAAATTTACCCTTTTTTGTTCCATAGAATCTCTGTCTCTTACTGTGACAGTGTCATCGTCTAAAGTTTGAAAATCGACGGTAATGCATGCAGGTGTACCAATTTCATCATTTTTTCTGTAGTTTTTGCCGATGTTTCCTGTATTTTCTAATAAAACTCTTCCATCTATTACTTTTTGTAGAGATTTCTTGAGGCTTTCTGCTTTCATTACCATCTCTTCATTATTTCTTTTAAGGGGTATAACAGCTACCTTAATAGGTGCAAGATGTGGTTTTATTGTTAAAAGTGTCCTTTTTTTGCCATCATCAAGCATTTCCTCGCTATATGCTTCGTTCAAAATAGCTAAAAACCCCCTATCAACACCGGCTGACGGCTCAATGACATAAGGTAAGAACCATTCTTTAGTTTCAAGATCTTGAATAGCTAATTTAGAGTTTGATTGAGAGTTTTTTGTTACTTTCGCCTTGATATCAAGATCATTTTGTCCTTTTGTATGCGAACCTAGATCAAAATCCGTTCTGTTAGCTATTCCTTCCAACTCCTCAGTACCATGTGGATATTTATACATAATATCAACAGTTCCCTTGGAATAATGTGCAAGCTCCTCATC
The DNA here is from genome assembly GCA_002707915.1 of Gammaproteobacteria bacterium. GTDB lineage: Bacteria > Pseudomonadota > Gammaproteobacteria > Magnimaribacterales > Magnimaribacteraceae > Magnimaribacter. The sequence continues at coordinate 5,484 of PAOE01000017.1, forward strand.
TGGAACGTAATAAATTTCAAGGTTATCTTTAGCAATGCCTTGTTCCTGCCACCAATTAACCCTTAATTCAGTCCATTCTTTATGCCACTTTTCGTCTTCTCCAGGCTTAACGAAATACTCAAGTTCCATTTGTTCAAATTCTCTAACTCTAAAAATAAAATTTCTTGGAGTAATTTCGTTTCTGAAAGCTTTACCAATTTGTGCTATTCCAAATGGAAGAGAGTGAGGGGTCGAATCCATTACATTTTTAAAATTTGTAAAAATGCTTTGTGCTGTTTCTGGTCGTAGATAAGCAAACGAGCTTCCATCTTCAACCGGCCCGACACTAGTTTTGAACATAAGGTTGAATGGTCTCGGTTCTGTTAAATTACTTGATCCACAGTTGGGACATTTTCCATCTTCAATATGATCTGATCTCCATCTTGAATTACAGTCACGACAATCCACTAAGGGATCAGAGAAGGTATCTTCATGACCAGAATATTTTAGAACTAAAGGGTTTGTTAAAATTGAAGAATCAATTCCTTCTATATCATCTCTTTCATAGACCATAGATTTCCACCAGGCCTTTTTTAAATTACTTTTTAGCTCTACTCCTAAAGGTCCATAGTCGTATAGACCTTGCAAGCCTCCGTAAATTTCATTGGATTGGAATATAAAGCCCCTTCTTTTGCACAAAGAAATAAGATCTTCCATACTATGACTTTTCATTATATTAGTGAGTGCTTACTATCAATAATTTACTTATTATATATGGTTTTATTAACTGATCTTTTAAACTTCTTATATTCCCAAGAATATTGTTCTGGTATAGTCATTATACATTCTTCAAACTCGTTATTCATTCTGTCCACTCCCTCTTTCACATCATGCGAGAGATCTAATTCATCACTGAAATATATATTGAAACCTTGCGCTTTTTTTCTTCTTTCACAATAAACAGAATGAACAGCGCAATTAGAAACTTTTTTTAACTTTGGTACTAATGTCATAGAGTAAATTTCTTTGCCAAAAAAAGTTGAGGCAATTCCGAACCCTTGCTTGGGCACTTGATCAGNNGCAATAGCGACCATNTTTTTTTCTTTAAGACTTTTAATTAACACTTTTAAGCCAGCTGAGTCAGGATGTACCATTTTTACNCCAGCNCTTTCTCTTGAGAGGGTAATNATTTTATCAAGATAAGATTGATTGGGTTTTGAATAAGGAATGGTACAGTTGAATTGTTTACCTAAAAATTTGATGATAATTTCAATATTTCCTAAATGAGGAGTTATTAGCAGTATTCCTCTATCAGAATCAAACGACTTATTTATTGCCTCTTTGTTAAAAACCTCCACAAGGTAATTTTCAAATTTTGTATTTTTACTCCCCCAAACAATTCCTGATTCGAGGAAGTTCATTGAGCTATGNAACAAAGATTTCTTTATGAGGGTTTTGATATCTTTTGANGACTTATCAGGGAAAACCAATTTTAAATTCTGTTGAGTAATTTTTTTATGAGAGTTTGGNAGTAAATTTAAAAAAAGAGCCATTAAACTTCCAAATTTATGCAGTAAAGAATAAGGTATAAATTGAAGNAATTTTATAAAAGCTTTTACCAGTAATGCCATNTTCTGCTTAATTTCTCCAAAATGAAGGAGTAAAAAGCAATAGGAGAGTGAATATCTCAAGCCTTCCTAGAAGCATTGACAAACATAAAGCAATTTTCGAAATATCAGTGAGTGNTTTGTAGTTATTAGCTACTTCACCCAAACCNGGTCCAAGATTGTTTAATGTAGCTCCNACTGCTGAAAAAGCTGATAAGAAATCCATATTTTGTGATAACAAGATCATTAAAATTACAAGAAAAGTAGCTACGTAAACGGCAAAGAAGCCCCAAACTGACTCTGAAACTCTAGGATCTAGTGATTTTTTACCAAATTTAATTGTTACAACAGCATTTGGGTGAATAAGCTTAGTTATTTCACTGGAACCTTGTCTTATTAAAATCAAGGCCCTAATTACTTTTATTCCTCCTCCGGTTGAACCGGCGCATGCACCCACGAAAGCTGCAATTAGCAGCATGATAGGGACAAATAAAGGCCAATTTGAGTAATTTGATGTCAAGAATCCAGTTGTTGTCCCNATTGAAACAGCTTGAAATATGCTATCTACAACCATTCCCTCATATAAGTTTTTACTAAAATATAAAGTTAAATAAGTAATCAATGCAGTACTTGAAAGCAGCATTAAATAAAGCTTAACCTCTGAATCATAAAAATAATGAAATAGTCTTTTTTTNGTCCAAGCCAAATAATGNAAGGCAAAATTTATACCTGAAATTACCATAAAAACTATTGCTGTCCATCTCAAAGATTCATTCTGAAAAAAAGCAAAATTTTCATCATAAGTAGAAAAGCCTCCAATGGACACAGTGGAAAAGGCATGACAAATAGCATCAAACCAGCTCATGCCAAAATATTTATATAGTAGGAAACAAGAAAGAGTCATGGTTAGATAAACNAACCACAGTGCCTTTGCAGTTTCAGTTATTCTAGGTGTNAGTTTTGAGTCTTTTAATGGTCCAGGAGNTTCTGCTTTATATAACTGCATCCCTCCCACCCCTAATAGCGGTAATACGGCCACAGCTAAAACAATAATTCCCATACCCCCAAGCCACTGTAAAAGCTGTCTGTAGAACAAAATGGATCTTGGCATTTCATCTAGTCCGGCAAATACAGTCGCTCCAGTAGTTGTCAGCCCAGAAATAGACTCAAAAAGAGCGTCAATGTAGCGAACTCCTTCCAAATTCGCTAAATAGAGTGGTAAAGAACCAAAAAACCCTAAAACAGTCCAGAAAAAGATTGTAATTATAAAACCATCNTTTGTTCTCAGATCCCCATTTTTATCTGATGCAAGGAAATAAAGAAATGAGCCTATTAATAAAGTAATAATTCCCGTGGTTAAGAAGGTTTGAATATACTCTTTTTCATCTAGGAAATAAGCAAGAAAGCCGGGAAAAATCAGGGCTAAACTAAAAATCATCAATAAAGCGCCCAATATTTTGGTAGTAAAAGGGAACTTCATTTTTATTTTGGTGAAAATGTTTCTTTAACTTCTTTAATTGCAGTCTTGTCCGTTAAAAATACGATAACATGATCGTTCTCCCTTAAATGTACGTGATCATGCGCTATCTTACCTTTTTTATCCCTTATTAATGCACCGATAGTAACACCTTCCGGTAGTTCAATTTGTCCAAGTTCTTTACCTATGCAACTATCTTTTCCTGATGGAGACTCTTTCGCTATTGCCTCAATAGCTTCAGCCGCCCCCCTTCTCAGAGAATGAACTTTAACTACATCCTTTCCTTCAATCTCAGCTAAAAAAGTTCCTATAGTTATTTGNGATGGCGCTATAGCTATATCAATTCCTTTATCTTGAACTAAGTCAACGTAAGCAGGATTATTTATCAGTGCCACAACCTTGTGAGCACCCATATCTTTTGCTAGTAGACAAGACATAACATTTGCTTCGTCATCATTGGTTACAGCCGCAAAGACATCTGTTCCTTCAATATTTTCTTCATGTAGTAGATGCTTATCNCAAACATTNCCCTCGAGAACTATTGNCTGCTGTAGCTTTTCTGAAAGTCTTTTTGCTCTCTCGTGATCTGAATCAATNATTTTTACTCTGTGCTTACTTTCTATTCTTTTAGCGAGCCTACTTCCAATTTTTCCGCCACCTGCAATAACTACACTCTTATAAGGTTCNTCCTTTTTTCTCATTTCATTGACAACTTTAGATGCCTCTCCTTTTTTTGAGATGAAGAACACTTCATCGCCAGCACTAATTGTTGTCTGTCCCGTAGGAATTATCGATTGACCATCTCTGAAAATAGCTGCAACCCTAGAATCCACTTTGGGCATATGTTTTTTTAGGTCACCGATTTCATGACCTATCATAGGNCCGCCTTCAACTGCACGCACAGCTACTAAGTTCAGTTGACCTTGGCCAAATTCCATCACTTGCAGTGATCCTGGAACCTCTATTAAGCCTTCTATATGGTCGGTAATTAGTTGCTCTGGACTNATATGAACNTCAACAGGTATCTCACCTGACTCCATTGCCTCTTTTGTCTTACCTTTTAAGTATGAAATTTCCCTNACCCTTGCTATGGTTTTGACTGAGTCATTTAGGACTTTTGAAATCATGCACGAAACTAAGTTTGTCTCATCACTGCCCGTAACGGCTACCACCATGTCGGCGTTGTTTATTCCTGCATTGACAAGCACATTAGGATAAGAGGCACCACCAAGAAGCGTTTTGATATCTGCTTCTTCTTCTAATTTGCCNAGTTTATTTGGATCGTTGTCTACGATNGTAAGATCATTTTCTTGAGACAAAAGNTTTGCGAGCGTACTACCTACTGCTCCAGCCCCCAAAATAATTATTTTCACTAATTTAAGATTTAANTCCTTTTCAGATTATAGTCCTATTTTTTAATTAGAGAATATTTATTCATGAGAAAGGATATTTTGATATTAAGCTCTTGTATCCTCTCAAGAACTCACTGCCCGTTAATTTAGCNTTACCTTCNATTTGNAGTTCGTTTATTAAAATACTAGTATCTCCTTTACAATTAACTTGNAGNCCATATTNGGTTTCATTTANTGTGCCGGGCAGTGCGCTGATGTTTCCTGAGGNCTTACTTGCCCTGAAAACTTTAATCCTTTTTTTTCCCAAAAACGTATACGTCCCATACTTAGCGCCAAGTGCNTTTATTTTTCGGACAACTTCGTCTGCAGTTTCTTGATTCCATCTAATTTGTAAAAACTCTTTACTAATTTTTGGGGCAAAAGTTGCATCNCGATCNTTTTGATTAATNAGTTTATTTNTCTCCCCCACAGTTTNNAGAAANGGGATTAGATTTTTTTTACTTAAATTGAANAGNTTATTTTCNANATCTNTNAATTGNTCATCAGCATNTAAACTACATTCATGTGNTTCAAAAATAGGCCCTTCATCTAAACCTTTCGTCATCTTCATGAATGTGATTCCAGATTTTTTATCACCCGATAGAATTGCATGTTCCATTGGTGATGCACCTCTCCATCTCGGTAAGAGAGAAGCATGTATATTGATGCAACCATATTTAGGTATTTCGAGGATTTGTTGCGGAANAATTATTCCATAGGCCACAACAAGCAAAAGATCCGGACTTAATTNTCTGAGTGTGTTTGCAAACTCATCCGTTTTCAGAGATTCAGGTTGAAGNACNTCAATACCTTCTCTCAANGCAACTTCTTTAACTTCAGAAAANTTTATTTTTTTCCCTCTGCCTGACTTTCTATCCGGCTGAGTAAGCACTTTGAGAATTGTATTATCTGATTCTATCAGCAATTCCAAGTGTTTTGATGCAAACTCTGGCGTTCCAGCAAATACAATTTTCATTTACCTACGGTGGTCTTCATGAGTTTCTTTCTTATCATCTCTTTTTTTAAGTTTGAAAGAGAATCAACCATTATTTTGCCATCAAGGTGATCAATTTCGTGTTGAATCACAACAGATAATAGGCCTGATATTACTCGTGTATTCATCTTACCTTCTAAATCTTGGTAAGAAACTTCAACTGAAGAAGGTCTTTGGAGTTCTTCATAAAACCCCGGAACGGATAAACAACCCTCGGAATAGGCTCTTTTTTCTGGGTCTATAATTTTTTTTATTTCAGGATTTATTAGGACTTGCGGTTCGGTTTTTTCCTTGGTTATATCAACGACAATAATTCTTTTATGGACATTGATTTGAGTGGCAGCAAGCCCAATACCCTCACCTTCATACATTGTTTCAAGCATGTCATCTGATAATTCTTTGATCGACCCATCTATATTCTGAACTGGTTTCGCCTTTGTTCTAAGTCTTGGGTCAGGAAAAATTAAGATTTTTAATAAGGCCATGATTTAATTTCAGATATATTAGTATACAATTTTTGTTTTGGAGAAAATTGTGTCAGTTACAGTATCAATACTTATAGGGTCAGAATCTGATTTGGATTTGGCCAACAAATGTTCAGAAACTTTAAGTTCGCTTTCAATAACAAACTCTATACAAGTTTTGTCTGCTCACAGAACGCCCTCTCTTCTTGAAACGCATATTAAAGAATGTGAATCTGGAGGAACAAAGGTTTTCATAGCTATGGCTGGTTTGGCAGCTCATCTTGCTGGTGCTGTTGCATCTAAAACCGTACTACCTGTGATTGGTGTTCCTGGCGATGGTGGCCCACTTAATGGGATGGACGCTTTGCTCTCGACTGTCCAAATGCCAAAGGGTATACCCGTTGCAACTGTTGCAATTGGTTCAGCTGGAGCAATTAATTCAGCATACCTAGCTGCACAAATGTTAGGTATAGAATCTTCTGATATAAGAGACTCCCTTTTGAAAGTGAGGGCTGATGGAGTTGAGGCAATTAAGGAATCTAATAAAAAACTAGCTGATACGTAATCAATGAGCTCTGTAAGCTCATTAGTTGAGTGCTTGAAGGCTGGAGAAGTAATTGCTTATCCTACTGAGGGTGTATGGGGACTTGGATGTAATCCAAAAGATNATTTGGCACTNCAGAAACTGTTAGNCNTNAAAAAAAGATCTTGGGAAAGAGGGCTCATNCTTATAGGGTCNCGTTTCGAGTATTTTTTAGAATTCTCNCATGCTGAANANTATAAAGACAAGTTATTGACCAAATGGCCCGGCCCTCACACTTGGCTGGTTCCAGCTAAGCCAAGAGTCTCCCACCTCATCAAGGGTACTAGTGATAAGGTTGCATTAAGATTAAGTAATCATGGGGATGTCTGTTCTTTATCTGAAGCATTTGGTGGCGCAATCATCTCTACATCAGCAAACGAAGAAGGTTTGCCTACCCACAAAACAGAAGAGGAGATATCAGCTAATTTTCCAGGAATAAAAATACTTTCAGGAAAACTAGGAAATCTCATGAGGCCATCAACTATACAAGACGTCCTTACTGATAAAATAATCAGATAAAAATGGAAGAAGTCATNAAACTTGCGGTAATAGGTAGCCCTATCTCCCACTCTCTTTCACCAAAGATTCACAAAATATTTGCAGAGAGTCTCGGAATAGACATTTCCTATGAAGCATTGCATGTTGAGCCTGTTGATTTTAAAGAATCCGTTAGAAGTTTGTTTCAAAAAGGATATACCGGCTTAAATGTAACTTTGCCCTTGAAACTGCTCGCAAGTGAATTTGCAGATAACCAAAGTGNGGAATCAAGATTATGTGGATCCGCAAATACTTTATGGAAACAAGGGTCGGCTATTTATGCAGACAGCACCGATGGAAGAGGTCTTATAAATGATTTTCAAAAACAAAATGTAGAACTGAAGGATAAGGATGTNATTCTNTTAGGTTCAGGNGGATCAGCAAGNGCAATACTTCCTAGCCTGCTTAAGAAAAATCCCAAAAGAATATCAATACTAAACAGGTCTGAAGATAAAGCTCTGGCACTCGCAGATAAATTTTCTCAATCACAGCAAAGGATTCAAGTTAGATCCNTAACTGAGAAATTAAACTTTAAGCCAGACATAGTNATAAATTCNACTTCAGCGAGTACTTTGAANCAAGATATCTTACTACCTGATGATATTTTTNATGAAGAAGCNTTTTTNTATGATCTTTCTTACTCTAAAGATNNTACTCCTTTNGTNGAGATGGCTATTTCTTCNGGNGTNAGGNAATGCTCTGATGGAATAGGNATGTTAATTGAACAGGCTGCATTAAGNTTCGAAATNTGGACTTCNATGAAACCAAAAACAGATTCAATNAAGCAAANTATTTTNTCCTAATTTTGTNTAAAAAATGGTTGCAACTTCTTTGCCTTCAANCTATTGTTTGAGGTATCTGATTGGTTTAAAATACGCGCGCTGCTTGATTCCCACCTTGAAATAAATATTTATATTAATGGCTTATATTAAAAAAGTTTTCGCAAAATTNGTTTTTGCGNCACCTATACTTTTCTCACCATTAGCTTTTACGGAAAAGTCTGACTATAACATGCCAGTCGGTGTGACNGATGTTAGCGAGAGCATATTCGAGCTACATATGNTCATATTTTGGATCTGTGTAGTCATTGGTGTAATNGTTTTCTCCATAATGTTTTGGTCTTTNTGGAANTANAGAAAATCAAAGGGGGCAGTNGCTGCNGACTTTGATGATAATTTTTGGNTAGAAATTGGCTGGACAGTAGCAGCTACATTAGTTTTGGTATGGATGGCAGTNCCATCAACACAGGTAATGGTAGAAGCCTATGATGANGCAGAAGGGGAAATCAATATCCTNATAACAGGACATCAATGGAAATGGCATTATGAATACCTAGAAGATGANGTAGGTTTTTTNAGNAATCTATCCACAAGCCAAGAACAAATNGANGGTGATGTTCCAAAGGGAGAATTTTATTTNNGAGAAGTTGATGAGCCTNTAGTGATACCAACTAACACAAGNGTAAGGTTNTTAATCACTGGAAACGATGTCATACANTCTTGGTGGGTACCCGACTTTGCTGTTAAGCAGGATGCAATCCCTGGCTTTATNAATACTGCTTGGACAAANGTACCCGAGCCAGGTATTTTCAGAGGNGCGTGTACAGAGCTNTGTGGTATAAAGCATGCCTTNATGCCTGTCGTGGTANGGGCAGTTGAGCGTGAAGAATTTGANGCCTTTATTGCTGANAAAGTTGCTTTAGCNGANGAAGAAAGGCTACTTACATCTAAGGTTTGGACCAAAGAAGAACTTATGGCAAGAGGTGAAAGTTTTTATTCAGTGAATTGTGCGGCTTGTCACCAAGCTAATGGTCAAGGAATACCACCTGTATTTCCTGCTCTGGCTGGAAGCCAAATAGCTTTAAACGATAGTTCCAAACACATCGAGATATTGATGGAGGGTGTACAAGGATCGGCAATGGCAGCATTTGGGGATTCTTACAGTGAAGTAGACATAGCATCTGTAATAACTTATACAAGACAGGCTTGGTCTAATGGAGCTGATGGCGATGGAGTCATCGTAACACCACAGGATATAGTTGCTTACAAAAATAGAATAGATTTATAAAGGAAATATAAAATGAGTACAGTAGTAGAATCACATGACCACGGACACCACGGACCTGCTAAGGGTTTGTCCAGATGGCTTTTCACAACAAACCACAAGGATATAGGGACTCTATATTTATGGTTTAGCTTTATCATGCTGTTCATAGGTGGCGGTATGGCAATGGTAATAAGAGCAGAGCTCTTCCAGCCTGGCCTTCAGATAGTGCAGCCTGAATTTTTTAACCAAATGACTACCAATCATGGGTTGATTATGGTCTTCGGTGTGATAATGCCTGCCTTCGTTGGCTTGGCTAATTGGATGTTGCCTATGCAGATAGGTGCTCCCGATATGGCTCTTCCCAGACTTAACAACTTGAGTTTTTGGCTGTTACCAATGGCCTTTGGTATCCTCATTTCAACATTATTCATGCCTGAAGGAGGACCTAATTTTGGGTGGACTTTTTATGCACCTCTCTCCACAACTTATGCACCTTCCACCGTGAACTTCTTTATTTTCTCTGTTCACGTCATGGGGGTTTCGTCAATCCTGGGGTCTATAAATATCATCACCACAATATTTAATATGCGAGCTCCTGGAATGACTCTTATGAAGATGCCTTTATTCGTTTGGAGTTGGTTAATAACAGCTTATTTATTAATCGCAGTAATGCCTGTCCTAGCTGGTGTTGTGACCATGATGCTAATGGATATTAACTTCGGCACAAGTTTCTTTAACGCAGCTGGTGGGGGAGATCCTGTTTTATTCCAGCATGTTTTTTGGTTCTTTGGACATCCTGAAGTCTATATCATGATACTTCCAGCATTTGGTATCGTCTCTCACATCATTGAGACGTTCTCAAGAAAGCCAATCTTTGGATATTCTTCAATGGTATATGCAATGGCTTCAATTGCCATTTTGTCTTTCGTTGTTTGGGCGCATCATATGTTTACAGTGGGTATGCCTCTAGCAGGAGAATTATTCTTCATGTATTCCACAATGCTAATAGCCATTCCAACAGGCGTTAAGGTGTTTAATTGGATAGCCACTATGTTCAGAGGTTCAATCACTTTTGAGACACCAATGTTATTTTCAATTGCTTTCGTTGCATTGTTCACCATCGGTGGTTTTTCTGGNTTGATGTTGGCTATTGTGCCTGCAGATTTTCAATANCATGATACTTATTTCGTGGTTGCACANTTNCANTANGTNTTNGTTCCTGGAGCTTTATTCGGAATCATAGCAGCAGCTTACTATTGGTTACCTAAATGGACTGGCAATATGTANGATGAGACTCTTGGAAAACTCCATTTCTGGTTAACCTTCATTTCTGTCAATGTTACTTTCTTCCCTATGCACTTTGTAGGCNTGGCAGGTATGCCAAGAAGGTATCCTGATTATGCACTTCAATTCGCTGATTTTAATGCCCTCATAAGTGTTGGGGCATTTATGTTCGGGCTTACCCAGCTTCTGTTCTTATTCATAGTAATTAAAACAATAAGATCAGGTAAACAAGCCAAACCAGAGGTTTGGGAAGGCGCTGGAGATTTAGGGTTGGAATGGACTTTAAGTTCACCTCCTCCATATCATTCTTTTACGGTTCAACCACAAGTAAAGTAAGTTGGAAGCAAAAAGAACATTAAGGAATTTAGTTGGTATCGTCGTAGGTATGTTTGCTTTCGGCTGGCTCCTTGTTCCTATGTACGANGTTTTCTGTGAAATTACTGGATTAAATGGAAAGGTAACTGGTCCAAGCTCGCTAAGTGAAGAGTCACTGGGTATTACTGAACAAAGAGAGTTGTTGGTACAGTTTATGACGCACAANAATGAATCTATGCCTTGGTTTTTTGATTCAGAAAAATCTCAGATGCGAGTTGTTACAGGCAATCAATATGAAGCAATATTTGTTTTTCACAACACGACAGGTAGAGAAATGGTTGGACAAGTTATACCAAGNGTATCTCCAGGAAGAGGTGCAGAGTATTTTCATAAAACAGAGTGTTTCTGTTTTGAGAGACAAGTTCTAGCTGCGGGTGAGAGAATAGAACTACCGGTAAGATTTATAATAGATCCAGCTTTGCCAAAAGAGATAGGGTCTTTGAGCTTAGGCTATACATTGTTTGATATAACTGACAGGGTACAACCAAATAATGATCTAGCGAATTTATAGAAAGGGGAGAAAATGTCACAACAGCCATATTACGTTCCAGAGTCTAGTAAGTTGCCTTTCGCTATGGCAATAACAATGCTCGTATTCATCATTGGTGCAGCTAATACTGTTATAGATTTAGGCAAGGATACTAACTCTTATTTAATTTTAGTGGCTTCNATGTTGATGCTTTGGGTGACCATGTATTTCTGGTTTAAACAAGTAATACAAGAAAANCATGCAGGATTAAATAATCCTATGCTTAAGGACTCATATGTCTATGGAATGGCTTGGTTTATCTTTTCTGAAGTCATGTTCTTTTTTGCATTTTTCTTCGCTCTTGCCTACATAAGAAACTTTGCTGTNCCTTGGTTGGGAGGTGAAGGCGAGAAAGCTATATCAAACATGCTATGGCCAGGGTTTGAAGCAAGTTGGCCATTAATGATAACCCCAGATCAGGCAGTTTTTGCTGGACCTGAAAAAGATATGTCTCTAGCCACTGCATATGCGTCTGGTGGTTTGGGTGGAGTTTTAGGCTGGCTACCATTATGGAACACAGTTTTATTATTGACTTCAAGTTTGACAGTTCACATAGCTCATCTAGGACTAAAGAATGGAAACAGAAAACAATTTAACCTTTGGTTAGGGATTACGTTACTTCTTGGTTACGCTTTTGTGGTAGTTCAAGGCATAGAATATTATGAAGCTTATACTCATTATGGTTTAACTCTTAATACGGGAATCTATGGAACCACATTCTTCATGTTAACTGGTTTTCATGGTTTTCATGTTTGCCTAGGTGCAATTATTCTTACGATAATGCTCTTTAGAAGTCTTAAAGGACACTTTAGTGCGGACGACCACTTCGGCTTTGAAGCCGGATCCTGGTATTGGCACTTTGTAGATGTTGTTTGGGTTTGCTTAGTTGCGTTCGTATACGTTATGTAATTGAGCTTACACGCCTGGACCAATTTGGCCGGTCACGAATCCGTAGACTAAAGTAAGAAAGAGCACCACGGCTATAGAAACTCTGACGCCCAAACTATTTACAGTTCTCTTTGTTGTGCCACCATCTTTAATTAGGAAGAAGGCACCTCTAAAAAGACTAATTAACATAGCTACAATTAAAAATAAAATAAAGTATTTGATCATATTAAAAGGGACCGCAAGTATACACTCAGGCTAACATAAAAAATATGAATAAATTTAGTCCAGGAAAATTGATGACTGCATTTTTTGTGTTTTTTTTCCCTATTTTAATATTTCTTGGTTCATGGCAGGTGAGTAGGGGCATGGAAAAGACAAAGATTGTAAGCCAGCATAACCTCAATAAATCATTGCCAGCTATAGATGAGGTTCAAATACAAAATCTTCAAGATCAGGAGTTGATGTACAGAACAGTAAACCTTGAAGGAACATTTGGAGAACAGAGTTATATCCTTGATAACAGACTATATCGCCAAGAAGCAGGTTACGAAGTTTTCACTTTATTTGAAACTTCATTGAATGAAACTTACCTAGTAAATAGAGGCTGGCTTTCAAAAGAGAAGATAGATATGAACAAAATCTTTCAAGAGAAGAAAAAGTTAACTCTACAAGGAACGCTTTCTCCATTCAGGAAATTTGGATTGAGCTTAGACGAGGAAATTGTTCAAACAGGATGGCCAAAGTATGTTCAACAATTAGATTATGAAATCGCATCAAGGGATCTTGGAAGAGTTCAAGATGAAGTATTACAACTTTCTGCAGCTTCAGTTGGGTCCTTTGAGCCCATATGGAAACCGGTAGAGCTTCAACCGTCGAGACATTATGGTTATGCGGTTCAGTGGTTTGGATTGGCCTTAGTTCTTTTTGCTTCATATTTATATTATGGCTACAGAAAAGATTAATCATGAAAATTAGTAAACAAAACTATGGAAGGTTTATAGCTTCCCTCATATTTCTCACTCCAATTATTGTATTGGTTTCAAGTTCAGCCCTTTTTTATAGTGGTTATGCACCAGAAGGTACAGTAAATAAAGGTACACTTTTATCAGAACCTATCCAACTGCAAGAACTAAATTTAAGTGTCGACACTGGTCCTCTTAAAGATGAGTTTCCCGGAAAATGGTCCATTGTTCAATTCGTAAGAGGCGACTGCACTGGTAAATGCTGGGATACGTTATATTCTTCGAGACAAATAAATATTCGACTTGCCAAGGACAGCGAGAGGGTTGTGCGATATTTAATTAGTATTGGAAACGACGATTTATCTCAAGACAGCCTGCAGAAAATTAATACAGAATATCCTTTATTAAATAGAGGAAAAATAGATTTCAAAAATTTGCCTCAGCCAGTTAATCAACAACTTGAAGAGTCTCCTTATATTTTGTTCGATCCTTTAGGAAACGGAATATTAATTTATGACTCAAGCCTTCCAAGTGGCGAACTNCTTAAAGATCTCAAGAAGGTTCTTCAAAACTCGAAAATAGGATAAATATGGAACGCATAAAAGTTTTCTCTCTTTGGTCTGGCCTCCTTGGATTCATAGTCGTGGCTCTTGGAGCTTGGACACGGTTAGCAGATGCTGGATTGGGNTGTCCCGACTGGCCTGGATGCTATGGNTTTGTAACAATACCTGTTAGCCCTGAGGAAATTGATCTAGCTAANACNAANTTCCCAGATACNCCNTATGAGGTNGCNAAAGCTATACCAGAGGTGGTTCACAGATATTTTGCAGCAGCCTTAGGGTTCATGATTCTTTGTATAGCTTNTATCGCTTTCAAAAACAAAGAGCTACCTTCTGATGTNAGAAAATTGAGTTTCTTCCTTATAGCTTGGGTAATCATGCAGGGNACATTTGGATATTGGACTGTAAGCTTAAAGCTTTGGCCTCAAGTAGTTACGACACATTTGATGTCGGGATTTTTAACAACAGGCCTTTTGTGGCTACTCTATTACAAGACTAAAGATCGCTTGCAAGAAAGAACTCAATGGAATTTCAGCTCCGCCACTAAAAAACTTTTTACAATTTCTATCGCGTTAGTGGCAGTTCAGATATTTCTGGGAGCATGGACAAGTACCAACTATGCTTCTTATTCCTGCACAGACTTCCCGCTATGTCAGGGTCAAATTTTACCCGACGCAAATTTTAAACAGGGATTTGATTTTTTCCAAAGCATTGGACCGAATTATCTAGGAGGTCAAATGGATCATGATTCCAGAGTGGCTATTCATTTAACGCATAGGTTTGGAGCAATTGTAGTAACCCTGTTCTTACTGTTCATGAGCTATCATCTTTACATAAGAAAATTTCAAACGTTAGCCTTAGGGCTTGTAGGATTTTTAACACTTCAGGTTTTACTTGGTATCTCAAATGTTATTTTTGCCTTACCATTACTAGTTGCAGTAGGACATAACTTGGGAGGTTTGCTTTTAATTACTTATTTGGGAGTGTTAAGGTTAAGAGAAAATTAATTTATGACATCAGTTCTAAATAATTGGAGAGGTTACCTTGAACTCACCAAGCCAGGTGTTCAGGCCCTATTGTTTGTATCATGTGCAAGCGGGATGCTCATTGGTTCAAATTTCAATCCTCCAGTAACAGTTTTCTTCTTCGGACTAATAGGTATCAGTTTTCTTGCAGCTTCTTCGGCCGTAGTAAATCATTTCTTTGATAAGCAGATAGATGCCAAGATGAATAGGACCTCTAAAAGACCATTAGTGTTGGGACATATTTCAGATAAACAGGCGATTATATTTTCTGTTCTTTTATATGCTTCTGGCTCAATAATGCTACTGAATTTTACTAACTTTTTAACTTGGCTACTTACAACTTTAACCTTCATCTTTTATGGGTTCATTTATACGAAGTACCTTAAATATATGACCAGCCAAAACATTGTTATTGGAGGTCTAGCAGGTGCCATGCCCCCTTTGCTCGGATGGTCTGCAATAACTAACTCTATAGAGCCTAATGCTCTGCTTTTGGTTTTAATAATAATGGTCTGGACGCCCCCTCATTTTTGGGCTTTAGCCGTTTATAGAGTAGAGGACTATTCTGAAGCAGAAGTACCTATGTTACCTGTGCAAAAAGGAGTAGCTTTTACAAAACAGCATATTCTTTTGTACACTTTTCTGTTAATTGCATGCACCATGCTTCCTTATGCTGTTCAAATGTTTGGTGAGATATATTTGATATCAGCATTAGTTCTGGGGCTCATATTTCTTATTTATTCTTTTAGGCTTTATAAAGATGAAACTAATGCCATTGCAATGCCTACCTTTGCCTATTCAATAATTTATTTGGCAGCGTTATTCGCTGCAATGTTAATTGATCATTTTTTATCCTTATGAACAGAGGAATTTACATAACCGTTGCAACTTGTTTAGGTCTTATAGCTCTAATACTTGCTCTATTTTTATCTCGTTTTTATACACCAAGAGATCTGACTATCGATGAATACAAATTGTTAGGTGCATACTTTATCGATCCCCCTAGGCAGCTCGCTGATTTTAGTCTTGTAGATGATAGTTCCTCGGTATTTACTGCTGAGCAATTCAAGGGCAATTGGAATATCCTATTTTTTGGTTTTACTTACTGCCCCGATATCTGTCCAATTACTATGAAACAGATGGTTGATGTAAAAGAATACCTAGGTGAAAAAGGGGAAGATATAAGTGTATTCTTGGTATCTGTTGATCCTGACAGAGATAAGCCAGAAAACCTAAGAGTTTATTTAGATAATTTTGATACAAAATTCCGAGGGTTAACTGGAGGGATTGATCAAATTTATAAATTTTCAACTCAGGTCAATGCACCCTTTTTTCCAGTAGTGAATAGCCCTGAGCCTAACTATACGGTGGACCACTCTGGAAGCTTGGTAATTATTAACCCTCAAGGAAATTATGCAGGTTTCTTTAGGGCGCCTCACGATACTGATAAGATAGCAAAAGCGCTTGCTTCTCTTCTTAATTAATTTAATATTCTGCTCTCAATGATGTTCAGCAAACAAAGATTAACTTTACTCCTCGCATTGCTTTTTGCTGTAGGGATGTCTGCTGAGCCTATCATCCATGCTCATGAATTGGACGACGATCATCATCATGAACATGTTGAATGTCAGGTTTGTGAAGTAGAGACACTCAAGTTTAATGATCTTGCTTTACTAGAAAAATCTGATGAGACTGTAGTTAGTAAAACTACCGTTGAACCACAAGTTTTATCTACTAGCGCCAATGGTTTTAGCGCTAGAGCTCCACCTAAATCCTAAATTTAAAAAGATAATTTTTTAATTTTAAATTTAGGAGAAAACATGAAAGTTTACTTTTATGCGCTCATGGCGATGAGCATAATTTATACGCAAATTGTAGCTGCAGAATCTGATTCTGCAGCAAATGACGTTGATGAAGTTGTTGTTACTTCTTCTATACTGAACTCTTCAAGGATCATTAATCCGCTGTATGTTATCGATGGTGATGAGATTGAAGACAATGCCACAACCTCTCTAGGGGAAGCCGTGGATAGTTATTTGGGTGTTTCAATTGCTGATTTTGGTGCTGCTGTTGGCCAACCGATAATTAGAGGCATGTCAGGTCCGAGGGTTAAAATTCTTAAGAATGGCTTGGTCAATAGAGATGTTTCTGGATTGGGCGCGGATCACTTAAATGATATTGATCTTAACGATTTAGACCAAGTTGAAATCATTAAAGGCCCTTCTTCTTTGTTATATGCAAACGGTACAAGTGGTGGAATTATTAATGTTGTTGATAATTGTATTGCCCCAGAGGATTTCACTACTCAGGAATTTATTGCTGGATTAGAAACTCAGTCTGTTAATGATGGTGATTCTCAATTTTTTAACTTAAAAGACAATATAGGTGGATTTAATGTAAATGTAGGTTACAAAAAATCTGAATTCGATAGTTTTGATATTCCTGATGGTGCTGTTATACATGAAGACGATCACGACGATCATGATGAGCACGAAGAACATGAAGAAGAAATGCTCTCTTACTTAGAAAATTCTGATCTTGAAATTGAATCTACCAAGTTTGGTATATCAAGAGCAGGAGAGTGGGGCTACTTTGGCATTTCTATAGATAACCATGAAAGCATGTATGGGATACCTTTTCATGGTGAACATAGTGATGAACACGACGGTCATGATGATCATGGAGATGATGATCACGGAGATGATGATCATGAAGAGGAAGGTCATGACGAACATGAGGGAGAAAGAATTTTCTCTTCAACCGATCAAGAAAGTTTCACTATAAAAGGTGAGTACAATCTTGGAGGAAACTTAGTTAACTCTATCTCTTACAACTATAGAGATACGGATTACCATCTTATTGAGGCACATGCTGAAGAAGAAGGTCATGATGAGCATGAGGAAGAAGAGGAGCATGAAGAACATGCCCCAACGGTTTTCACAAATGACGCTACGGAATATGGAGCAATTTTTGATATCTCAACAAGTAATCTAATTCAAAAAGTTGCTGTGAATTTTGTAGATGAGGATTCTGCTATTGTAGGTGAAGAATCTTTCATGAATCCAGCAAATAATGAGGAATTGACGATCGGATATTTTTTAAGTACTGACTTTGATATGTTCTATTTGGATGCAGGTTTTAGAATTGATCAAATAGAAAGAACGGGAAGTGTTACTGACGAAGATCATGGAGATATCGACTATTACAATATTGATGACGACACTACTAGTTTTGCAATATCTTTAGGCAGAGATCTATCAGATTCACTAGATGTGAACCTAGGCTTTGCTAGCGTAGAAAGGCTTCCATCAGTAATAGAACTCTTCATGAATGGTCCACACATGGCTACGGGTAGACTTGAAACTGGTAATCCTAATCTCAAAGGTGAAACCTCTGAAAACTTTGATATAACTTTTAATTTTGATAATGGTGATTTTTACGCCATGGCTAGTTTCTATATCAATGATGTCGAAAATTATATCAACCTTCAGGATATGCATGATGACGATCACGACGATCACGACGATCACGACGATCACGACGATCACGACGATCATGGTGATGATGATCATGGTGATGATCACGACGGTGAGTTTGCTCACCTCATAAAGGCAAATTATGTTCAAGAAGATGCTGAATTCAGAGGTTATGAATTTGAAATTGGAAAAACTTTTAGCTTAGCATCTGGAGATTTAACCCTTTCTTTTGGAAGGGATGATGTAAACGCTGAATTTTCTGATGGTCACAATGTGCCCAGAATAAATCCAGCGAGGAATATCTACTCATTATCTTATGAAGAAAATGACTGGCTGTTTAAATTAAGTCTAAAAGATGTTGAGAAGCAGGATGATCTCGCCGAAGGTGAGACCTTGACTGATTCTTATCAAATGCTTAATGCAAGACTGACAAAAACCTACAATGTAGGAACAGGAAAGTTGAAACTCTCTGTATTTGGAACAAATATGCTTGATGAAGTTGCAAGAAACCATTCTTCCTTTGTTAAGAATCAAGTACCTCTTGCAGGAAGAAATTATGGAGCGAAATTTAGTTATAAGTTTTAATCCTTTTCTCAGGCCTAGTCATAGTTAGGCATGTATTGTCTCCCCAAAGGCACTACGAGGAGGGGCCAGAAATGAATTCTGGCCCCTTTTTTTAATGAGAATATTTCTTAATAATCATTTAGCTATACTTATTGTTATAGTATTAACTGGTTACTAAATAAGGAGAGAAAAGGAATGCTCGATGTAAATAACTTCGATGAAAATAAAATAGACTGGAAACCATTACCTGGACCAGATGGTAATCCAGCCGATCACATAGGATGTTCAATTTTAAATGTCGATGATGAAGCAAAAATTGTTGATGTTCTTTTCAGGTTTTCCGCAAATGAAAAAATAGTCAACCATAGACATACGGCTGTTTTTAATACCTTTGTCGTAAAAGGTGAGCACCATATATATGATTTGCAAGGTAATCTAAAAGAGGTAAGAAAACCAGGTACCTTTAAAGTAGGAAAACCAGACATAGAACCCCATACTGAAGGCGGTGGAGATGAGGATGTTTTTATTCTATTCAGCTTAAGACCTTATACGGCTGACGGCCCCATTTATGAGATCTTAGACGAGGATGGTGAAATCGCCTCAGTGATGACTTTTGAGGGATTGAAGGAATTATACGAAGCTAACGCTGCGTAATTTTTCTGTTATTTATTTCCTTTTATTGCGAAATAAGTTCCTAAAATAAGAAGGAACAATTGCTCGCTTGCAAATAGGACTTTATTTCTTTCACCAAAGAATATACCCCAATCTGAATGGGCAATTAGGAGAGCAAAAATCATAATTATGCCAATTGCCCCGCCAGATAGTCTAGTTATCAAATGACCTAATTCACTGACAGACTTTGCCAAGACTCCTCCTAGTATAATTCCTATTCCTGCCAACATTTCCCCCCAAGTTACGAGGAACGCAGTTACCTCAGGTAAGGGTATTCCTTTTGAGCCCAAATAACCCGCAAAGCCATCTGTCTTTCCATACCCGTGCAAAAAAAATGCTATTCCTAGCCCCAACCTAAGTAACCAGTCAGCAACACCACTAAGTGGTTTAGCAATCCCATCAAAGAAACTATTGAGTTTTTCCATTTTCTATCTCCGTTATATCAATTGTACTACCAGCTTCTAAAGATACTAATAATTTCACCATCATCGGCATTTGCCAGATCACTTATGGAACCCAGCTCACTAAAAAAATCATTTGGATCTATCGCCCCTTCTGGAGCAAATACACCTTTTTTTAAAATTCTTCCATCTAATAAGAGTTTTAAACCGCAGGCAAGTGGTATACCCGTAGCCTCACCCATGCTAATCAAGCCAGAGGCATTGAATGTTGTAGTGCACGAAGCTTGTTGACCCTCTCTAATTCCTGATGCGACTGCATAAAGAGGAGGAGGATCTTCAGAATGAGTAATATTTAGATTATCCCCATTTTGAGTTTCTTCTACCTCAAGTTCTTTTCTTATAGCCGTAGAGAGGTTTTGGACAATGTTCGCTGCTTTTTCTACTGAAATAATTTTCCAATCGACAAGCTTCATAATCCATTTGAGAAATACAAATCCGTTTCCGTGAGCTAGATTTATACTATTGATTATTGTATTGAAGTGGTGGGGAAAAGTAATTGCTTCTGGATGTCCAAAAATACGGGACTTAAATTTTGTAAAGCCAGGCAAATCAACCTCAATCTTTTTGAGAGGCTTGACCATCTTTGGCTTGCCATTT
>PAOE01000018.1 GCA_002707915.1 Gammaproteobacteria bacterium
GACGCCTCTTCCTTACCCTGACAACGATCCATGCCCATCACATAAGATCTAATTGGTCCATGACCTATCATAGCGCCGATATCCATTGCGTAATTATTTTTACCTATTGAGTCAAGATATTCAGGAAAGCTTTCCCAGTCCCAGCTTACACCCTCATTCAATGCAACACCTGGTATATCTTCTACACCCTCCATAAGTTGAACAAGAAATTCCTCAGTGCCAGGTCTTACTGGAGCAAATCCTACTCCACAATTCCCCATAACGACAGTTGTTACGCCATGCCAACAGGATGGAGTTAAGTATTCATCCCAGCACACTTGTCCATCATAGTGTGTATGTATATCAACCCAGCCAGGAGTCACCAAGTTTCCCTCAGCATCTATTTCCGATTTGCCTTCTTCTTCAATGAGACCGATTTTAGTAATGCGATCACCATCAATGGCAATATCACCCATAAATGACTCTTTGCCACTTCCATCTACTATTTTTCCATTTCTAATAACTAGGTCATGCATGTCAGATTCCTTTTAAAATTTTTTTAAATAATAATATTTTTTTTGTACACTTTAAATTGAACAATAATTATAAATGTATTTATAAGCCTATATAACTATTTCTTAGGAGTAAATTAATGAAGATCGTAAAACCAGAATCTCTTGGATTAGATCCAGAGGTTCTTAATGGCGTAAGAAGCTATTTAGAGGAAACATATGTCGCTGAAGGTAAGTACGTTGGCACAATGACTCTTGTCTCTAGAAAAGGGAAGATCGCCTATTTGGACTGTATTGGTTATATGGATAGAGAGAATGAAAAGCTTATGAAGGAAGACGCAATTTTTAGAATCTATTCAATGACTAAAGCTATTACAAGCATTGCGATTATGCAGCTCTATGAAAAGAGTAAATTTCGGTTGGATGACCCCGTTTATTGGTATATTCCCTCCTGGAAAGACTTAAGAGTTTATCAGTCAGGTGTTTATCCCAATTTTTTAACCTCTCGTCCTAAAAGGCATATGACAATCAGAGATCTCCTTACTCATATGTCAGGTTTGACATATGATTTCATGTACCGAACTAACGTGGATGCAGCATATAGAAAAACCAAAGTCCAACAAGCAGAATCATTAAAGGATTTTGTAGATATTCTATCTAAACTTCCCCTTGAGTTTTCTCCAGGAGATAAGTGGAATTATTCTGTATCTACAGATGTTCTAGGTTATTTAGTGGAAGTTCTTTCAGGAATGGAATTAGAAGATTATTTCAAAAAATATATTTTTACTCCTCTTGAAATGAATGATACGAGTTTTTCTTGCCCAAAAAATAAACTTGATAGGTTATGTTCACTGTATGAGCATGATCCGGTTGGAATTCCTAAATTACTAGAAATTCCATTCTTAAATACTCGTATGGCGTCGGGAGGTGGTGGGTTATTTTCAACTATGCATGATTATCATAATTTTTGTCACATGTTGCTCCATGATGGTGAATTTGAAGGTAAGCGAATAATTGGGAGAAAAACTTTAGAGCTCATGACCACTAATCATCTGCCAGATAATCAAGATCTTACCGAAATGAGTGAATCTGCTTTTAGTGAAACCCCATACGCTGGAGTAGGTTTTGGTTTGGGATTTTCAGTGATGTTAGATCCTGTGAAGTCTCAATCTGTAAGCGACATAGGTGAATTTGGATGGGGCGGTGCGGCTAGTACTGTTTTTATGATCAATCCGAAAGAAGAAATGTTTATAATTTTCTTAACTCAGCTACTTCCTTCTTCAACATATCAGGTAAGGAGGGAGTTGAGATCACTTATTTATTCTGCATTGATGCCCGAATAGACAATTTGACATTAAAGTTATATGTGTAACTTAAATATTGAAAATTTCTTGAAGCAGTAGTATATTTTTAATGTCTAAACGCCCATAGAGACATATTTCATATTTCTAATGGGCTATTAGATTTGTACTCGAGATACATAATTTAACGGGAGAGAAATATGAAATCTTTACTGATTCTTTCAAGCATGATCGCAGCTCCATTGTTTGCTGCCTCTGGCGGTGATCTAGATGCTGACGATTTTGTTGGTGTATCCTTTTGGCTTGTAACAGCGGCAATGGCTGCTGCAACTGTTTTCTTTTTTGCAGAAAGAGGAAATGTTGAAGGCAAATGGAAAACTTCACTTACTGTTGCTGGTTTGATTTGTGGTATAGCTTTTTGGCACTATCTTTACATGAGAGGTGTCTGGGTCGATACTGGAGAAACACCAACAGTATTCAGATATATAGATTGGTTACTAACAGTACCTCTGCAAATGGTTGAGTTCTACTTGATCCTTGCAGCTGTAACCGTTGTGGCTGGTTCTCTATTCTGGCAACTTTTACTTGGCTCATTAGTCATGTTGATATTTGGTTACATGGGTGAAGCAGGTGTGATGGCAGCATTGCCAGCATTTATCATTGGAATGGCAGCATGGTTGTACATGATTTATGTGCTTTACATGGGAGCTGGTAAAACAGTTGTCGCTACTACCAGTGCTTCTGTTCAAACAGCCTATAATTCAATGTTATTAATCATTGTAGTAGGTTGGTCTATTTATCCTTTAGGTTATGTCTTTGGATACCTAATGGGAGCTGTGGATGCTGAAACTTTAAACCTAATATACAACCTCGCGGATTTCATTAATAAGATCTTATTCGGTCTTGTTATTTGGAAAGCAGCTGTTGACGATAATAAGCAAACTGCTTAAGAAATATTAGTTTGAAAGGGGGCTATTTAGCCCCCTTTTTTTTAGGTTCCACAAAATGTTTGCGTGACTCTTTGTTGATCGGATGGTGCTTCACTGTAGTGTGATAATGAGACATTTTCCTGAAAGGGATTTTTCAAGACATCTAACATTTCTTCTAAAACCTTAAAATTTCCTAGATAGGATTCTTCAATTGCTTTTTGGACTTGATGGTTTCTAGGTATGTATATAGGATTGGTATTGTTTAAATTTAAGATTATCTCTCCAACCTTTTTGTTTTCTAAGTTCAAAGCACTTTTCCAGTTATTGATCCAACCGGATACCTCATCTTTTTGGTGGAATTGGGCTAAGAAATTATCAGAGTTATTTAACAATATATCTGAAAGACTCCTAAATGTGATTGTGAAGTCGGATTCATTGTCCATCATTAATTTTAATAAGTTTCTAAGTATCTCTTGATTATTCTTTTTAGACCCATCCAGGCCTATTTTCAAGCACATAAGATCAAGAATTCTTTGATTTGTATCTATTGAGTAATTCTCAAGCACTTCTGTAGCCAATTCATTTGCTTTATCTGAGTCTTTATCAATAAAAGCTATCAAGCAACCCGCTAGAGAGGCAAGATTCCATGACGAAATGCTCGGTTGATTACCATAAGCATATCTACCACTTTGATCAATTGAGCTAAATACTTTACCGGGATGATATTCATCAAGAAATGCACATGGTCCATAATCTATTGTCTCTCCTGAAATGGTAAAATTATCAGTATTCATAACTCCATGGATAAATCCGACACTCATCCAATTAGCAATCAAAATAGATTGGTTGCTAGCAACTTTCTTGAGTAACTCAAGGTAGTGATTATCTGTCTCACGTATTTCAGGAAAATGTTTTTGGATGGCAAAGTCTGCAAGAAGTTTCAAGTCTTCCCATTGTTGTCTTGATGCAAAGTATTCAAATGTACCAACCCTTAAATGACTTTTTGCCACTCTGGTTAGAATNCCTCCAGGNTCAAAACTATCTCTTNCTACATGTTCACCAGTTGCGACTGCAGCTAAAGATCTAGTGGTNGGTATCCCAAGATGATACATNGCCTCACTAAGGATATATTCNCTCAAAACNGGACCTAGTGCAGATCGCCCATCCCCTTGCCTTGAGAACTTNGTTTGACCCGATCCTTTTAACTGTATGTCGTAACTTTCATTTTTATTTCTTACTTCTCCCAATAGGATAGCTCTNCCATCTCCAAGNTGATGNACAAAGTTACCAAANTGATGTCCTGAATAATTTAAAGCTACCGGAATTGAGTCNTTGGGAATCTTATTNCCAGAAAAAAAATTTAATTTATCATCTTCTNTTAATTCTATATTCAAAGAATTAGCTANCTCNTCATTGAAAATTAANAAAGATGGATTTTTAACAGGGGTTGGATNAATTTGCTGATAAAACTCCTCAGGAAGGCCAATGTATGAGTTTGANAGNTTCATTGATNAAAGAGAAGATCTCATGAGACTTTCAAAATTGNATCTAAAAAATTTTTCTTTTTCTGCTTCNGCAATNGATTCAATTGATTTNTCAAATCTTGCGAGNGGATTTCGTCCACCCTCAACATGAGGGTAATCCGAAGAGAACATAAAAATNTCACTNCCAGCTTCNTTAATAACCCATCCAGTGGGTTCAGTTGGATATGGCGTAACCCTCACTTGTCTGGTNATGTACTCGCTCGGTTTTAGCTTGAGATTTTGCAGTCGCTCTTCATGTCTTCCAAATGCCTCAAATGCTGAATCAAGTTGTTTCATNAAACCAGGAACCCANACTGATCCTAACTCTATGACTCCAAACATGAGATTAGGGAATCTATCCAATATCCCATCAAGAATTAAAAGTGACAATGCTTGCATAGGTCCAGAAGATATNGCCATGTANGATATCGATCTAAAATTCTCTTCTCCGCCGTGAAAGTCTTTAACTTTTGGTAGACCATTTACAGCATGAGATTTNGGTAAAACAAAGTCAGCAGTGCCTACATGNAAAAGAATTGGCACNTCTGCTTCTTGNGCTAAAGCCCATATAGGATCAAAACCAATATGGCTTGTGGAGTGAAACTTTGGACANGCCCAAGGTATCAATAAGGCTTTTGAACCCTCCTTNATAGCTGATTTTGCAANCTCAATACTTTTTTCNATATCGGCTAATGGGATATAAGTTACTGGCAGTAGCCTTTTGTCATTTGAGCAAAAGTCAATTTGAGCCCTATTTGTTGCAGATGCTACTTTGTAGAGCATTTCAAAGTCATCTCCATGCTCTAAACTCTCTAGCCATACATTTGGAGAAGTTGGGAATACAAGTTGACTCTTTACTCCAAGAAGGTCCAAAGCTTCCGATCTATCATTTTTATCAAAAGAGCCTAAAGCCTCATAATTTTTCCTAATCATCAAACTTTCTTCATTTTTGTCTTTATAGGCTTGTGAGCGATGAGTTGCATCAATATTTTCGAAATAGGTCTGGGCAAGGCCTTTATTGCCATTAAATCTTTCTCTAAAAGCAATCTGAACTGACTTTTCAGCATATTCATCTAGCCAGTTAGGCAATTCCATTGTATGTGAGTCTGCATCATGGACTATGCGGTTTTCTACGTAAGGCATATCTTTATATTATTCTAGGATTTTATTATGTAAGATTAACACATAGTAGAAGAGAATTACGAAGTGAGAGTAGAACCTTTAAAAAAATCTTTTGGAGCGAAAGTTTATGATCTTAGAATTCCTGAGCTAGGCACTGAACAGCTNGATGCAATTTATTCTTTATGGCTCAAATACGCTCTTTTGATTTTTCCTGAACAAAATTTAAATAATGATCAGCAAATAAAATTTGCAAAAAACTTTGGAGCCCTAGAATTCGATCTATCTCCAATAAGTAATGTGAGAGGAGATGGTTCAATAAGAGATGCTAATGATGATGATATTGTTAAATCTTTGAGGGGTAATATGGAATGGCATCATGACAGTACTTATATGCCAATTCAGGCAAAGGGAGCTGTTTTTACTGCACATACAGTNCCCTCAAAAGGAGGAGAAACAGGTTGGGCAGATATGAGAGCTGCTTATGATAATCTCGGTGAAANTATGAAAAATAAAATCGAGGATTTATCTGCTTTTCATTCCTATGAATGGAGTCAAAAAGAAAGGTTCGGACATAAAGATCCTAAGGTAAGTGAATTTAATAGTTATGGTTTCGACATTGACCCCAAACCATTAAGACCGCTTGTCAAAACTCATTCAGAGACTGGTAGAAAATGCTTGACCATAGGCCGACATATAAACAAGATTCCTGGTATGTCCGANTTGGAAGCTCAAAATCTTGCCAAAGAATTGGAGCAACATGCTTGCAGCAATGATAACTGGGTTTACCATCATTCGTGGACCGAAGGAGATGCTGTTATTTGGGATAATAGGTGTCTAATGCATCAAGCCTGTATGTGGGATCTCAATGAAGCTAGAGTAATGTATCACTCAAGGATAGAAGGTGATCCTATAGCTGAAGCAGCTGCGAACTATCTTTAGTTAGAAATCAAGCTCTTTAAAGAAAGACAAAGCTATGTTTGGAAATAGAATATAGGTCAAAAGCATCTCTATATTTTCGCTCAAATTAGGCAAATTATTATCTAGACAAAGATTTTTTAACTCTTCAGCCATTACGATTAACTCTTCAGCATTGGCATCACTCTCTTCAACAACTAGAGATTCTGCCTTTGATAAAAGCTCTGGGGAAATTTTTCCTGGCAACTCTCCATATTTACCTGTTATTAAATTTATTGATTCATTTGACAGATTTTCATATCGATTTGAACTCATTACATTGAGCAAAGCTTGAGCACCTACTATCTGAGAAGCTGGAGTAACTAGGGGAGGGTACCCAAAATCTTTTCTCACTTTAGGAATCTCATCTTTAACTAAGTCAATTTTATCTTCTTGTTTATTTGCTCTAAGTTGAGATTCGAGATTAGAAAGCATTCCTCCTGGTACCTGCTTAACTAGCATCGAGGAGTCTACACCTTTGAGGCCACCTTCGAATTCTGAATATTTTTTCCGAATATTTCTAAAGAATTTAGAAACTTCCTCCAATGCTTCTAAATCTAAAATAATTTCTCTGTCTTGATCCTCGAAAATAGCTAACATGGTCTCTGTTGCTGAATGCCCGTATGTCATGCTAAGAGAAGAGATTGAAGTGTCTATATTATCTATTCCAGCTTCTATCGCCTTCATATTTGTAGCAGCTGACATACCAGTCGTCGCATGAGTTTGCATATGCACGGGTATTTCAATAGTTTCTTTAAGATTCTTTACAAGNTTNTAAGCATCAAANGGTCNNAGTAAGCCTGCCATNTCTTTTATNGCCAGTGAGTCAGCNCCAGCATCCTCAATTTTTTTTGCAAGCTCAAGCCATGTATNTAAGTTATGAACTGGACTNGTTGTATATGCAATNGTTCCTTGTGCATGTTTACCAATTCTCTTTATTTCTTTAATCGTGAACTCAATATTATTAAAATCATTGAGAGCATCAAAAGTTCTAAAAATTTCTATACCGTTATCAGCTGATTGTTCCAGAAATTTTGAGACAACTTGNTCAGAGTAGTGTTTATAGCCCACCAAATTTTGACCTCTTATTAGCATTTGCTGCGGTGTATTCTTTAATAAAGAATTAAAGGTCCTGAGCCTTTCCCAAGGATCTTCATTTAGGTAGCGAATACATGCATCATAGGTTGCTCCTCCCCATGTTTCTAAAGACCAATACCCAACTTTATCTAGAATTGGAAGAATCGAAACAAGATCTCGAAGAGGTACTCTTGTCGCAAGCAACGATTGAATGCCGTCTCTGAGGACGACTTCTGTTATGCCAATTTTTTTTTCAGGTTGCATGATTATTTCCTCAGCCGTCAATTGGGAACTTCAACAGGGTATTTATTATTAACCCAGTCTCCGAAACCTCCCTGCATAGAAAGAATTTTCTCATAACCCATTTTCTTCAAATTTTCTCCTGCCAAAGCTGAACGAAAACCTCCCTGACAGTATAGAACGATAAGACTTTCCTTATCTTCAATAACTTTTTCGATATCTCTTTCAATAATACATTTACTTAAATGAATGGCTCCTGGGATATGTCCTTGAATCCATTCTCTATCTTCTCTTACATCGACTAAATGAAAAGCTTCATTCTGCTCTTGCATATTTTTAACATGGTAAATATCGCATTCACCGATTTCTTTTAAGGATTCATTTACAAGATCTAAGAAATTTAAACTATGATTTTTCATTAAACTCTCCTTCAATCATTGTAAATTTTCTAGCTTATTTCTCAAATATAGAGGACGATTTGTTGTTATAGAGTCAATACCTATTTTTAAATACTCATTTGCACTCTTCACGTCGTCGACAGTCCATACATGTGTCGATAGATTATTATCTCTAAACTTATTAACCAAAGTTTCATTTAATCTTTGGTGATTCTGTGCTCCTATTCCATCGGCCCCAATATCTTTAGCACGAGACAAAATATCTTCTTCAGAAATATCCTTGTAATCAAAGGCTATTAACCAATTACACTCAATGTCTTGTCTTATTTCTTTAATTCCTCTTATTACTTCTGGATAAAAAGATATTACTGTTATGCATTCATTAGAATAATTTTTCATATCCTTTATCAAATACGGAATAATTTCTTCTTTTGTCTTAACCTCAATAAAAATTTCTTGGTTTTTTAAACAACTGAAGACTTCTTTCAATTCTGGTATCCGCTGCCTCAACCAAGGTTGTCCGAACCAACTGCCGCAGTCTAGGGTCTTTAATTCCTTGAAAGTTGTCTCGGCAACTAATTTGTCCTCTCCGGTAGTTCTTTTGGTATTCTTATCATGATGACAGATTACTCTGTTGTCCGAAGTTAAGCGAATATCAACTTCAACTCCATCTGCTTTCTGTTTCAGAGCCTCTTCAACAGATGCAATCGTATTTTCTGGTGCATCTTTTGATGCACCGCGATGAGCTATGATTCTGGAACTTAGTCCCAGCTTAGAGCGCCGCCAGTTTGATATTCAATGACCCTAGTTTCAAAGAAATTTTTCTCTTTTCTGAGATCCATAATCTCTGACATCCACGGAAACGGGTTAGATGCACCTTCAAATTCCTCATCTAAACCTATCTGAACCAACCTTCTATTAGCAATAAATTGTAAGTATTCTTCCATCATACCTGCGTTCATGCCCAGAATGCCTCTTGGCATTGTATCTCTTGCATATTGAATCTCTAACTCTGTCCCTTCTAAAATCATCTGAGCAGCTTCTTGGCGCATTTGCTCATCCCANAGTTGAGGGTTTTCTAATTTGATTTGGTTGATCATATCTATGCCAAAGTTCAGATGCATAGATTCATCNCTTAGTATGTACTGGAATTGCTCAGCAGTTCCNGTCATTTTATTTCTTCTTCCCATGGANAGAATCTGTGTGAAACCACAGTAGAAGAAAATACCNTCTAGAACACAGTAAAAGGCNATTAAATTCTTNAGAAGNANTTTNTCTGTTTCAGGAGTGCCTGTTTTAAATTCNGGATCAGAAATCTCTTTTGTATATTTCAGACCCCATGATGCTTTTTTNGCAACNCTTGGGATTTCTCTATACATGTTGAATATTTCTCCTTCATCCATTCCAAGAGATTCAATACAGTACTGATAAGCATGAGTATGGATTGCTTCCTCGAAGCTTTGTCTAAGTATATATTGCCTACATTCAGGATTTGTTATTAGTCTGTATATTGCCAAAACAAGATTATTTGCCACCANAGANTCGGCAGTTGAGAAAAAGCCAAGATTGCGCATTACAATTGTTCTCTCGTCTGGCGTCAGGCCTTCTTGTGACTTCCATAGCGCCACATCTGCTGTCATATTTATTTCTTGAGGCATCCAGTGATTTGCACTTCCATCTAAATATTTTTGCCAAGCCCAATCGTATTTAAAAGGTACTAACTGATTGAGGTCCGCTCTGCAATTAATCATTGCCTTATCATCTACCTGGACTCTGCCAGCAAGACCTTCAAGCTCTTCTTCACCAGCTTTTGTATCAAGATTATCTATCGCTNCTTGAGCTCTTTTTGCTCTATCTCCATCCNCNGCTGGTTTATGATTCTCAGNGCCTTCNTCTTGAACAGANAGNGTTTGTTCAGATTCNATTGATTTTGTCTGCTCTTTTTGCANTTGTGGTTTTTGTGTCTTTTCTGACTCGTTATAATCATCCCAATTTAACATTTTTCCTCCTTGGGTTATTGACAGGCCTCACAGTCTGGATCAAGTATTGAACATGCTGCTGGTGCTGTTGTCGTTGATTGTGGTTGAGCTTCAGGTTGAACCGATGCAGNAACTGCATTCAGCTCTCCTGTTGCTATTGTTGATTTTTCGGTTGTTGTTGCAGATCTTGAACGCAAGTAATAGGTTGTCTTNAGACCCCTTAGCCATGCCATTCTATACATTATGTCTAACTTTTTGCCATTAGGTTCATCTATGTATAAATTTAAGGATTGACTTTGGTCTATCCATTTTTGTCGTCTGCTTGCTGCATCTATCAACCATCTAGGTTCTATATCAAAAGCTGTGGCAAATAACTCTTTGATTTCTTCAGGTATTCTAGAAATTCCTTTTACGGCTCCATCATAATACTTAAGATCATTGATCATTACCGAGTCCCATAAACCTAACTCTTTTAGCTTTTCGACCATGGGTATATTCGTGACTGTAAATTCTCCAGAAAGATTAGATTTTACGTATAGGTTTTGATATGTGGGTTCTATNGATTGAGATACCCCAGTTATATTNGCTATTGTTGCTGTGGGAGCAATTGCCATTACGTTAGAGTTCCTCATACCTTGCTTTTTAACCTTCTCNCGTAGTGTCTCCCAATCCATTGTTGAGCTTTCATCNATATCNAGNTAGTCATCTCCTCTGCTTTCTTTAAGAAGCTTTATAGAATCTAAAGGCAATATACCTTGACTCCAAAGAGAGCCTTCNTACGATTGGTATTTCCCTCTTTCTTTAGCTAGATCGCTTGAAGCCTTAATCGCATAGTAGCTAACCATCTCCATAGATGTATCAGCGAAATCTACNGCTTCTTGAGATGCATAAGGAGTATTTAACATATANAGGGCATCATGAAATCCCATAATGCCTAGACCTATTGGCCTNTGTCTCATGTTTGAGGTCTCGGCTGCTTCGACAGCATAAAAATTGATATCAATAACGTTGTCTANCATNCTGATTGCAGTATTTATTGTTTTTTCTAGNTTTNCCTCATCCATNGCATTGTCTTTAATATGATGAGTAAGATTGACAGAGCCTAAATTACAGACAGCAATTTCCTCTTGNCTTGTATTGAGTGTAATTTCTGTACATAAGTTTGATGAGTGAACGACACCTATATGTTGTTGAGGTGACCTTAGATTACANACATCTTTAAATGTGATCCATGGATGACCTGTCTCGAATACCATTGATAGCATCTTCTTCCACAACTCTTTTGCCTCTACCTCTTTNAAAAACTCTATTTCTCCTGTTTTAGTTTGTGCTTCNTATTCTTCATATCTTTTTTCAAAGTCCNTGCCATAAAGGTCATGTAAGTCTGGTGTATCGCTGGGTGTAAAAAGAGTCCATTTTTTGTCTTCNGAGACTCTCTTTAAAAACAGATCNGGAACCCAATTGGCAGTATTCATATCATGAGTTCTTCTTCTGTCGTCCCCCGTATTCTTTCTGAGCTCAACAAATTCCTCAATATCCATATGCCAGGTTTCGAGGTAAGAACATACGGCTCCTTTTCTTTTACCGCCCTGATTAACTGCAACGGCNGTATCGTTAACGACCTTTAAAAACGGTACAACTCCTTGAGACTTTCCGTTTGTTCCTTTTATTTGAGAGCCCAAGCCTCTGACTGGGGTCCAGTCGTTTCCTAGTCCACCTGCCCACTTTGATAACATTGCATTGTCTTGTATAGCTCCATAAATACCATGTAGATCATCTGGCACGGTTGTCAGATAGCAAGAAGACAGCTGAGAGTGCTTTGTTCCTGAATTAAATAGGGTAGGTGTAGAACTCATATAGTCAAAGCTAGACAAGAGGTTATAAAATTCAATTGCTCTCTCTTCTCTCTGCTCTTCTCTCAAAGCCAATCCCATAGATACTCTCATGAAGAAAACTTGAGGCAGTTCGTACCTTGTCTCAGAGTCATGAATGAAATACCTATCGTAAAGTGTTTGTAGTCCTAGGTATGTGAATAAATTATCTCGCTCTGGATTAATAGCCTTGCCAAGCCTCTCAATATCCATTTCAAGCAACTCTGGATTTAGTATTTCATTTTCCACCCCTTTTCCTAAGAAATTTCTAAAAGCTTGATGATATAGGTCTTTCATTTCGCTCTGCGTTGCCTGTTTTTGCATGCCGAGGTATGAAAGAGCTTCTGTTCTTATATTATCTAATAATATTCTTGCCGTAACATATGTGTAATTTGGTTCTTGTTCTACAAGCGTTCTAGCAGTCATGACCAAAGAAGTCCTTGCATCATCTTCCGTCACTCCATCGTATAAATTCTTGTTTGCTTCTTCTATTATCAAGGCAGAGTCTGTTCCCTCAAGTCCTTCGCATGCCTCTGCTACCATNGCCTCTAGACGGTCTATATCTAGGGTATCTTCATCTCCATTTTCTAAGGTGATTTTTATTTCTTCTTTTGTTCCTTTTTGTGGTTCTTGTTGTTGTCTTAACTGCTTTCTCTCTTCTCTATAGAGAACATATGCTCTTGCTACTTTTTGCTCCCCTGATCTCATTAATTCTAATTCAACTTGATCTTGTATTTCCTCNATGTGGAGTGTTCCTCCGGAGGGCATTCTTCTATTAAAAGTTCTNGTTACAGCATTAGCTAACTCGTTCACTTCGTTGTGTATTCTGGTTGACGCGGCCGCTGCTCCGCCTTCTACAGCTAAAAATGCCTTCGTTATGGCGATAGCTATTTTTTCTGCATCATACGAGACAACTGATCCATTTCTTTTTATCACCCTCATTTGCCCTGGTGCAATTGCTGGTTTGGCTTGTTGTTTACTTGNTTGTTGTGGTTTTTGTTCTTTTTCTTGTGATTGAGCTGATGATTCCATCTTTTCCCTTCCCTTTGTCTAATATTTCTTTTTTCTTAATATCCCTATATNTTGTGTCTATTTAACTTAGGGGACACAAGATACTGTGTTTTAGACAAAAACACAATACTATAAACATACAAATTTTCTGTTAATTTACTGTGGATAAGTATTTAGTAATCTTGTATTTNGTATACTGAGCGTGTGGAGNAGTTATGGGGAAATATTTACTAGCAATTGATCAAGGCACATCTAGTACAAGATCAGTTTTATATGATGACAAAGGTAGGTTCATTGACTCCTCTCAACTAGAATTTAAGCAATATTTTCCNAAGGAAGGTTGGGTTGAACATAACCCNGAAGAAATTTGGGAATCAGTTTTGTCTACTCTTNCTTCTTTGGTAAAGAGAAATAGCTTGGTTAGTAAAGATATTGCCTCGATNGGTATAACAAATCAGAGGGAAACAACTATTGTTTGGGATAAGAAAGATGGAAAACCTATTTACAATGCAATAGTCTGGCAAGATAGAAGGACAGCTGATTTTTGCAGTGAACTTAATGATCAGACTGAAATGGTTAATTCCANAACAGGCTTAACGATGGATCCTTATTTCTCTTCTACGAAAGTTAATTGGATTCTNAATCATGTGNAGGGTGCTAGAAAAAGGGCACTTGCCGGAGAGTTGCTTTTTGGCACANTTGATAGTTATTTGATNTGGAAATTGTCAGGAGGNAAGAGCCATAAGACCGATGTAACTAATGCTTCTAGAACCATGCTTTTTAACATAGAGGAACAAAAGTGGGATGAAGATTTACTGAATCTATTCGAAATACCAAGGAGCATGCTTCCTGCGGTATGTGATAATGTCTTTGATTTCGGTACAACAAGTGTACTTGGCGGAGAAGTTAGTATTGGAGGCGTTGCAGGCGATCAGCAAGCAGCACTAATAGGACAATGTTGTGTGAAGCCTGGAGAGGTCAAGAGTACTTATGGAACTGGATGTTTCTTGATTCTCAACACCGGTGCCGAAAGACTTCATTCTCAAAGTAAGNTGCTGACAACAGTTGCTTACCGCGTAAATGGAAAAATTACTTATGCGCTTGAAGGCAGTATTTTCGTAGCAGGTTCAGCAATACAGTGGCTTAGAGATGAAATGGAGTTTTTTTCTGATGCNTCTGACACAGAAAAATTGGCAATGCAGGCNTCAGATGAATCTAATGTTTTAGTTATTCCAGCTCTTACAGGACTTGGGGCTCCTTACTGGGACGCAAGCGCAAGGGGTGCTATTTTTGGGTTAACTAGAGATTCTACTAAAGCAGATATAGTGAGAGCTACACTAGAGTCGGTTGTTTTTCTCACAAAAGATCTTCTTGAGGCTATGAGTAAAGATAATGCAAGCTTTAATAGTTTGAAGATTGACGGNGGCATGGTTGCCAACTCTTGGTTTTGTCAAAAGCTGTCAAATATATTAGGTGTTGAGGTNGAACGTCCAANAATAATAGAAACAACTTCATTAGGTGCAGCTTTTTTGGCAGGGATAAGCGCTGGTCTCTTCGACGACTTGAATGGATTAAAGGAATCTAGAGAAATTGAGAGAACTTTTTTTCCAGAAAAAGAATCGAATAAATATTTAGAATGGAAAAAGGCNGTAAAGAAAGTTTTAACCTAATTTTATTTTAATAGTTCTAAAAGAAGACCTTTTTGTGCATGAAGTCTATTTTCNGCNTGANTCCAAACACGGCTTCTNGGATCATTGAGTAAATTTTCAGAAATTTCTTGGCCTCTTNTGGCTGGTAAACAATGTAAGAATATTACATCTGAAGAGGCTTCATCTAATACTTTTTCATTAANTTGATAACTGCTAAATGCATCTTTTCTTNTGGTAGATTCACTTTCATCACCCATAGAAATCCAGACATCAGTTGTTACNATANCACTATCCTTTGTTGCCTCTTTGAGAGAAGAAGTGAACTTAACATTTTCATATGACTCCCTATTTTCAGGTAGGAACTCTTCGGGGCAACAAATCCACAACTCGAAACTAAAAATTNTTGCGGCCTCTNCATAGCTCTTACAAACATTATTAAAGTCCCCGCACCAAGCAACTTTTTTTCCCTCAATTTCACCTCTTTCCTCTTTGAAGGTAAGAAGATCTGCTAATATTTGGCATGGATGAGATTTATCGCTTAGTCCATTAATGATGGGTACGGCAGAATTNAATGCAAANTCCTCTTGGGTTTTATGATTCATAGTTCTNAAAACAAGACCATCAACCATAGAACTGAGTACTTTAGANGTGTCTTCNATCGGCTCACCTCTGCCAAGTTGCAAGTCATTAACAGAAAGAAAACTCGCTCTTCCGCCGAGCTGTGCCATTGCAACTTCAAAAGATACNCGAGTCCTAGTNGAGGGCTTTTCAAATATTAATCCCAAGAATTTATTTTTTAGGGGTGCATNATTCTGCGGATTTTTTTTTAACTCTAAAGACANATCAAGCACCTCATCCAAAGTATCTTTAGATAAATCGCTTAGGGTTAGGAATTGATTATTCACAACTAAAAAAAAGAGCAGAACTATATAGATTATCGATCATTTTAGCAATTAATGTTAAGCTTCAGCGCCTAAATTAGTTATCTCTATTTTATGAAGCAATTCACAGTGAAACCAATGAGTAATATAGCTCAAGTCGGTCTTGATGAACTAGAGGGAACGGCATGTATTATTGATGAAGAATCCAACTCACCTGATGGTATTCTAGTNAGAAGCACCAAACTATCCCAAGAAGTCATCACTCAAGACTTAAAAGCTATATCTAGAGCAGGTGCAGGAGTCAATAACATA
Source organism: Gammaproteobacteria bacterium (assembly GCA_002707915.1). Lineage (GTDB taxonomy): Bacteria > Pseudomonadota > Gammaproteobacteria > Magnimaribacterales > Magnimaribacteraceae > Magnimaribacter. The sequence goes on from PAOE01000018.1 coordinate 15,739, forward strand.
CCAATCGAAAATTGCACTAGTAAAGGAGTTGTTGTCTTCAATACTCCNGGTGCTAACGCCAATGCTGTAAAAGAACTTGTTCTTGCAGGTCTTATGCTTTCATCGAGAAATGTCTACAAAAGCATTGATTTTGTTAATAACCTTTCTGCAATGAAAGAGATGGATGAATTGGAACCATTTTTAGAANCTAATAAAAAACAATTCAAGGGTAGTGAGTTAGCTGGTGCCACATTGGGAGTAGTGGGCCTTGGAGCAATAGGTTCCAAGGTTGCAAGAATGGGAGTTGCACTCGATATGAATGTGATTGGNTATGATCCTGCCCTGTCAGTNGAGGCAGCTTGGAGACTACCTAGCCAAGTTTTGCCNGCAGATNCAATTGAAGATNTATTTAAACAAAGTAAATACGTCTCAATACACATACCCGCTCTACCTTCAACGGAAAGAATAATTGATGAAGGTTTATTTAAAAAGTCTTCAGACCTTTCCCTGCTTAATTTTGCNAGACATGAGGTTGTGAATACATCCGATGTTCTAAATTATCTTNATACCAGTCATCTAAAAAATTTCATNACTGATTTTCCAACACCCGAGCTNATAGCTAGAGCTAATACAGCGGGTGATGTTGTGCTTTTACCTCACATTGGTGCCAGCACAAAACAGGCAGAAGAAAATTGTGCAGTGATGGCAGTTAACCAGATGAAGGAATTTTTACAGACTGGCAATATAAAAAATTCTGTTAATTTTCCNGACGTTCATTTAGTGAGAACTACGGACTTCAGGATAAGTATTACAAATAGGAACGTGCCAGCTATGATTGGGCAAATAACAACTGCCCTAGGAGACCTTAACCTGAATATTGCAGAGATGACAAACGTTAGTAAAGGGGAAATCGCTTATAACTTAATAGATGTAGAAAATCCCGTTGACGAAATGTCTATTAACAGTTTGAGAGAAATAGAGAACGTGATAAACGTTAGGCTCATAACCTAAATTTTAAGTTATTGTTTTTATAAAAGTTAATATATCTTTTGAAAATAATAAATACAATTTTGCAATTTACGCACAGTTTTCGGGCAAACTTTTGAATATTTTTAGTTAATTATGAATAATGAGATAATTAGATTTTTACTTCTATATTTTCTTTTAAACTGTTGATTATATTGAAAAATTAAAAAACTGATTGAAAATTGATCAATCTGCTGAAAGCCCTTTATTAATTCTCACATTGTATTAATAGCTAAGTTATCCATAAAGTTATCCACAGATTTTGTGGATAAATTTTCTATAATATTTTCTGGTAAATTTTCAATTATTAGCACACAAACTTTAGTACCATATAATTGATATTTATGACGAATAATCGTTCTCCTAATATGCATGAGACTTGGCTCGAATTATTAAAACCAGAGTTTGAAAAACCTTACATGCAAAATTTAAGAAAGTTTCTCATTCAAGAAAAAAGAAAAGAAAAGAGGATTTACCCTTCTAACAAAAAAACCTTTAGAGCCCTAAAATTGACTGGGGTAGATGATGTAAAAGTAGTTATTTTAGGTCAAGATCCTTACCATGGCAGGAATCAGGCCAATGGTCTTGCTTTTTCGGTTGAAAAAGGACTTCAGATACCACCCTCCTTGAAAAATATATACAAAGAAATCAAAGAGGATTTAGGTATGGAGCCACCCAAACACGGAGATCTTTCTTTTTTGGCAGAGCAAGGGGTTCTATTGCTTAATTCAGTTTTAACAGTCAATCATGGCGATCCAGCGTCTCATGCAAATCATGGTTGGGAAGAATTCACTGATAAAATCATTGAAATTCTAGATCATAAAAAACACATAGTTTTTATGTTATGGGGAGGTTACGCTCAAAAGAAAGGATTTAAGATAAGAAAGGAATCTCACTGCATCTTAAATGCCTCTCATCCCTCTCCTTTATCTGCTCATCGAGGATTCTTTGGATGTAAACATTTTTCTAAGGCTAATAAATATTTAGAGTTAAATGGACAAAATCCAATTAAATGGACAAATAATTAAAACTCAAAGTCCTGATTTTGGTAATTTTTATTCATTGAAAGAAGGTAGTGGTTGGTATCTTCACTTTGAGCACTTGAAAGAACTATGCCAATTTGCTTTCTTTGGTCGTTGTAAATTTTTGACATTACTTCATAAATATTTTTTGACTTAAGGCTTAATAATTTAGGCAGTGTCTTTGCCCGATATTGCATTCTGGCAACAACTTCTTGTCCGGTATAACATCCTTTTTCAAAGTCAATTCTTTTGGTTTTGTCGTAACCAAGCTCATGAGCAGTAAAAATACCGGTTGTTGAAGATGAAATCTCAAAGTTATTATGTTTAATCTCATCTAATTCCCAAAGATTTTGATTCTCATCTATTTCATAGGCGCCAAAAGCACTTATTTCATCTGCAATTAGCAGGTGGAAATCCTTATCCAAATAATGAACTCTTTGAAAATTATCTTGATTTTGGGATGTCTTAGATAGATCAGTTTCAGGAAAATCTTTCAATAGACATGACTCTTTGATGGCTACTATTGTCATTTGATCACTTAAAATAAGCTCAGTTTTATAGAATGGAACAAATTTGCTTAATGCATCATTTAAAATTTCGAGAGAATCGATATTGCCAATTAATATGTAACCGTCATCCTGTTTGAAGTTTTTGACGACGATAAAAGAGCTAATGACTCTTCCTTTGATATCGCACATAGCCCCAATTACGCAATTATTATCAGATACTTTGTTAATATCAGCTGTGATCTGTCCTTGAAGAAGATCGAATGAGCCTTTGCCATTTATTTCAAGTGTGCTCAAATGGTCAAGTTTTAACAAAGCGTTTTCTTTCATTACATATATTATAAGGGAATAATTTGGACGAATTAGAGAAAAAAATTTTATGGCAATGCAGAAGGGGATTGTGGGAACTTGACGCGATTTTAATTCCTTTCGTTGAAAAAAATCTATCAAATCTTACAGCTGAGGAAATAAACAAATTTCAACAATTCTTGACTTATGAAGATATAGAAATGTTTGACATCTTAGTAAATAAAAAAGATTTAGTAGAATCAAATTTAATAACTATTGTTACTAAGATTATAGAATTTCATGATGATAGTTTGGAGAAAGGTAATTGATTGTAATAGCCGATCTTGGTGCAACCAACGCTAGGTTCTGTGTCACAGAGGATGGTTCAACCTTTTCGGCAGTCTGTACTTATCCAGTAGATCAGTTTGATTCCATAGAAGAACTTTGCATTAACTACATAAATGAAAACAACTTAGAAACTAAAAAAGGTGTTATTGGTGTAGCTGCGCCAATTTTGAGCGATAAGGTTACTTTTGTTAATGTTGATTTGGAATTTAGAATAAGCTCTTTAGAAAAGAAAGTATTCCCCAATGGGTTGGTTGTTTTGAATGACTTAGCTTTACAAGCAAACGCTTTGCACAATCTTAATCCAAAGTTTTTATCTTATATTGGGAATAATTCTATAGATAGTAATAAACCAATAATACTCGTATCGCCAGGGACAGGCTTAGGCCTAGCAGGAGTAGTAGGAAAATCAGTGGTTTCAACAGAAGCAGGTCACATCAATATAGCCGATAAAGTTTTAAAGCCTGAACTAAAAAAAATAGTAGAGAGTTTCATTCAAAAAAACTCCAGAATGCCAACATATGAA
>PAOE01000019.1 GCA_002707915.1 Gammaproteobacteria bacterium
TCTAAGTCATTAATTCTTGTACTTGGATCAACCCATTTTGCATCGATGAGTATATTAGCGACTTCACGAAAGTCTCTACCAATAACTGCTATGAGCATTCTACCAATTTGAAACTGCTCCTCTTCACTCAAAGATCCTACTATTGCATAATCAACAGCAACATAGGCAGGATCTTCCGGTTTTTTTGCATCTATAAATATATTTCCAGGATGCATATCTGCGTGGAAAAAGTTATCGATGAAAACCTGCTTGAGGAAAATTTCTACACCTCTCTCAGCGACTAACTTTAAGTTTACACCCATGGAATTTAGGATTTCTAGTCGATCTACAGGAATGCCTTCAATTTTTTCCATTACAAGCAAATTCTCAGTACAAAGGTCTAGATATGCTTCAGGCACATAAAGCAGTTTGCTTTCACTAAAGTTTCTTTTTGTTTGTTTGATATTTGAAGCTTCAATTCTCATATCAAGCTCCGACAAGATCACTGATTCGTACTCTTCGACTAATGCTAATAATTGGAGCCTTTTGGCATCACCCGATATTTTTTCTGCATAAAGTGCAATTCTTCTCATCAGGGAGATGTCCCGCTTAATAATTTTTTTTATTCCTGGTCTAACAACCTTAAGTACAACTTCTCTGTTATTTTCTTTCAATTCTGCCGAATAAACTTGGGCTATCGAGGCTGCTGCAATTGGTTTAGATTCGAAATTTTTAAGCTTAGATTCAATACTTGCTCCAAGTTCTCTCTCTATAATGCCAATGGCTTCAGCATCTGAGAAATGAGGTAAGTTATCTTGAAGTTTTTTTAGGCTCGAGGCTATTTCACTCGGAATTACATCGGGTCTTGTTGATAGTAATTGGCCAAACTTTATAAAAATAGGCCCTAACTCTTCAAGAGCTATTCTCAATCTATCTCCTAATGCATCCTTAGTTGAGAAAACTTTCCATGGCAATATAAAAANNCTTAATAGCTTTGATNTTTGAAATAGNTCTAATTCATNATCAAGTCTAGCCTTNAANAGTGTATGGAGAATTATTAATAGTCTCCACGTATCTTTAAGCATCAATCAATCCTTTTATACCTGAGTGAATAGCCACTACACCATTTGTAAGATTCTGATACTTACATTTAGTGAAACCAGATTCTTGCATCATCTCTTTAAGCTCTTCTTGTGTTGGGTGCATTCTTATTGATTCTGCCAANTATCTGTAACTTTCCTCTGTTTTAGCTATAAATTCTCCTATCTTAGGAATCACCTCAAATGAGAAAAGATCATATATTTCTCTAAATATTGCATTGGTTGGCTTGGAAAATTCTAAGATGATAAGTTTTCCACCGGGCCTCAATACCCTGAAGATAGAGTTGAGAGCCTTTTCCTTGTCAGTTACATTTCTAAGACCAAATGCNATAGTCACAAAATCAAAAGTATTTTCNCTNAAAGGGAGNTCCTGTGCATCTATTTGAGCAATTTGGATATTATCAATTCCCTCATCAATAAGGCGATTTCTTCCTTCNTTTAGCATTGATGCATTAATATCGCTNAGTACTAGTGTTCCCTTNTCTGAAATCTTGCTCCTCATTANNTTAACCATNTCTCCAGTACCNCCNGCAAGGTCCAGAACAACAGAGTCCTCTCTAATCCCTGCTGTTTCAACNGTCACCCTCTTCCATAGCCTATGTATTCCCAAAGACATCAGATCATTCATAAGATCATAATTACCTGAAACCGAATCGAATACTTCTCCAACTAGATCGGCTTTCTTGTCTGAATCTACTTCTTTGAATCCAAAGGTTGTCTTATTTGTTTTATTACTTTTCATGAAAATAGCGGGGCATTCTATCCTATGGGATCAGTATTTATGCCTCTATTCGATAAAATTCTATTAATTGATTTGATGTAGATGTCCATATTTCTTTTAAAGCTTTTTAGTTGTTTNTCATTTAAAGTCATGAAAGTGGCGTTTATAATTTCTAATGAGAGCTTTTCATTGCTTTCGATCTTATCTCTAAATTCTGAACTGCCTAAATTTTCNAGGGATCTCAAATAATTCAGCATCTTAGTGCTGTATTCATCTGCATCCTTTTGTCTGAGTAAGTCTATAAATTCATCAATCCAAATTTTTTGTAGATTTGACCACTCTTCTCTTACCTCCGCATAATTATTTAGCTTGCCATCAATTAGCATTAACTGACTATCATCAAGCTTAATGCCCACTCGATTGAACCCAGAGACAAAGTTTTCTGAGATTCTTTGTTTATAGTTCTTTTTTTCTTTTTTACGTTCTTCTTCTCTTTCTTTTCTGATTGTTTCGAAGTGCTGTTTCATTTGATCGATTTGCTTATCAGTTATGCCTTTAGTGAATTGAATGATGGGCTCCTCGAAATACNCATTTGCCCTAGCAAAAATCAGCTCACCCATTTCATAAGCCAAAGATATTTCACGTTTTGGATTATTTGGATCAATGTTTTTCAACTCAAGNAGTAACCCCTTGATCTTTGGTAATTCACTCTCGGAAAACCAGTCATGAAATTCCTTAGATGTTTTATTAATTTCTTGTTTTTGTATTTGGTTAAAATCNGCAAATTCAATGAAATAATCTGCCAAATATGAATCTATTCTTTCATAAACCCATGATCCGGCAATTGAACAAGAGTTCAATAAAAACGGTATAAGTAAAAATAGGTAAATTCTAAATTTTTTTTTAAACATCGTTAGGGGTTATTGTAAATTGCAGTTAGAATTCTGTCCGCAAATGTCAGATACAAAGAAATATCCTACCCTAGTTTGGTTAGACTTAGAAATGACGGGTTTAGACCCTGATTCAGAAAGAATTATTGAGATAGCTTCAGCAGTTACTANTCANGATTTATCTGAGGTNATTGAGGGCCCAAACCTTGTTATAAAGCAACCTGCTGAATTTATAGATAACATGGATGAATGGAATACCAATCAACACACTAAATCAGGCCTGGTAGATAGTTTAAGAGTGACAAATGTTACTGTTGAGCAAGCAGAGCAAAAGACCTTGGAATTTTTNTCACGCCATACAGAATCTGGAAGATCTCCCTTATGCGGCAACTCAATTTCACATGACAGAAGATTCTTGAGGAGATATATGCCCAAGCTAGATGCTTTTTTTCATTACAGNAATGTTGATGTAAGTTCGATTAAAGAGCTTTTAAAAAGATGGAATCCTGAATTANTAGAAGGATTTAAGAAGAGAGGTGGCCATAGAGCTATGGAGGATGTTCTNGAATCNATCGAAGAGCTTAAATTTTATAGAGACAATTTTTTTATCTAATCTTTTTTCGTTCCTGGGCTCTCAAATATNGTGTTTGTCATTGGCATAACTTTTCCAGAATCATTTGAAGTGATTTTTGCTTTACCTTTCTTATCAACCTCATCGATTCTCATAATACAATTTATGGGAATATAGCTTCTTTGAACGCCTTTAAACTCGTTTTTTAACTTTTCCTCATTTGGATCGACAACGATCTGAGAATTTTGGTCAAAAATGTATTCTTCAACTTCAATGAATCCATACATATCACTTTGATAAATAGCCTCAGCATAAATTTCATAAATTTCCCCTAGTTGGACAAATACAACTTTGTAGATTCCTTTTTTTGCCATTACAATTCCTGCCTTCAAATAGTTTTTACAGAGATATTTAAAAGATAAACCTAAATATATGGTCAAGAAGCTTTTTATCAAGACCCACGGATGTCAGATGAATGAATATGACTCCGATCGTATGATGGACTTGTTGAATGAAAGTCATGGTTTTGAGACTACTAACAATGAAGAAGAAGCTGATCTAATACTTCTTAATACATGCTCAATCCGAGAGAAAGCCCAGGAAAAAGTATTTCACCAACTGGGGCGTTGGAAAAAACTTAAAGATAAGAATCCTAATTTAAAGATTGGTGTTGGTGGGTGCGTAGCAAGTCAAGAAGGCGAAAGTATTATGAAAAGGGCTCCACAGGTTGATATGGTTTTTGGACCTCAAACAATTCATAGGGTGCCTACCCTGTATGAAAGCACTGTCGAAAAATCAATTAATGCAATAGANATNACCTTCCCNAAAACTGAAAAATTTGAATCATTTCCAGATCAGAAGAATGACGGACCATCAGCATANGTTTCAATAATGGAGGGATGNAACAAGTATTGCTCCTTTTGCGTTGTTCCTCATACAAGNGGCAATGAAATAAGTAGACCTATTGAAGACATTTTGGANGAAATTCAAAAGTTAGCAATGATTGGAGTAAAAGACGTAAATCTCTTAGGCCAAAATGTTAATTCGTATCGTGATTCAAAGTTGAAAACTAAAGGCTTAGGATTATCTAACTTGATTAAAGCAACCTCTGAAATAGAGGGTATTGAGAGGATACAGTTTACAACCTCTCATCCTTTTGAATTCGGTCAAGATTTGATTGATACCTTTGCTGANGTCCCCGAATTAATAAGCTATGTTCATTTACCGGTTCAAAGTGGCTCTAATGAAATTCTTAAGCAAATGAGAAGAAGGCACAGCAGAGAGGAATACTTGGAAATAATTTCGAAATTGAAATCAGCTAGAGCNGACATAAGCATATCGTCAGACTTTATNGTTGGCTTTCCTGGAGAAACAGAAAGTGATTTTTTAGATACTTTAGATTTAGTTGATCAGGTGTGCTACGACGAATCCTTCAGCTTCATTTATAGNCCANGACCAAACACNACTGCAAAAGATTTAGANGATAATGTTCCNATGGAAGAAAAAAGGGAGAGACTTTCAATTTTACAGAACAANCTCGAAAACTCNGCTATTNGGATCAGNAGAAAGATGGTAGGTCAGACAAGNAAGTGTATGGTCACAGGAGTATCAAAAAAAAATCCAGGAGAATTTCAGGCACGAGCTGAGAACAATAAAGTAGTCATCTTTCCATGCTNAGATCACTCATTGATTGGTAANATAATTGATATAGAAATTGTTCATGCTCAAAATAAATCTTTAAAAGGCATAGTTNTCTAGATTTCTGAATGAAGTTCCAATTAAATCCTATAAATCATGNAAAGATAACAGACTTATGTGGTCCTGCGAACTCCATTTTGAAGCAAATAGAAGAAGAGCTGGATATCAAAATTTTAAACCGTGGCCCCAGTTTTAAAATAAATGGAGAAGNGAGAAATGCTGAAATTGCTAAAGATATAATCTTAAGGATTTATGATGATCTGGATGAAAAAAAACAAATAAGACCTGAGGAAGTTCACTTATACTTGAGAAAAGGGATGAATGATCTAAANAACATAAANAAGGAAACCACAAGCCGTCAGGTTATTAAGACTCCTAGTCTTATCGTNACTGCTAACCATGGTAGTCAGGAGCATTATGTAGAAACAATCAAGAAAAAAGTTTTAACTTTTGGCATCGGTCCAGCAGGTACTGGAAAAACCTTTTTAGCTGTTGCTTTGGCCGTTGAACAATTTTCTAAGGGCGAAGTAGAAAAAATCTTACTTGTTAGGCCAGCGGTGGAAGCTGGAGAGAAACTTGGATTTTTACCNGGAGATTTGAGTCAGAAAGTAGATCCCTACTTGAGACCTTTGTATGATGCNTTGTTTCAAATGATAGGTTATAAAGAAACNAATCAGCTTATAGAAAGGAATATNATTGAAGTNGTACCGCTTGCTTTTATGAGAGGAAGAACATTAAACAACTCNTTTATAATTTTGGATGAAAGTCAAAACGCAACAGTAGAGCAGATGAAGATGTTNCTAACACGTTTCGGATTTGGCTCNAAGGTTGTCGTCACAGGTGATATTACCCAAATAGANCTTCCAAAGAATACNCCTTCAGGACTTGTAAATTCACTCGAAGTTCTCAANTCTATAAAGGATATCGGTTTGGTAGAGTTCCAAACTAANGATGTCGTTAGACATGGTCTAGTCCAGAAAATAGTNGAGGCATACGCTAGATTTCTNAAATAAATGAATAATGTTTCTCCAAAACTTACTATATCAAGTAATCATAAAGAGNTTGGATATTCTGAGNGTCTTATCTTGGAATCAATANAAACGCTTTGCGAACTCAATGCTAATTTCGANGAGGTNATTANTTGTAAATCTATCAACATATCTTTTGTNAGTCAGCAGGAAATAAAAGAGCTTAANAGAAGATTTTTAAANCAAAATAAAACTACGAATGTCCTNTCCTTTCCTTCTGATCCTNAANNTTATGAAGATTTATTAGGTGAGATTGCAATTTGCCCTTNTGTGATCAAAGAAGAATCNATNGTTCAAGGNAAAAAAGAACATGATCATTTAATCCATCTGATNNTCCACTCAGTACTGCATTTATTGGGTTATGACCACGNAGATAGTAAATCTGCANAGGTTATGGAGGNAATTGAAATAAATACTCTTAAAAAATTAGGTATTGCGAACCCCTATTGAAACAAATTATTATGTATNNGTGTTTTTGANATGAGGCGTTAATGAACGACGAGCCCCCAAGTATATCTGCTGAGTCTAATGCACTCGGCTTTAGGAATAGAATAAAAAACAAAATCAAAGAAATTTATAGAAATTTCTCCTATAAACCCAAAAACAAGCAAGAACTTGCTGGATCNATAAGAGATTCAAGCGAAAGAGGTGTGCTTGAAAAGGGTACTCTCAATATGATTGAAGGAGCCTTAAAGGTTTCAACAGATCAAGTTAGAGATGTAATGATTCCNAGACCACAGGTTGTTTTNATTGAAAAAGAGGAGAAACCTCAGGATTTTCTACCAAGGGTCATTAGATCTGGNCACTCCAGATTCCCTATNTTAAATCCTGAGACAGATAAGATAGAAGGTATNTTGTTAGCAAAAGAGCTATTGCCTTTTATTTCCACAAAGAATTTAAATGAATTTCAACTATCNAGGCTTATCAGGCCAGCCGTTTTTGTTCCAGAAAGTAAGAAATTAAATAATCTTCTTGATGAACTTAAAGCAGGCAAGAATCATATGGCAGTAGTACTTGATGAATACGGTGATATTACAGGGATTGTGACTATCGAGGATGTCCTTGAAGAAATTGTAGGGGAAATTGAGGATGAACATGATAAAGATAGCGGGACACTTATCAAAGAGATTGCTGAAGGAGAGTNTTTGGTNTCTGCACTTACACCAATAGATGTTTTCAATGAGCANTTTAATTCAAGTTTAAGTGATAAGGATTTTGATACNCTCGGAGGAATTGTAATGCATCATTTTGCNAGGTTTCCTAAACCNAATGATGCTATAAATATTGAAGGTTTACGCTTTGTAATAAATTCCCTTGAAAGAAGAAGNATAAAGAGAATTAANGTCACAAAAATTAACTAACACCTTNCTAAATCTAATCTCTTTTTTTAATATTAAATTAATGTTCAAAAAGAATTTTTATGCATTGGTTTGTGGTCTANTATTCTCNCTAGGCTTTGCACCCTTNGATCTTTGGGTAGTATCCATTCTCGTNATAACATGTCTTTTATTTTTAGCCGAGGGACTCAAATCACGAGACCTNTTTTATTTAGGATATTGGTTTGGTTTCGGTATGTGGATGACCGGTATCTCTTGGTTGTATGTNAGTATTCACTATCATGGNAATNTNGNNATNATAGGTTCATCTNTTCTNATANTAATTTTTGTNTCAATTNTATCGATATANTCTGCACTAACTTTTCTTCTNTANAGTTCTTTAAAAAATTATGANTCACAANNTGGGAATGTATTTTGCCCTNCCAAGTGCTTGGGTGATTATTGAAATCATAAGATCTCATCTTTTTACTGGTTTTCCATGGTTNATCTCGGGCACCATGATTGGTGAAAGTCTGATAGATGGATTTACTNCAATCATNGGTGCNCAAGGTAATACTTTTTTTATAATATTATTGGCTTCAATNATTTATAAAATTGTCGATTGTGTAAACAAAAAAANATATCCCCTNCCCCAATTTGCNTTTCTAATTTTATTAATTTGTTTCTCTAATTTANCNAAACAAATTGAGTGGACATATCAAGNAGGTGAAATAGATGTATCTNTNCATCAGCCGAATTTAACCTTAGAGGAAAAATGGAGTCAATTTGGTATAGTAAAAACTCAAGCTATGATCTATAACTCCATAGAAGAAGCTCAAATAGGCGAGTTAGTCGTATTTCCTGAAACTGCTTTAGTAATCTCTGAGAATGATAATTTAGATTTTATGAATGAAATAAAACTTTTGAGCAGTCAAAAGAATCTGACATTAGTTACGGGAATAGTTGAGAGAGAAAATAATTATAAAATTAGGAACAGATTAAGGTTTTTAGGGCTTGCTGACAAAAAATATGATAAAACTAAACTAGTACCTTTTGGAGAATTTATACCATTAGAAAGCATTTTAGGAAATTTACTAGATATATTAGGCCTCAAACTCACAAATACCATACCCGGTAAAGAGATAAAGCCTATAAAATCAGGTTTAATTAATCTTGCCCCTAGTATTTGTTATGAAATTGCCTTTGACAACCTTATAAGAGAGGCTGCTGAAACTAGCAATATACTTCTTACAGTCAGTAATGACACATGGTTTGGAAAATCTATTGGCCCTGTTCAACACTTGCAAATTGCACAAAATAGAGCTTTAGAGCATCAAAAACCACTTGTAAGGGCTACAAATAGTGGAATAAGTGCTTTTTTATCTCAAAAAGGGAAAATAATTGAAAAACAGGATTATTTTGAAGAAAAGAAGCTTAAACGAAAAATTATGTTGTACTCTGGTCAAACTTTTTATGCGAATTGGGGCAATTTTCCCCTTATTTTTCTTATATTATTATATTTTTCTTATACTTTAGTAGAATATTACTCTTTTAAGAAAAGAAAATTTAATTAACAGAACATATGTCACATTATAAGATTATAAAGTACCATTTAGTTTTACTATCAGTCTTTTGTATTTATTCCTGTGCTATGATAGTTGAGGACGAAAAAACAAATAAAAACATGATCTTAAACGATATAGAACTTATTGATCCTAATTTTTCTCAAATAGAGACACTTCTTTATGTCGATATTACATCTCAAAGAATGGTACATATAGAAAAAGGTACAGAAGTGAAAACTTATAGCATATCTTCTTCTGTTTATGGAACTGGGAGTCAAGAGAATAGTTTCAAAACCCCATTAGGAAAACATGAAATTTATAAGAAGATTGGTAGTAACTTACCTTTGAACGCAATTTTAAAAGGTAGAGTATGGAACGGTGCTATTGCAACTATCATTAAGGAAGACATTGATACAGATTTTGATCATGTAACTTCAAGAATTCTATGGCTGGATGGTTTAGAGTTAGGAAAAAATAAAGGAAAAGGTATAGATTCAAGAGAAAGATATATTTANATACATGGAACGGCTGAGGANGGATTAATTGGAAAACCTGCTTCTGATGGATGTATAAGGATGTATAATAANGATGTCATAGAGCTTTTTGATTTAGTAGATGAAAAAGCGCAAGTTTGGATTTATTAATATTATGAAAAAAATACTATTCTTTTTATCGCTCNTATATGGATCTTATGCTTTTTCTTGTCCTGAAGTTTTGGATCATGAAGTAAGAATCTTGGATTCCAATGAAACTATAAATTTATGTGAATATAAGAATAAAGTTGTTTTGGCAGTTAACGTTGCGAGCAGATGTGGTTTCACTTATCAATATGAAGCTCTTCAAAATTTGTATAAAAATTATGAAAAAAGTGATTTTGTAATTTTGGGTTTTCCCTCAAGAGATTTTATGTATCAAGAATACAATGACGAATCAAAGGTAAAAGAGTTTTGCAGTACTGAGTATGGTGTAACTTTTCCTATGTTTGCAACAACACCGGTGAAGGGCAAGAATGCTCATCCTTTTTATAAATCTCTTGCNCAGATAACTGGNAATANGCCGGGATGGAATTTTCATAAATTCTTAATTTCCAAGAATGGGGAAGTTAANAGTTTTGATACAAAGGTGGAGCCAGATAGTACTGAGCTAATGGAAGAAATAACTAGGCTTCTATAGTAAGTAAGTATTTACTATCTTTTAAATGCTTTTTCAATCAATAAATTGAATTGCATCATCTGTAGCNCATAAAATTANACTAGCACTATTTTTCGCAAAGATTCCGTTTTCNACAACGCCAGGAATATTNTTAATCTTCTCTTCCAATTCGTATGGAANATCTATAGGCAAGTTGTGAATATCTATTATCTGATGTCCATTNTCCGAAATGAATCCTGCTCTATATATGGGTTTTCCNCCCATCNTCATTAACTCTCTNGATACAGCACTTCTAGCNANTTCAATAACTTCTACTGGTAAAGGAAATCTTCCTAATTTTTTAACTTGCTTTGANTCGTCAACAATACAAATAAATTTNTCAGATGAATTTGCNAGGATCTTTTCTCTTGTTAACGCTCCGCCACCNCCTTTTATTAACTCTTTTCNNTCATTGAATTCATCTGCTCCATCAATATAAAAGTCTATTCCATGAACATCATTCAATGAATAGATATCGTAAGCCTTATCTATGAGANTGGCTGATGCANNCGAACTGCATACGACTCCCTTGATTTGNANCTTGGCTTTATTTAATTCANGAATAAAGAAGTTTGTAGTTGANCCAGTNCCTATGCCNATTACTGAGTCCTTTCTTAGNTCTGGCTCAATAATTTTAAAAGCTTCTTTTGCTGTTTTTTCTTTTTTAAGGTCTTGATTCATTATATTTTTCAACAGAAACCATTATTCGTATTTATNACAGTATAATAACTCGCTTTTAGAAAATAAGTTTAGTTAATATATGAAGTCAAATCCGTACGAGCGGTACAAAAGATTAATAGATGCATCANAAGTATATGATGTTGCTGATATATCTCCTATTTCAAGAGCAAACTTGCTTTCAAAAAAATTAAAAAATGAAATACTTTTAAAGAGAGAAGATTTACAACCTATTTTCTCTTTCAAGATAAGGGGAGCATACAACAAATTAGCCAAGCTTAAGAAAAGTGGNTTTAGTGGTTCAGTAATAGCCGCTTCGGCTGGAAATCATGCTCANGGAGTNGCATATGGCGCGAAAAGCCTNAAACTCAANGCTTTNATAGTAATGCCAATTACAACNCCTGCTATAAAGGTTGANNCAGTAAAGAATTATGGAGGTAAAGTTTTACTCTATGGAGATACTTTTGATGAGGCGTTCGATTACGCAACATCATTAGCAAAAAAAGATGGATTTACCTTTATTCATCCATACGATGATCNAGATGTTATTGTTGGGCAAGGAACNGTNGGTAAAGAGATTTTCGAAGAGATTGGCTCAAGCATAGATGCAGTGTTTGTCCCAGTTGGNGGTGGAGGACTTTTGGCAGGTTTAGGTACATATCTAAAGTCAGTATCCCCAAATACTAAAATCATAGGAGTAGAACCTGAAGATGCTGCCTGCCTTAAATTAGCCTTAGAAAATAACAAAAGACTTGCTTTGAAAGAAGTTGGACTCTTTGCTGACGGAGTTGCAGTCAAACAAATTGGTAAAAAGACCTTCTCACTAATTAAGGATTGGATCGATGATGTTGTGACAGTTTCTGTGGATGAAATGTGCGCCTCTGTGCAGGATACATTTCAGGAAACAAGGATAATGTCAGAACCTGCAGGGGCACTCGCCCTAGCTGGCCTTAAGAAATATGTTCAGTCAAGAGGTATAAAAAACAAGAAACTGGTGGCTATTAACTCTGGTGCAAATTTAAACTTTGACAGGTTAGGACATATAGTAGAAAGGGTTCAGTTAGGAGAAAGTAAAGAGGTTTTGCTGAGCGTTAAGATACCAGAGGAGAAGGGGAGTTTCAGGCGATTTTGTAATTACCTAGGTAAAAGAAGTATATCTGAATTTAATTACAGGGCTGAAGAGAGCGATGANGCTAATATTTTTGTTGCTTGTAGGTTTAATGATAAGTCCGGAAAAGGTAAATTATTGAAGCATTTAAGATCAAAAGGATTTTCCCCTAAAGATCTTTCAAATAACGAAGTTGCGAAACTTCATATAAAACATATGGTTGGGGGAAGGGCACCGCAAAACGTACTAGAGAGAGGTGAATATATTTTCAGAGTTCAATTCCCGGAAAGGCCTGGTGCATTAGTTGATTTTCTTGATAAGTTAAGTGATAAATTCAACATAACTTTATTTCATTATAGGAACCAAGGATCTGCTTACGGAAGAGTTTTAGTAGGTTTTGAATCAAAAGGAAGTAATTACCCCAAACTACTTAAGTATTTGTCAGGAACTGGCTTCAGGTTTTGGGATGAGACGCAGAACTCAGCCTATAGAGCATTTTTAAAATAGAGTTCATTCAAATCTGTAGGCTTGTTTATCAGTGAGACAGAAGTCCGCTTTAATGTCATGTTTTTCAGGATAACAAGACTCAGTTTTTTGGATTTCATGAGCTAAAATTATCAACTTTGTTTGAGATTGATCTATAGAATCCAAACTACGATCGTAATATCCTTGACCCATACCCACTCTGAAACCTTTCTCATCAAAACATACACATGGCATAAAAATATAATCTAGCTCAGTAGGTCCTATTTTGCCTGATTCTTTGGGCTCTAAAATTCCAATTTCATTTCTGCTCAGGTCATTGAACGATTTGACCTCAAAGAATGTTAACTTTTTTTTATATGTAATCATCTTTGGAAGAAAGACCTTATTTCCCTCTGCAATTAGAAGCTTAATGAGTTTCTTGGTACCCATCTCATTTTTAACCGACATGTAACAGGAAACCTTTTTCCCATTCAGCTTGATATCACTAGATTTTAAAACTTCAAGTACTCTATCTTCATTTTTTCGAAGCAAATCATCNTTTAGGTTGCTCCTCAATTGTAAGTATTGTTTTCTGAGTTTCTGCTTTGCGGTCATGGATGGCGTTTCCCAGAGTACCGTTGTTGATTACTGCCCTGAACCGTGAAGTTCAAGGCGGTGACCCCGTCAATTCACTAGGCTTCCCATAGATGGGCATGCACAATAAAATTTATCAGAGTCTCCTAATATTTTTTTATCGGCTCGAGAGTAGTAACAACTATCGAATAATCCAGGAAACAAGAAAATTATAACTTACTGNTTAAGCTTTAAAAGATAATCTTTCTATTTGTTCCTTAATTTCATNGGTTAAATCATCAACGCTTTTGTTGATTGATTCGTCTTTACTTANATCCGAAAGGTTCTTTAAGTACTCGTTAGTGATNTTTAAAGCAGTGATTATTGCTGCTCTTTTTTCATCCAGCCCTGAACTTTCCTTTACTTCTGAAAGTTTATTATTCAAATAAACAGCAGCTTTTTTAACTGCGTCAGCTTCTTCTGGAGGACAGGCAATTTTGTAGGTTGACCCTAAAATTTCTACTGAAGTGTTTGCCTTACTCATTTTTCTTTGTGATTTTTGATGATCTTTACTATGCCCTCTTTTGCAAGTTCTAATTTTTCAGAAAGTTTATTGTTCTCCTTTGATAACTGAACATTTTTATTTGAGAGATGATCATTAACTTCTTTGAGTTGCTGACTAAGCTTTATGAGCTCTCGAACTTCTTTCTCTAAATTGTCTAACTTGTTTTCTGACATCTCAGTTAAGTTTAACTTTGAACACAATTTCTTGCTACCATGTTTATTCGCATACCACTTATCTTTATCATATACAGTATGAAAGAAAATTTTGCAGCACGAAGATCCTCTTTGGCAGAGAAAGTATTGGATGATTCAGCAATAATTATTGGATCTGCACCAGTTAAATCACGAATCTCTGATACTGATTATGCCTATCGACAAGATAGTAATTTTTATTATTTGTCAGGATATGAAGAGCCAGAGTCTCTATTGCTTCTTAGGCCTGGACATAATACGGAAAAATTTGTCATTTTTTGCAGGGATAGAGATCCGCTTCGNGAGCAGTGGGATGGTTTCAGATCTGGCCAAGATGGAGCGGTTTNTAATTTCGGAGCTGATGCAGCATATAGCATAAATGCCGTTGATGAATTGTTACCAGGAATGCTGGATGNCATTAAGAACATNTACTTTTCTATGAGCGCACCCTGTGGAGTCGATTTAAAAATTAAGGAATGTTTAGAACTTATAAGGAGCAATACAAGGGCTGGATCTGAGCCTCCNCAGAATCTTTTATCTTTAGACTCTATAATTCATGAAATGCGTCTTTTAAAGGAAGATATAGAGATAGAGATAATGAAAAAAGCTGCCTCGATAACAACTGAGGCTCATATAAGAGCAATGCAAGCCGTAAAGCCCGGCATGTATGAGTATCAACTTGAAGCAGAGTATCTTTATGCTTTTAATAAAAATGGTGCTAGATCTCCTGCTTACAATTCTATAGTTGGCGGNGGAAATAATTCTTGCATCCTTCACTATGTNGAGAATAACAGTGAGTTAATAGATGGCGATTTGGTATTGGTAGATGCAGGTTGTGAATATCNATACTATGCCTCTGACGTCACCAGAACTTTCCCAGTGAATGGTAAATTTTCTCCAGAGCANAAGGAAATTTACTCCATAGTTCTTGAAGCGCACCAACAATCAATGGATCAAGCAGTGCCGGGAAATAAATGGAACTTGATGCATGAGAAATCGATAGAAGTGATCGTGGAGGGTTTGTTATCACTTAAATTATTAAAAGGCTCTAAAGAAGAAGTTATAGATAAAGGTTTGTATTCAAAATTTTATATGCACAGGATAGGTCATTGGTTAGGAATGGATGTTCATGATGTTGGAAGCTATAAACAGGATGGTGATTGGAGGGCACTTGAAAAGGGTATGGTAATGACCGTAGAGCCTGGTATTTATATTTTAAACTCNTTGGAAGATGTCGATGATAAATGGAAAGGTATTGGTGTGAGAATTGAAGATGATATTCTGATTACAGATACTGGATTTGAGGTACTTACTCCAAATGTTCCAAGAACTATAGATGAAGTTGAACAGGCAGTTAAAGGATAAGTGAACTCACAAGTTACAATAATAGGTGGAGGAGTCACAGGTGCTCTTTTAACTCTTCTATTAGGTAAAGCTGGCATATCTGTGAATTTAATTGATCGCGGTAGGCCATCAATTCAGCTTGGTGACCTGCATACCGGAAGAACAGCATCTTTGAATCTATTTTCAATCGAAACTTTTCGAAATGCGGGTATTTGGAATTTGATTGAACCGAAAGCCAAGTTATTTGATGAGATTGTTGTTTGGGACTCTGAAGGATCTTCATCAGTTAATTTCAAAGGTGCAGAAATATCAAGATCTGAATTAGGTTACATAGTTCATAATAACGTAATACTCAATGCTCTTTATTCAGAGTTAGCTGCAATTGAAGACATTACTATTATTGAAAATGAATCTGTTAACAGTCTAAATTTTGATGAGCAACGCGTCTTGGTGGTCACTGAANCCGGTAAAGAATTCTCTTCAGATNTTTTGGTTGGTGCNGATGGTTCATTTTCAAAGGTAAGAGATTTATCTAAGATCTCCATTCGNTCTTGGAGTTATGATCAAATAGCGNTGGTATCNTCTGTAAGAACTGAAGTTTCGCTTGGTAATACAGCCTATCAAATNTTTACAGATACTGGACCCATTGCTCTTTTACCACTGCNGGGAACTAATAAAGCATCCCTGATATGGTCTACAGACAAAGAATACGGAAATAAACTTCTTAATCTTGATGAAACAGATTTACTAGAAGAACTGAAACTCAAATGTGAGAGTAGGTTTGGAAATATTAACNTCTGTGAAAAGGTAATAAATTTTCCCTTACATCAACTTCATGCAAAGAATTTTTCTAAAAATCGTACTATTTTAATTGGAGATTCTGCTCATACAATTCATCCTTTGGCAGGTCAGGGATTAAATTTAGGTATAGCTGATGTAAGTGAGATATCTAATTTAATGATTTCTGCAAAGAGAAATCATGAAGACTGGAATGATCCGAAAATTATAAAGAGGTATGCAAAAAAAAGACAACCTGAAAGCTATAAGATGATAGCTCTAATGGAAGCATTCAAGAGAGGATTCGGTTCGAAAAATTTATGGCTAAAGCTTGGAAGAAATCTNGCCTTTGATTTTGCAGATAAAAATCAACTTCTCAAAAAAAGGTTAATAAAAGAAGCAGCAGGAATTACTTAATTTTTGATTCAGTATAAATTACGTGCTTACGAANAACGGGATCGAATTTTTTAATCTCCATTTTGTCGGGCATGGCCGATTTATTTTTATCAGTTGTATAAAAGTGTCCAGTTCCAGCTGACGAGACTAGTCTAATTTTTTCTCTCATATTTTTGTTCCCCTTGATCTTAAATCAGCAAGCACTTTATCNATACCATTTTTATCTATAGTCCTCATTCCTTTTGCGGAGACAGTTAGACTTACATATCTATTCTCAGATTCTACCCAGAATCTATGCTTATGCAGGTTTGGCTGAAAAGTTCTTTTATTTCTATTTTTTGCATGCGAGACGTTATTACCCGCTTGAGGTTTTTTTCCTGTTACTTGGCAGACTTTAGACATAACCCAATAAATATTTCTAATTAGAGGTGCGTTTTATATCAGAAGCATTGACTCCTAGCAAGAATAAGCGACTATAATCTCTTTTTTTGAGGATGAAGATTTGGACTCTTTGATAAATAAAAACATTNTATTAGGCGTTACGGGCGGGATTGCAGCTTACAAAGCCGCAGAAATTGTTCGACATTTAAAAAAGTCTGGAAGCTCAGTACGTGTAGTGATGACAAAGTCTGCTGAAGAGTTTATTACACCTCTAACCTTACAAGCCTTGTCAGGAAATAGAGTTTCTAGGGAATTGTTAGATGCGGAGGCCGAAGCAGCTATGGGCCATATTGAACTTGCGAAATGGGCTGATGGTATATTAATTGCTCCAGCAACTGCAAATACCTTGGCTAGGCTTTCGTCAGGTAGGGGAGATGATTTACTTTCTACTNTAACCTTAGCGTTTGAGGGTCCTATAAGCCTAGCTCCAGCAATGAACCAGGCAATGTGGAGAGATTCTAGAACTCAGGAAAATCTGAAGAAATTGATTGATAAAGGATATATTCTTTGTGGCCCCGGTTCTGGAGAACAAGCCTGTGGGGATGTAGGACTTGGAAGGATGTTAGAGCCTTTAGAAATAATGGAAATATTTTCTGACTCATTTAAAGAAGGAAAGTTGTCTGGAAAAAGTGTTCTTATAACTGCAGGACCAACCAAAGAACCAATTGATCCTGTTAGATTNATCACAAATCGTAGTTCAGGAAAGATGGGATACAGTCTTGCAGAAGCAGCTATCGATGCNGGCGCGATAGTTACNCTTATNACAGGTCCAGTAGACATTGAGCCNCCAATGAAATGNAACACAATACCTGTAGAGACTGCTAAGGAAATGCATGAAGCAGTGATGCATCANGTNAATAAAAAGGATATTTATATTGGAACAGCTGCAGTTTCAGACTACAGGCCAGCGAGAAAGAATGAAACTAAACTNAAAAAAGACGATAAAGGTTCCCCTTTGATTTTGGAGTTAGTTGAAAATCAAGATATTTTAAAATCTGTAAGTGAATTAGACGAAAGACCTTNNGTAGTTGGGTTTGCTGCTGAGACCAATGATCTTATNNAGAATGCCAAAACGAAATTTAAAAACAAAGGCCTTGATNTANTTGTGGCTAATGATGTTTCTGATANAAGTATTGGATTTGACTCAGATGATAATGCGGTNACACTAATTACTAAAAGNAGAAACTTAGNCATTGAGAAAGAAAGTAAACGTAAGATCGCCAAAANGATTATTAAATTAATTGCGGAGGAGATANATGACTAAAGTCTCTANTGCAGAGANGGTTGGTATGTCTTCAGAACGATTGGAGCGCATAGGNGAATCAATGCGATCTCTTATTGATTCAAATAAGATTCCNGGCACCGTAACTTTGGTAGCAAGAAAAGGAAAAGTTGTTCACTTTGAAGCAAATGGATCGAGAGATATAGAAAGAGATCNGCCGATGNAGAAAGATACTATNTTCAGAATTTACTCTCAATCAAAGCCAGTAACNGGTGCAGCCCTTATGATGCTTTTTGAAGAAGGTAAGTTTTTATTAACTGACAAAATTGCAAAATATTTACCTGAATTCAAGAACATGCAAGTTTTTACAAAAGGGAAAGGTGGTAGAATTGAAACTGAGCCTGCAGATTCAGCAATAACAATCCAGCAGCTCGCATGTCATACATCTGGACTNACATACTCCTTCATGCCGGATCCAATAGGGTCAAAATACCTTAGNGAGGAAATTGAAAGAGGTCTTGGAAATATACCAAGTGAAGGNGGTTTGTTTTTTTCTGATAAGCCCACNAAACCGCCCTTTAAAAATTTGAGAGATTGGACAAAATCTTTAGCAGAAATGCCCTTGGTCGCTCATCCNGGAACAAAATGGAATTATAGTCTTGGNATGGATGTNTTGGGGGCACTTATCGAAGAAGTTGCAGNTATGAGTTTTGGAGATTTTCTGNANGAAAGGATTTTTGAACCTCTNGGAATGNAAGANACCGGTTTTACANTTCCTGAAGGCAAGTTANATAAGTTNGCAGCNAATTATGGACCCGCTCTTCAAGGNGGAATGGTGCTAATGGACGATCCTGAGAAATCAGGCTATAAAAATCCTCCNCCNCTNGAATCNGGAGGGGGTGGTTTGGTCAGNACTGCAGAAGACTATTTAAAGTTTGCTCANATGNTGNTGAACAAAGGTGAGTTTGAAGGNAGGAGATATTTAGGNAAGAAAACTGTNGAATTTATGACTTCAGACCANATGGGNATTGAAAGCGCNGATGACGGGTTAACAGCTTTATTCAATATGTTAGGTAATAATTACAAAGTTAGAGGTATGGGNTTTGGAATTACTGGNTCNGTGGTAGTTAANCCAGCATTNGCATCTCTACCNGTTTCAAAAGGTGTTTATAGTTGGGGNGGAGCAGCTAGCACTCATTTCTGGATAGATCACAAGGAAGANCTTTTAGGAATTGTACATACTCAACTATTACCNGATGGTACNTATCCTGTAAGAGAATTGATGCAATTAGCGACCTATCAGGCGATAATAGAGAAGAAATAAAAAAGGCGCTCTAAGCGCCTTTTTTACTAATTATCTTCAGGTGGGCTTTCCTCTTTTGATACTTCATCTGAATTAGTAACTTCAGGCGCTTCCTCTATAACTNCNTCTGAATCAGNAGCTNCNTCCATNACTTCTTCCTCANCNGCAGTTTCNTCAGTAGATGCNGCTACCTTACTTTTATTTCCAAAACGCTTTCTGAATCTATCTACTCTTCCGCCAGTATCAACAAGTTTTTGTTTTCCTGTATAGAAAGGGTGAGAGGCTGACGAAACATCTAGAGGACAGTATGGGTATGTATTTCCATCTGTCCATTCTTTAGTTTGATCAGTCTGCAATGTTGAACGAACCAAAAAATATTCATCTACACTGGTATCATGGAATAAAACTTCTCTGTATTCTGGATGTATATCTTTTCTCATTTTATGTTCTTGATATTTAAATATGGACGCGCACTATAACAGACAGACAAGACATGGCAAATGTCTAATTACTTTAGAATAATGAAAAACGATGACAAGTGAATTGATAGATGTTTTGGTTCCAATACCCGTATTGGAAAAATTCTCTTATCTGCCTGTAAAAGGAAGCAGAGTATTACCTAAGCCAGGCTCAAGAGTTCTTATTCCTTTTGGTAGAAGATCCTTAGTAGGTGTTGTTTGGAAGATTTCGAAGCTCGATAAATCTGATAAACGAAAATATAAGCATATNAAAGAAATATTAGATGATTCTCCCTTGCTTGATACTCATGCCCTTAAATTAGCCGAATGGTCATCACGTTATTATCATTATCCTCTTGGAGAGATAATTTCTTATTTCTTTCCTCCCTCACTACGTAAAGGGGAGGAAGCAAAATTTAGACAAGCAAAATACTTAGAGCTTACTTCAAGAGGTGAGTTTTTGGATATGAAGTCACTGGAAAATGCTCCTGCTCAGAAAAAGTTAATTACTTTATTGCAAGAAAAACACGAAGTATCAATCACATCATTAAAAGCTTTTGGAATTAGCTCAGCTTCGGTTAAAAGTTTAATAAATAAAGGTTTTATAAGAAGTTTTTCTAGAGAGCTATCACCCTATAAACAGCTTGATGATAAAAAGTCACTATCACCAAAAAAACTCAACAAAGAACAGTCCTTAGCAGTATCAAAAATTAAAGCTGCACAAGATAAGAATATGACTTTCTTGTTAGATGGCATTACAGGTAGTGGTAAAACTGAGGTTTATCTTCAAGCAATAAAGGAAATTATAGATCAAGGTAAACAGGCACTCATCTTAATACCTGAAATAGGTTTAGCTCCACAAGCAGAGGAGCGATTTAGAGACTATTTTGGAGATAGGGTCATGTCATTTCACTCTGCAAAGAATGATAGAGAAAAGGTTGATGCTTGGCTGGGAGCGTCTAAGGGCTTGGTGGATATAATCATTGGAACCAGATCAAGTGTATTTTTGCCAATGAAGAAATTAGGGATAATTGTTGTAGATGAAGAGCATGATCTCTCTTTTAAGCAAATGGATAAGTTCAGATATTCAGCACGAGATATGGCACTCTACAGAGCAAAACTTGAAAAAATACCAGTTGTTTTAGCTTCAGCTACACCCTCTCTAGAAACTTTAAAAAATGCCAAGGATGCGAAATTTGAAACTCTCAGATTAAACAAGAGGGCTACTGGTGCAAGCTTGCCAAATATCAATGCAATAGATTTAAGAGGCAAAGAATTAAATGAAGGAATGAGCAATNATTTATTGGAGGCTACTGAATCCGAATTAGAAAAGGGAAATCAGGTTTTAATCTTTTTGAATAGACGGGGATATGCCTCTTCTCTGATATGCAAGACATGCGGCTGGATATCAAACTGTGAACGTTGCGATGCACTTATGACAGTTCATAAAAAGCCTCTGAAACTTCAGTGCCACCATTGTGAGGCTCAAAAAGAATTCCCNGATACATGTCCAAAATGTAGTTCTAAAGATTTTTTACAATATGGTTATGGAACCGAGAGGATTGAAGAATATTTGCAAATACGTTTTCCAAAGATTAAAACTTTACGAATAGATAGCGACTCGACCAGAAAAAAAGAATCTCTAACAGGATATTTTGATTTGATAAAAAAAGGTGAGCCAATGATTCTCTTGGGNACTCAACTTTTAGCAAAAGGACATCATTTTCCAAATGTGACTTTAGTAGGAATTTTAGATGCTGATTCTGGTTTATTTAGTGCTGATTTCCGAGGCAGCGAGAGAGTAGCTCAGCTCATGACTCAAGTATCAGGAAGAGCTGGTCGAGAGGAAAAATCGGGTCAAGTTATTTTACAAACCTATTGTCCTGATCACCCTCAAATTGAGGAAATTATCAATGGTACATATCAAAGCTTCGCGCAAAGGTTGTTGGATGAAAGAAGAACTTCGAAAACTCCCCCTTATTTTTTTCAAGNTAAAGTTTACGCAGAATCTCCTAAGAGTATTGTAAGTCGGGATTTTATAAGAAGCTTAATTAACAGAATCTCTATTGATAACAGCATAAGCAAAGATCTTCGTATTGTAGGGCCATTACCATCTTTGATGGAAAAGAAATCAGGAGTCTACAGATGGGAATTAAATATATTTTCAAAAAATAGATCNCAATTACATAAGTATCTAGATCTAGTNCAATCTAAGCTCTACGATCCTTCCACTTCCAAGCAAGTACGATGGTCTATTGACGTTGATCCGCTCTCATCTCTGTAAGTCCAGNCCTGCTAATTCAAAACTTATATCCCAGAGTTTCTCAGCTTGTTTGGGGTCGTTAGCTGCTTCAGATACTTTCTCCACACTGCAGTCAACAAAATATTCACCTGAGATGTTTTTTACAGCCGGAGATGCACATAAATAAATTGAGGTTTCTGCACCCTTATTAGATTTCTTAGCAAACGGCTTAGCTAAAAACATCAAAAGGTTCCAGATGCCTTTATTATTTGAACCAATTCCTGTGCTTACAAAACCCGGATGAANACAATTTACAGTTACACCGGAATTTAAAAGCTTCTCTGAGAGAGATTTTGTGAAAAGGATATTGGCTAATTTTGATTGTCCATATACCTGCAAAGGCTTGAACGTTTTTTCAGACTGNAAATCATCAAAATTCATATCCTTTACAAATTGATGAGCACCAGANGCTACGTTNATTANCCTNGAATTTTCGGTTTGCNTCAGCTTNTCTNAAAGCATTAATGAAAGAGTAAAGTATGCAAGATGATTGACTGAGAATACCTCTTCTAATCCATCAACTGTTTCAGTTCTTTGTCTATTCATTATTCCTGCATTATTTAGAAGAATATCGAGAGGCTTTTCTAAGGCTAAAAATTCGTTTGCAGCTCTTTTGACTTCAGCCTGTGATGAAAGGTTAGCAACGATCATTGTTGCGTCACGTCCAGAATCATTTTTTAACTGCTGTTTTAAAAAATTACCCTTTTCTTCGCTTCTTGCAATAAACACAATCTCAGCCCCCATTTTATTTAGGGCTTTAGCTGATTCNTGACCTATTCCATTAGTTGCTCCAGTTATTAGACAGACTTTATTTTCGAGGTTCTCATTCATATTTATTGCCTTTAGATGAGGTAAGTATAAGATTTAAAGCATGAGTCTATATGATAAATATGTTCTTCCCAAATTTCTAAATTGTGCTTGTGGNTCTAATCCAGTTTCACGGCAAAGACAGAAAGTAGTCCCTCTTGTTGAAGGCAAAGTTCTAGAAGTAGGTGTTGGATCAGGTCTTAATTTACCGTTTTATGATAAATCAAAAATTGATGAACTTTGGGGCTTAGATCCTTCCGAAGAATTAAGTGACATGGCAAGGAAAGTAGCAGATAGAGAAAATATAGTAGTAAATTTCATATCGTCTGGCGCTGAAGAAATACCATTACCTGATTCGTACTTCGATTCCGTTTTGATTACTTACACTATGTGCACAATCCCTGAAGTAGCAAGAGCAAATAAAGAGATAAAGAGGGTATTGAAGAGAGGTGGTAAGTTGATATTTTGTGAACATGGTGAGGCTCCTGATGAAAATATAAGAAAATGGCAAAAAAGAATTAATCCATTTTGGGGAAAGCTTGCAGGTGGCTGCAACATAAACAGGAAAATACCGTCATTAATACAAAATGCAGGATTTGAGATTGTCGAGTTGGAAGAAATGTATCTTCCTAAAACACCAAAAATAGCTGGATACAATTATTGGGGATATGCCGTAGAAAAATAATGCAATTCAAGTGGGTTCTTCTATTTATTTTTATATTTACAGTTACTTTTCACTATAAAAATATTTTGACTTTTGTAGGAATTGAGGCGGGAGTATTTTTTGGATTTAAAGAATTGGATATAAACTCTAGCGGATTCTTAGAAAAAGAGGAATGGTCTGAGGGCATGTTTTCTTTACTTGATTTCAACGGAGATAATTTAGTCAATAAAGATGAGTTCAGGGAGTTTATTAGAGAGTACTCAAAAGAATTTTCTTGGGAAAATCAACTTAATGATAGATATGTTTTTCCAGAGCAACTAAAAAAAGGTGCCTTTGAAAGCACCTTAATGGATACTACTATTGGTTATTATATTTATATCCCTGACGCCTATCATGAACAGTTAGATAAAAGATTTAGAACTGTTTACTACCTCCACGGAGGAAGGCCAGGAAATGAAGCTAGAGAAGCTTTTATATCTAACTACATCCATAATATTTTCCAGGACGCAACTATAGACCCTGCAATTTATATTTTTGTTAATGGAGGAGAACTTAGTCACTACAATTCTGATGAATTAAATTCATATGGAGAGGATATTCTTATAAATGAACTTATACCTCATATAGATAGGAAGTATAGAACCATAAATGACAGACAAGGACGTGGCCTGGAGGGATTTTCACAGGGCGGTAGGGCAGTAACACGCTTCATGTTCAAGTATCCAAATCTTTTTGGAACAGTATCAGCTGGAGGCGGTTCTTATGTTATCGAAAAGCAGATCAAAGATAGTGAAGGATATGAAGATGACCCCAGAGATGATAAGAAGAACATATACTTTGTGGGTGCAGGCAATGATGCTTGGTCTTTGGCAGAACAGCATACATATTCTCAAAATTTTACCCCGAAATTAATGTTATGGTCTGGAAAGAATGATATGAACTATGAGAGCATTCAAGAGTATCATTATTTTCTCTTAGAATTAGGCATAGAGCATAAGTTTCATATCCTGAAAGATGTAGATCATAATTCATTTAAATTTTATGAAAAAGATGGGAAAAGCTTGGTCGAATTTCATTTGGTAAGGTCAGAAAGTGNTAATTAAATTTCTNGTTTCTTTATTTTTATTTTTTTCGTGTTNTNCGATNGCTGAAGAGCGCACTATCATTCATCAGGGAATTGAAAGAGAGTTTCTTGTTCATATTCCTAATAGTCTTACAGAAGATTCTCCAATTGTTTTTGTCATGCATGGTTTTACAGGAACAGCTAAAGGGATAATGGAATATTCAGACATGAATGCAATTGCTGATCGAGAGGGATTTATGGTTATTTATCCGCAAGGAACTAAGGACACTGCAGGCAATACATTTTTTAACGTTGGCTACGAATTTCATCAGGACTCAAAAATTGATGACGTATCTTTCATCAGAAATCTTTTTACATTACTCTCTGAAGAATATGGTCTAAAAAGAAAAAAAGGTTTTGCAACAGGAATGTCTAATGGAGGAGACATGAGTTATCTTCTCGCCTGCAATGCTTCTGATTTATTTATCGCCGTTGCACCTGTGGCAGGGTCTCTAATGAAGAAGATTAAAGATACATGTGTTACAAAATCTCCAGTTCCAATTTTTGAAATACATGGAACAGGAGATCAAATTACTTTATTCGATGGAGATATAGAGAATGAACGTGGTTGGGGGGCATATTACGATCTAACATCTACAATAAATTTTTTTGCTGATGCTTATAACTTAGATTCAAAGACAGTAAAAATGATTACGAAAAAAAAAGAAGGCGCTGAATATGAT
>PAOE01000020.1 GCA_002707915.1 Gammaproteobacteria bacterium
ATTAAATTATTTCCAAAGAATATTGTTGTAATACCTACAATTAATGTCGCAGAGAAAACTAACCAAAAGGGTCCATTTTTTCCTATGGCTTTAGCTGCCTCCAGTAAGCTTCCTCCCACTCTTTCTATACCTTGGTCATTGGAAGGTTCCTTAACTGTAAGGAAAGTTATTGCATGAATACACACAGCAGCAAAACCTGCGATGACGGCTAAAACAATAAATCCTAAACTTTCGTCATCTCCACCAATCCAAAAAACTATTGGGAAAGCTAATAGTGCCATTAGATTGGTTCCAGTCTGAGCTCCCATCATTCTAAAACCAGTCAAATTAGTTCTTTCCTGGCTATCGGAGGTTATTCTAGGTGTAAGAGAAGAAAATGGAACACTCACAAGAGTAAAACATGTCCTATGAAGTAAATTCGCAAATAATAGAATCAAAAATAGAGTTGCTCCTTCAAATGGAGGTACCCAAAAAAGTAATACGAAAGATAATGCCAAAGGTATATTTCCAAAAAGCAAATAAGGTCTATAAACTCCCCATCTAGTTCTAGTTCTCTCAGCAACATAACCCATAAAAGGATCGGTTATCGCATCCCAAAACATTCCTATTCCATAAATAAGACCAGCTAGAGATGGAGAAATTCCCACTACATCAGTATAAAAATAAAGAAGGTATAGCCCAACTCCACTCCAGTACAAACATATAGAGATATCTCCTATCCCATAACCGATTCTGGTTTTTAGATCTAGTTTTTCAACAAAATTCCCCATCTTCAATATTAAGTTTAACCTTATCAAGGAAAGATTAAAGTAAATACACCGAGAGGCAATTGAAGAGTTTTATATTTCGAGATTTCTTATCTCAATTGCATCAGCAAAGTGTTCGGATAAGATTCCCGAGATTACGACAAATTTCAAATTTCTTTTCGGAGCAAGCTCTTCAGATAAAATTCTCATTACAGAATTTATATTCTTTTCATGATTAGAATAAGTTGGAGAATAAAATGCGTTTACTGAACCAGCCAATGACAAATGTTTGATTGTTTTTTTGTTATTACTGAATGCATATATAGGAATCAAAAAAGGTTTGGCATTAGAAACAATCTCAGCAGTTTGACCCGATCTAGTTATGGCTATAATTCCATCTGCATTAATCGACTCAGCAATATTTTTGGCTGCGACGCCAAGGTGTTGCCAGTCTGTGTCTATAACCAACTTATCTTCGTAGCCTAATGTGCGATATTTTTCAGTTTGTTTTGCTATGCGATGGATAAAATCAACGGACGCAATTGGATGCTTGCCTATCGTTGTTTCACCGGATAGCATAACTGCATCTGCTCCTTCATATATCGCATTTGCAACATCAGTTACCTCAGCTCGTGTAGGGGTAGGATTTTCTATCATTGATTCAAGCAAGTGAGTTGCTACGATAGATCTGACACCGTATTTTGCACAATTAGACATTATCTTTCTTTGAATATTGGGTAAGTTTGATAAATCAGTTTCTATGCCTAAATCTCCTCTTGCAACCATCACGCCATCCGAAGCTTCACAAATCTCTTCAATGTTAGATAAACCCTCCCTATCTTCTATTTTTGAAATTATTTTGACTTTTTTTGAACGATTTTTTATCACTTTTTTTAAATCACTGATGTCTGAAGCATCCCTAACGAATGATAGAGCAATGAAATCAACATCCTCCTTAAGACCAAATGCTATATCTTTTTTATCTTTTTCAGTTACTGAGGGAAGATTAATTCTAATGCCGGGTAAATTTACGTGTCGCTTGCTGCCAAGTTTTCCTCCATCCAAGACCTGACATTCCAATTGGTTTTTACTCTTGTTTAATACTTTAAAGTTCAATAGTCCATTATCTAGACTAATCAAAGTACCTTCATCAACGCTTTGAATTAGTTCATCATAATGAACCCTAATCGATGTAGTCTCAACGTCTATTTCATCTCTAATTGTAAAAGATACTAGTTGTCCAGGCTCAAGGTCTACGATCTCTGATGTATCTCCTGTCCTTATTTCAGGACCTTGTGTATCAAGCAATATTCCAACAGGATTTTTTACCTTTTCATTGAGTTTTTTTATCCAGCCTATTACCTTTTTAGCTTTTCTATGATCAGAGTGAGACATATTTAGACGTGCCACATTCATGCCGGCCTTATAAAGTTCTCTTATGCTTGAATAAGACTCAGTTGCAGGTCCTATTGTGCAAATTATCTTTGTTCTTTTGGTCATAACAAATAAGGTGGTGAATTCTACTCAAATAGTTATAAAAATCTATTTAAAAAAAAACAGGCCCTTTCGGACCTGTTTTTCTTATGACTTACTCTTTAGAAAGCATATTTTAAGTCTACACCCCACCATCTTTCTTCCAGAGGCCAACCATATTTCTGATAGTCTCTAGTTATAGTTGTAGTTGTATAAGCATAAACATCTTTATTATTCATGATATTTCTTCCAAATAGCCTTACAGTTATATCTCCATCTGCGCTATACCAACTCAAGCTTGCATTGGAAGTTTCTCTCGATGGCACTCTATCATAAGCTCTTTCAATACCGGAGGCTGAAAAATCTCCTGTGTAAGAATGTGTCAAATTAAGCCAAAGAGGTCCGATGCGAGAGTCCATTTCATAAGTAAGATTAAGAGTAAATTTCTCTTCAGGTATACCTCTTAATTGATTTCCCTTTAAGTTGAAAGTGAATAGATCAGCATCAGAACCAACCGCGACAAAATCTACAACATCTACTTGAGTAAATGTTCCCCAAACCGGTGCTGGCAAGGCAGGATCATCTAGATTAGAGATTAGATAATCTTCCCCATATTCAGTTTCTGTGTAACTGTAATTTCCAGATAGTGTCAATCTATCTGTAGCTGCCCAGGTAATCTCTGTTTCAAAACCAGTATTCGTAATTCCATCAGCATTTGTAACCCTATCTGTAGCCCAACCGACATTTGGATTGAACTGAGTTACCCTATCTTGATATCCGTCATAGTCATAGTGGTAAACAGAGGCAAATATTTGCACGGTGTCATCGAAATGAAGACCTTTATAACCTATTTCAGTCGCGTCTATTGTTTCTTTGTCGTATGTTTCAAGTCTCAAATCAGCCCCTCCGATAGGAAGTCCGAATTCATCCCTAAGACTATCTTTACCTCCAGGGACTCCAAGAATATAACCACCTGATCTATATCCAGTGGTATATGAAAAATACATCAATACATTATCGTTAGGAGTCCAGTCCAAGTTGATACGGAAATTGGTATCT
Organism: Gammaproteobacteria bacterium; assembly: GCA_002707915.1. Lineage (GTDB taxonomy): Bacteria > Pseudomonadota > Gammaproteobacteria > Magnimaribacterales > Magnimaribacteraceae > Magnimaribacter. The sequence continues at coordinate 3,279 of PAOE01000020.1, forward strand.
GACCATTCGTCATCCCCACCAACAGTTCTAGTATAGCTATAAGGCCAACCTTGATTTAATCTTAAAGGCGTTGCACATGTAGTTGCAGTAAAGTCACAAACTGGCGCAATGTTGCTGCCATTAGCTGCTACTCCTGCAGCACCAGTATAAGTTGCATTACCCATCATTAAATTACTGAGCGAGAGTACAGTTTGTCCTGAGTTAGGAAGTACTCCTAAGGTTTCTAAAAATGGTCCAGGAATCCCTGCTCCCGCCAATATAGCTGGCATAAAGCCAGCAGCGAAATCTAGGCTCAATTCAGCATAACCACCACTTTTTTCTAGAGCATCTTTTTTGTCTTTNGCATGCCTTGCCCCAATAGTNAGNGCAAACTCATCATTTATNGTCCATGTGCCCTGNGTATAAATAGCTGAAGCCTCAGTAGTAACCTCATTCTGNTATTCATAAACTAATCCTTCNGGAGAACCCCCCCAGAGACCCGATATAACATCATTCATTGGAGCCGTTCCTTGTTTAACATGAGGAGTGAAAGCTATAGCGCCTAAAAGCTGTTGGGTTGAAGCTCCTCCTAAGAAAGCCATTGGAGCAGCGAATAAACCATAATTAGCCGGGTTAATGATAGCAAGGTGGTTATTTGCAAAAGCGTAGTTTTGCTTTCTAGTCTCATCCATATAGAAAAGCCCTGAAGTCATTTCAACGTCTTCAAATAACTGCCAATTAACAACTAGTTCATGTGTGGCCATATGCACATCCTCAAGAACAGTTTCTCTTCTTGTGCTAAATGTAGCATTTGATAGATCAAAATCTCTATTGAATGTGTAATCAAAATCTACAAAACCGTAAAGGTATTTAATTTGAACTGTATCTGAGAAGTCCCAAGTGATATCTGACTGAATACCTTCGTGTTCGAACAAGACATGCTGACAATTGTTGTTGTTATATGGAAATGATGAATTATTGCAATCTTCCATATTTACTCTTGCTCCAAATTTACCAACAGTACTATTTTGATTGCTCGCACCGTACTCTGGGTTGAAGTTTTGGACAACCGACGAATTTCTATCAACACCAGGAACAATGGCAGCACCGTATCTTACCTCTCCAGTAGTGGGATGTGTGTATGCATAAGCACCTGGATATGAGGCAGATACCCTCTTGATACCATAAACGGCATTTTCAGGACCATGAGTACCTCTGTAAGGACCCCACCCTTGATCCAACAAAATAGGAGCAACAGTGGGTTGATCTACTAATCTATCATTCCCTCTGATATTAAATGTAATGTCATCAGTTATATTCCATTGCAATGAAAAAGTTATATTTTCATCGTCGGTTTCGTTTAGATCCTCACCCCCTAAACCATCTTGAATAGCATCAGAATCTGCTGTCATAGCAGTAAATCTGTATGCAAGAGAGTCAGTAAGAGGGCCACTAGACATAAGGTAATTTTGTTGTCTCCCCTCTGAACCTAGTACAACTCTTACTAAACCTTCAGCTTCAAAAGTAGGCTTGAATGTTATGTAATTTATTGCACCCCCAATAGAATTCCTTCCGTAAAGCGTACCCTGAGGACCTCTTAAAACCTCTATCCTCTCAACATCAAACAAGTAATTTTCACCTGCAGCGATACCAAAGTCAGGAGAAAATATGCCATTGTAGTATGTTGCAACACCAGGATCNCCTCCTAGAGCTCTGAAGTTTCTGCCAACACCTCTAATCCTGACATCATATTGATCTCTTGTAGTTGCAGGCAGCTGGTCCATAAGATCATCAGGACCTTGAAGACCTAAATCTTCGATTAAAGATGAGTCAAAGGCAGTAATTGACATTGAAGTATCAGATACTGTCGATGTTCTTTTTTCAGCTGTAACTGTAATTTCTTCAATACCCCCTCTTGAATCTTCTTCATCTGAAAACAGATTGTAAGATAAAGAAAAAAATAAAATTGCGATTAAAGAAAAATTAATCCTATGCATGGTATCCTCCCCATTTAGTGCAGTAAACTGCTTAAAATCCATTTAAACTNACGTCTTTNTACGAAAAGACACAATTACATTAGCATATTTTCTTTTTTTTATACAATNAAAAAAAACAGGCCATTAAGGCCTGTTTTCTTCANNATATACTAGAACTTATATCTTATATCCACACCCATTGTTCTTGGGCTTAGCGCACCAACAGTTTTTCTAAAATTCTGAACATGGTCTTGCGCCGATAGAGAGTAATACATCTCATTATCCATGAGATTATCTATGTATGCCCTTATATTCAGTGAACCATCTTCACTGTACCAGGAAGCACTTACATTGGTAATTTCTCTCGATTCAATTCTATCTAGCTCCCTCTGAACACCAGAAGCTGAGAATGCTCCTGTATATGAATGAGTTGCAAATAACCAAACCGGACCCCAACGAGTATCAGCTTCGTAAGTTACATTAATAGTAAATTTATCTTCAGGGATACCTTTGAGAGGACCTCCTTTCAAATTAACAGTGTAATCTGTTACATACGATGGATTATCAGCTTCACAAGATACATAACCTTGAGTACATTGACCAAAGACTTGAATCGGATTTGATGGATCATCTACAGTCAATACAAAATAATCTTCACCATATTCGGTTTTTGTGTAACTGTAATTACCTGCAATATTGAGTCTATCACTGGCCTGATATTGCATCTCTATTTCAAAACCTTTATTGGTAATTCCATCAGCATTAGATACGAAATTAGCTCCTGCACCTCTAATTGGGTCGAATTGCTCAAGCTCGTCTTGGTATCCGTCATAATCATAATGATATACTGAAGCGAAAACTTGCAAGGTATCATCTAAGTGTAATCCTTTATATCCAAGTTCTACAGCAGCAACTTCTTCCTTGTCATACGCAACTAGTATGCTTCCAGTACCATTGGGAATTCCAAATTCATCTCTTGCATCATCTCTTTGTCCAGAGACTCCAAGAGCATATCCGCCTGCCCTATAGCCCGTTGTATATGATAGATACCATAGTTGATTTTCATTTGGTTCATAATCAACATTAATCCTTACATTAGTATCACTCCATGTATCCTCACCAGCAATACTGCTTGTGTAAGAATAAGGTATACCTTGTCCAAGCCTTAGAGGAGTTGCACAGGTTGCAGAAGCGGTAATTTCACAATTAGGTGTTATTGGTTGCGCAGGATCAATAGAGCCTGGATAGATCGCTGCAGCAGGAAGTAAGCCAGCCCCTGCAAGTGCAGTTAACTGAGCTAAAGTTGTAGGATTATAATTCCATGTCGCATTTCCCATCGCTACATTCGTGTGAGCCTCAGTAGTTGCATCAGCGCCGATAGGTATATATGGATTACCTAAAAGTAGGCCAGCAAAAGGTAGGTAAGCACCTACAGGTCCAGCAAAGAGTTCAGCATAACCACCTCTACGTTCTAATGCTGATTTCTCATCTTCCGCATATCTAGCACCAAGGGTTAATGCCCAAGTGTCATTTATCTGCCATGTTCCCTGTGTAAATACAGCATAAGCTTCATTTTCAGCTAAGTTATCATGATGATAAACATGACCCATGGGATCTCCTTGCCATCTTCCAGATACTGTGGCTCCTAGTGGTGCATCTCCGAGTTTGACGTGAGGTGCAAGTGTGTCATTAGGCCATCCTAATATACCCATAATTGAAGCAGGCACGCCTATGAAGGCAAGACTTGCATCAAGAGCTCCATAGTTTGCTGCTTGAGTTATTCCAGGAACATTATTGCTTAAAGAATAATTTTGTATCCTAGTTTCATCCATGAAGAAGATACCAGAGGTAACTTCAATATCATCAGTCAACATCCAGTTGATATTTACTTCATGTGTCGTCATATGGACATCTTCTAAAACAGTGGTTCTGTATTGAGAAAAATCTGAATTAATGTTGTCTAAATCAATATTAAACGTGTAGTCGAAATCAACAAAACCATATAGATAGGTGATTGTTGTTCGGTCATTGAAATCCCATACAAATTTACCTTGAATTCCCTCCTGTTCGAACATTACATGGTTTGATGCACATCCAGGAGGACCATAAGGAAAAGAATCACAGTTTGGATCATTATTTACATTTACGTTATAGGTACCTATCACATCAGGTCCACTAGATCCGTATGCAGGATTAAACCTCCAAGGGAATCCGGCTGCATCGACTCCAGGTCTTAATGGTGCTCCATAACCTATATTGCCTGTAATGGGGTTTGTAAAAGCAACAGCTCCAGGAGTTGAGGCTGTAGCTAGTCTTACTCCGTAGACGGGATCAGTTGTATTTCTTGTACCTCTGTTGGGACCATAACCTTCAGTAAGCAATATATTATTATTGATTATCCTGTCAGAGAGCCTGTCATTTGCGCGAATCTGGAAAGACATATCATCATTGATGTTCCATAAAAGCGTAAGTGTGACATTCTCATCATCTAAAGAATTTGTGTCTGGACCAGGACCTATACTTTTTTGGACTCCATCNCTTTCTACTGTCATACCAGTTATTCTATAAGCTATGTCGTCTGTCAAAGGAGCTGAAGCCATAAAGAAGTACTGCTCCATGCCATAATCACCTAGTACGGTCCTGATTTCTCCTTCGGCCTCAAAAGATGGAGCTTTAGTAATATAGTTAATAGCACCACCTATAGAGTTACGCCCATAGAGCGTTCCTTGTGGACCTCTTAAAACCTCAACCCTTTCAACGTCATAGAGATAATTCTCAGAGGCTGCAATACCAAAATCTGGTGAATAAATTCCATTGTAGTAGGTTGCAACACCTGGATCTCCGCCTAGTGCCCTAAAGTTTCTTCCAACACCACGAATTCTCACGTCGTATGCATCACGTGTTGTTGCAGGTAATTGGTCCATCAGATCATCAGCGCCCTGCATTCCTAAATCCTCCAATAAAGAAGAGTCAAAAGCAGTGATTGACATGGATGTATCTGAAACTGTTGAGGTTCTTTTTTCAGCAGTAACTGTAATTTCTTCAATTCCACCCCTATCTTCTTCATCAGAGAAGACTTGGAAAGGAACTAAAAGAAATAAACCTATTAGATAAGATAAGGATTTGATATTCATTTTTTCTCCCCAAAATAATCTCACTTCCTAGTAGAGATTATTCAAAAAACACACCGAAATCCTTTTCGTACAGTAATACTATGCACAAATAGCTGAAAGTGTGCAAATTTTTTGGGTTAAATTTTTGTTGCTTTTATTATGTCTTTGTTGCTTCTTTAGAGGTCTTTTTTACTAAATAGACTATAGCTAAAGTGGTCATAACAAGATTCAGTATTGTTACTCCATAGATTTTAAAGTTNACCCACGTATCAAGGGAGGTGAAGTAAATGAAATATAGATTGATAAAACCAACTAGAATCAAGAAGTAACCTGCAAAATAAGTAACATTTGACTGAGCTTTAACTGGAACGGATTGCATCTCAGGACCCATTTGATTGAGTAGCGTCTTAAGAAGGACCGGTCCCTTGTACACATGCGAAATAATCAAAATTAATCCAAAAAGCCAATGAACTATTGAAAATTTCCACTGCAGAAAAACAGGATCTCTCAAAACTATTGTTACAAGCCCTAGAGGCATCAATAAGCACCAGGATATGAATAAAGGCTTAGATACTGATCCATCAGCTAGTTTTTCTAGAGCCACTTGAATGGTTACAAGTCCCATTATTGCATATGTTAGATAAAAGAAATCTCTGGTACCTATCCAAACTGCAGCAAAAATTATTAACAACAATAAAGGGTTATTGAAAAGTTTGCTTAATTTCTTCATGAGTTAATTGGAACCTATTCTAAGTATGTTTTCAAACTTTTATATACAAAATTTGCAATCAACGGCTGGGCTTTTTCATTTGGATGTATTCCATCTTGAAGCATTAAATTTTTATCCAAGGCCACATCCTGTAACATAAAAGGTATTAAAGCCGTGTTAGTTTCATTGGATACTTTTTCGTAGATAGATTCAAATTGAGTCTGATATCTTTTTCCATAATTGGGCAATATTCTGATCTGCATCAAGAATACCTCAACATTGAATCCTTTAGAGATTAAAATCATTTCTTTTAAATTTTCATGAATNTTTTTAGGAGGATAACCCCTNAAAGCATCATTTCCTCCTAATTCNATGAGCAAATAATCAGGTCGAAGAATGTCCAATGTCTTCTTTATCCTCGAAAGACCACCTCCCGTGGTTTCCCCTGAAATGCTTCTATTTAGAACTTCAAGCTTGATACCCTCTTTATCTAATATCTTCTTTAATTCCTCAGACCATTGCTTATCTTTTGACATTCCATAACCTGCACTGATACTGTCACCGAAAATTAATAAAGATTCAGTCTTTGTTTCGACAAAAAAATGTTGAGAAAAGAGTGTTAATGCTATGAAAACAAAAATCACTCTAACTCTTGCAACTGATATATAAGAATTTGACATTGAAGATATTGTTTTATTTATTTCAAAACAAAGAGGTGTTATAGTTGTGTAACACACCTATTAAACCACATAAATGATTTTAAATGTAAACAATTTGAGGAAAGAAGTACCTTCAGGTGATGGCCAACTTATAATCCTTGATGATGTTTCATTGAGCCTTAATGATGGAGAATCCCTAGCAATTACCGGTCCTTCCGGTTCTGGAAAATCAACATTACTAAGTTTGCTTGCCGGACTTGATACTGCAACTAGCGGTGAGATTTTTCTTGATGACTTAGCTCTTCATAAGATGAATGAAGAAGAGAGGACTGCTCTCAGAAAAGAGAAGGTAGGATTTGTTTTTCAGTCATTTGAACTTCTACCTAGTTTGACTGCATTAGAAAATGTGATGCTACCCTCTGAATTAAAATCTGAAAAAAGTCCTGAAACAAATGCAAAAAACTTTCTTGAAAGAGTTGGCTTAAAAAATAGACAAGATCATTATCCTAATCAATTATCTGGTGGTGAGCAACAAAGAGTCGCAATAGCGAGGGCTTTTGCTTGTTCCGCAAAAATCCTATTTGCAGATGAGCCTACAGGTAATCTCGATCCACGGAATGGAGAAATAATTGCAGATTTATTGTTTGAAGTTAATTCCGAAACAGACAATGCACTGGTTATTGTTACGCATGATCAAGAACTGGCAGATAGATGTGATAAGACAATAAATCTAAAACTAGGGAAAGTAATCTAAATGATATTTAAGCTTTCTATAAGACTCTTTTTAAGGGAAGTTAAATCCGGTTATTTAACCTCGATGCTTGTTTCTTTAATTTTAGCCATAACAATAGTTTCTGGAATATCTCTGTTCACAGATAGATTAGAGAAGGCNCTTAATTCTGAAACTGAAGAATTTCTTGGTGGAAAGTTGAAATTTGAATCGAATAACAATGATTTATTCGAACGAATCAATGAATCCTATAAGGATTCACAACATACTGAAATGGCTTTATTTGCATCTGTTATTTTTTCTGATGATGAAATGCAACTTAGTTCTATAAAAGCAGTTGATGATAGCTATCCAATAATTGGTGAGTTGGAATTAAAAAACTCATCAAAAATTTACTCCACAACCAAAAGTCCTGAGAAAGGTACGGTATGGATGGATGAAAGACTAAGAAACCTTCTGTCACTATCCTACGGCGATGAAGTCTTTATCGGTGATGCATCACTAATCTTTACCGATACCATAATATATGANCCAGACAGAGCCTCTGGAAACCTCGCNTTTGCTCCAAAAACAATAATGAATATTTCAGATCTTGAAAAAACTCAAATTATTCAACCAGGAAGTAGAGTGGAATATAACTACCTCTTTTCAGGTTCTGAAGAAACAATCAGTGCCATAAAGGAAAACCTAGAACAAATAAAACAAAGTGGAGAAGAAATTGAATCTCTCGGCGAAGATACAAGTTCGCTTGGTAGAGCTATTGAAAGATCAGAAAATTTCTTTCTTCTTGGAGGTCTCATAGCAGTTTTACTATCAGCCTGCACTATTGGTATAGCTTCTCAAAGATTTACCAGAAGACACATCAGCTATGTGGCGATTTTAAAAACATTAGGAATGAGAACCGTCCACATCAGGTCTCTTTATTTTTTGATATTTTTATACACTACAATCTTGACTCTTTTCGTTGGCATATCCCTTGGGTGGATACTTCAAAATAGTTTCATTAATCTCTTAGCTTCATATTTTCCTACAGAATTACCAAACCCAGGGTTTTACCCTTTA
>PAOE01000021.1 GCA_002707915.1 Gammaproteobacteria bacterium
TAGTCTCTTCAATCTTTATGCAGATAGATACTATTCAAGATATAACTTACAAATAGATTTTCTTGAATCAGTTGAAGAGGTTGATTTAAGGAGCTCAAGAAAAATTAAAAGGACATTATCTGATAATGAAAGAACTTCGAATTTAGAAGAGCTTGAATCCTTATGGAAAGATTTGATTATTAATGACTTAATTCAATTAATGCTCTCAGGAAATGATTTGGATGAATCTATCTCCAAGACAACGAAAAGACTAAATAATCAGTTAAATTATTTTGAACAAACAAGAGTTGAAGATGTATTCAATATCTTCGTTAATTCAATTACTTCTATATATGGTCCTCATACGTCTTATATGTCTCCAAAAAATTCAGAAGATTTCGATATAAATATGAGTCTTTCATTGGAAGGAATAGGTGCCCTTCTTTCTTCTGATGGTCTCTATACATCTATTTCCTCATTAGTACCAGGTGGACCTGCAGAAAAAACTGAGCAACTTAAACCTAAAGATAAAATAATTGGTGTGGGTCAAGATGATGATGGAGAAATAGTAGATGTAATAGGTTGGCGGATTGACGATGTGGTAGATCTCATTAGAGGTCCTAAGGGTTCAAAAGTGAGGCTTCAGATTATTCCTACCAATGCCATTAGTGATAGTGAAACTGAAGAAATTGAAATAGTTAGAAACGTCGTTAAATTAGAAGATCAAGCAGCTGAGAAAAAAATCCTGCCAATCCAAAGAGGACAGAAAAACTATAAGGTGGGAGTTATTGCACTCCCTGCTTTCTATTTTGATTTCGAAGCCTATCAAAAAAGAGACTATAACTATAAAAGTAGTAGCAAGGATGTAAAAAGACTCTTAAAAGAGTTAAAGAGAGAGAATATTGATGGGCTAGTCATAGACCTCAGGAATAATGGCGGCGGTTCCCTTTATGAGGCTAATGCATTAGCTCATTTATTCTTAGGACGAGGTACAACGGTTCAGGTAAAAAACTCAAATGGTAATATTCAGGGTCTAGGAGAAAGATGGGGATACCAGTTCTATGATAAGCCCATAGTCATATTGGTTAATAAATTTAGCGCATCTGCTTCAGAAATTTTAGCCGGAGCAATTCAAGATTATGATAGAGGTTTAGTTGTAGGAACAAGTACATTTGGGAAAGGAACTGTTCAAAAGGTAGATCTATTATCATCAGGCCAAATAAAATATACAGAATCAAAGTTTTATAGAGTCTCTGGTAGCAGTACACAGAATCTTGGTGTAGAGCCTGATATTAACTTACCCACCCTATTCAATATTGATGAGCTTGGCGAAAGTTCCCTCGATAGAGCCTTGGAACACGATTCGATACCAGGGACAACTGTTAAAAACTTCAATCGGGTCAGTAATTTTAAGGACATACTAAGAAAGCTAAGTTTAGATAGAGTTGAAGAATCACCATTATTCAAAAGCATTAAAGCTAGAAAGCAATGGCAATCAGAGAATAAATCTGAATTTCTTGACTTGAATCTAGATAAGCGTATTGAGCAAAAGAATAGTATTGAGAAATTTCTTCTTGCAAATGAAAATAATTTAAGAGGAAGCCTAAATTTACCAACATATGAATCCTATAAAGACTTCATGGATCGTGAAGATGATCCTGAGTCTCTAGATATAGAGAGTGAAATATTAGGAGAGGCGGCAAATATACTCATAGATTTAGTAGAATTAAAAAAAGAACCTCTTATGGCAATGAATCAAAAATGAATTAATAATGAAGATTATTTCATTTAATATAAATAGTATTAGAGCAAGACCTCACCAAGTTGAAGCTCTTGTTGAAAAGCACAAACCAGATGCTATAGGGCTTCAAGAAACGAAAGTTCATGATGATGATTTCCCCTTTGAGATTCCAAATTCACTGGGTTACAAAGCTCATATTCATGGACAAAAAGGTCATTACGGTGTNGCTCTGCTTACTAAAGANGATCCAATTTCTGTTACAAAAGGTTTTGATACAGATGATGATGAAATGCAAAAGAGATTTATAGCAGTAACCATAAAAAANGGTCAGAAAAAAATTCATATTCTNAACGGGTACTTTCCTCAGGGTGAAGAAAGAGATCACCCAGTAAAATTCCCTTACAAAGTAAGATTTTATAAAGATCTTAAAAATCATATNGAAAAAAACTATAACTCCAATGATCACCTCATAGTAATGGGAGATCTAAATATATCGCCACAAGATATAGACATAGGAATTGGTGAAGAGAATAAAAAAAGATGGCTNCGTTCNGGAAAATGTAGCTTTTTGCCTGAAGAAAGAGAAATGCTCAAAGAACTCACTGACTGGGGATTGCATGATTCTTACAGAACTCTTTTTCCTGAAAAAAATGATGAATTTAGTTGGTTTGACTACAGAAGTAAGGGATTTGAGGACACCCCTAAGAGAGGCCTAAGGATTGATCATATTTGGGTTACAAAAAAGTTAAATGCGAAAATCAAAGATTGTGGTATTGACTATGATATTAGAGGAATGGATAAACCTTCTGATCATGCCCCTATCTGGACTCTCTTCGATTTATAGACGTTTTTTACGAAAAAAATTTGAGAGTATCTCTGAAGTTTCATGAACCAGAGGTCCTTGACAGTATTTAACCTTATGATTGATAAAATCAGAGTCAAGAAGTCTCAACTTGCTTTCAACCGCGCCCGACTTAGGATCTTTTGCAGAAAATATAAGGTTTTCTATTCTGGAATGTATTAATAAGCCACAACACATAATACAAGGCTCGAGCGTAACGTAAAGACTAGTACCCTTAAGCCGATAATTATTTAATTTTTTTGCTGCATCTCTTATAACATTAACCTCCGCATGTGCACTTGGATCACCCGACCTTATCGAAGTATTATGAGCTCTTGATACAATTTCATTATTGAATGTTAGAACAGCTCCAACGGGTATTTCTCCTTGATCTTGGGCTATTTCGGCTTGAAGTAATGCTTCTTGCATAAAATACAAATCGTCCTTCATGAGAGATCTATTGCAAATTCTTTAATTTTTTCAATTGTTATGATCTCTAAGGCACGAATATTTGTTGCCCTTGAAATTATAGAGGGAGCAATATTCTCTTCATAGGCTTCCAACCATCTGTTTGCACAAAGGCACCACTTATCTCCTGGTTTTAAACCTGGGAAATCAAATTGCGGCACTGCACTTATAAGGTCATTACCCTTCTCAAAGCTAAATAGTAAAAACTCCTTTGTCATTAGCGCGCAGACAGTGTGATTTCCAATATCTTGATCTGATGTCTCACAACATCCAGATCGAAAAAATCCTGTTATTGGATTGCAACTGCATTCCTCCAATGGCTCCTCAAAAACATTCAACTGCTGATTATTCATTTTAAACTAGGGACTTTATCATCTTATACATTGGGACAGAATTTCCTGCTTTGCTTTTGTAATCAATCTCCTCTTCAACCTTATATCCTTTTTTTTCATATAACAAGATTCCAGACAAAGTCGCCATTAATTCACACCGATCAAAACCCATTTCCTTTGATGCATCTTCTGCAAGTCTAAGCACAAAACTGCCTATTCCCTGCCTTATCCATTCAGGGTGAGTGTACATTGCCCTTATTTTTGCTGCATCTTTTCCAGGTAAAAGCATTTCATCAGAACGGTTAGGTGTATGATTTCCTCCAAATAATGTCCGCCTGTAACTATAACCCCCTGAACCAACCAATAAATTATCTTTGAAAATCAAAAAATAAGTACGGTCTTTGATCAATTGATTATCTAAGCCCATTGACTCATAGGAAGCCTCTAATTGATTTTCATTTAATATTTTTCCTAATAATTTTTTTATGGATAAATCCATTAAAACCTGTATGTCCGATATGTCTTCAGAGGTTGCTAAACGATGTTTAAACATAAAAAAGGTACATATTTAAGGTACAGTTAATCTTTACTTACTTGAAAATAGGTAAAAACTTAGTTTATTTAAGTTTGCATATATCTACAACCACTATTAAAATGTTNANATCGTGCTTTGGTCCTATTGCAGCGATATAAAAAAAATGGCTAAAACGGAGCTCTTGGGCATTCGTACATTAATATATCTTAGATTAGGAAATAAGCATTAATTGTTTAATAACTTTGGGGTAAACATTATGTTTAGAACAAAAATTGGTAGTCTCGCTATCTCTTTATCACTTCTAACGCTACCTGTAATACCTTCTTTCATAGCTGCGGCTGATGAAATAGAAGAAGTGGTTGCAGTTGGTACAAGAAGAGATGCAAGATCAGTGGGAGATTCTCCAGCACCTGTTGATGTTATATCTGGATCTGATATCAAAAATCAGGGTGCAGTTGATGTGGACTATATGATAAGAACTCTAGTCCCTTCATTTAATGTAAATACACAGCCTATAAGTGATGCTGCAACTTTAATAAGACCAGCTAACCTTAGAGGTCTTCCGCCAGACAATATGCTTGTATTGCTCAACGGAAAGAGAAGACACAGAGGATCTGTTATCTCTTTTCTAGGTGGTGGAATTGCTGATGGTGCACAAGGCCCAGATATTTCTGCAATACCTTCTATCGCATTGAAGAAAGTCGAAGTACTACGTGACGGTGCAGCTGCACAGTACGGCTCAGATGCCATAGCTGGTATTTTGAACTTTGTCCTTAATGACAGTGCTGAAGGTACAAGACTTGAGATAAAACAAGGTGAGTACAGCGATGGAGATGGAGAAACTTGGAGAATTGCTGCAAATGCTGGTATGCCATTCACAGATGATGGTTATGCTAATTTTTCCATGGAAATTCAAGAACAAGATCCAACAGCTAGAAGTGCTCAACGTGGAGATGCTGCTTCTTTAAAAGCTGCTGGAGTACCTGTATGGGAACATCCATTTGGAAACGGTGAAGCGCAAGTATGGGGCTCACCTAAAGTAAGTGATGATTATAAATTCACTGCTAACATCGGCTTGGATCTAGATGATTCAAAGAAATTTTATCTATTCTCAAATTATGCAGAAAAGAATGTCTTAGGTGGTTTCTTCTTCAGGAATCCCAATAACAGAACTGGTGTATATGACGATGGTAGTGATATAAGGCTAATTGCTGATGCTGGTCAGGCAGCAGGTGGTGCTAGAACATGTGCATCTAATGTAGATGCTAAAGCAGGTAACCTCGTTGGCGCTGCATTAGCTGCTTACACTAACGATGCAAATTGTTTTGTATTCAACGAGTTATTCCCGGGTGGCTTCACACCAAGCTTTGGTGGTGATGTGACAGATTGGTCTATTGCTTCAGGAGTCTCTGGAACTACAGACGGTGGAACAGAATATGATATAAGTGTTCACGTAGGAGAAAATAGATCAGATTTCTACATCGAAAATACAGTCAATCCTTCATTAGGACCACAATCACCAACTCAATTTAATCCTGGAAGTTACATTCAACTAGAAAAGAATTTCAATATGGATTTTGTTAGATCAATTCCTATGCAAAGCTTTGATTTAAGTTTTGCTTATGGCTTTGAATGGAGAGAGGAGCAATTTGAAATAATCAACGGTGACGTTGCAAGTTTTACAACTGGCCCATACTTCAATCAAGGTTTTGGTATTGGTTCAAACGGGTTTGCAGGTTTCACTCCTGATATCGCAGGGGTTTGGGATCAACAAAACTACGCAATCTATCTAGACTTTGAAGGTGATGTCACTGAAAACTTAGTTTTAGGTCTTGCTACAAGATTTGAAGACTTTGATACTTTTGGTACTACAACTAATACTAAATTCTCAGCACTATGGAGAGCAACAGATAGTCTGAAATTTAGAACAACCGTAAGTACTGGTTTCAGAGCTCCAACTCCTGGACAATCTAATGTTTCGAACGTAACAACAGCATCAATCTCAGGAACAGGTGAACTTGTACAGCAAGGTACTTTATCACCAACTAATCCTATTGCTGTTACAGCAGGAGGAGCGGCATTGCAACCTGAAGAGTCTGATAACTTAAGTTTTGGTCTTGTTTGGGATGTCACTGATGCTCTTAATGTAACAATAGATGCTTACGAAATAGAAATCACTGATCGTATCGCTCTAACAGGTAATTTCAGCCTAAGTGATGCTCAAAGAGCTGCTCTTGTGGCTGCTAAAGTGCCAGGTGCTAGTGATATGCAAACTTTCAGATTCTTCACAAATGACTTTGATACAACTACTGATGGTATTGATGTTGTAGCCACTTACTCAACTGAGTTAATGGGTGGAGTTACTGACTTTACTTTTGTTTATAACGAAACTGATACTGAAGTTGATAGATCAACCCTCCTTAGTGCGTCAAGAATAAATGCTCTAGAAGCATTGCTTCCTGAAAGCAGATGGAACTTAAGTGCAGTACATAATGTAGGTGATTGGACAATCCTTGCAAGATATATGTATGTAGGTGAGTCAGAGTATTATTATGGTCTTAATGACTTAGGTAATCCTGATATCACAACTTTAGATGATCAATCACAACTTGATTTAGAGTTCACTAGAGATTTTGGAAACTACCAAATCACTCTAGGAGCTGAGAATATCACCGATGAGTATCCTGAAAAAGATACTGGTGTGACTTGTTGTGGTGCGATTTATCCTGAGTTTGCACCTCTTGGATTTATGGGAGCTTTCTACTACTTAAGAGTAGGAATTGATTTATAAATTCTCAAGGTAAAAAAAGGGCACTTAGGTGCCCTTTTTTTTATCTTTTATAAATAACTTTTCCACCAACAATAGTCATAACAACTTCAGAGGACATAATTTCATCTTCAGGTATTGTCATCAAATCTTTAGAAAAGATTGTTAAATCAGCAAGTTTTCCAACCTCAATAGTTCCAACTGTATCTTCTTCAAAAACTGAATAGGATGCCCACTTTGTAAACATGAAAAGTGCTTCTTCTCTTGTCACAGANTGTTCAAGGTTCCAATAATCTTTGTAAAAACCATCAAGATCAGTTCTACTCACAGCAGCCTTAAATTCAATTCTAGGATCACCTATTTCAACTGGAGCATCAGACCCACCNGCGACAATAACATCTAAATCAATCAAGTTTCTCCATGTATAAGCATTGTCTAACCTATCNTCACCAAGTCTCTTATGGGCAAAATGCAGGTCGCCGATTGCNTGTGAAGGCTGCATAGAAGCAATAATGTCCATATCTGAGTATCTATTTTGATCTTCAGGTAAGATATTTTGAGCATGCTCTATCCGCCATCTCGGTTTTGGTATCAATCTATTCTCTGGCGAGACGGCATCTAGGGCTTCCTGATACCAATCTAAGGTTATGCTGTTAGCTAAATCACCAATTGCATGAGTTTGAATCTGTATTCCATTTACTAAGGATTTTATAAGCTTAGGCATAGTCTTCTCTTTTTGGAAGATTATTAGGCCTTTAGTCTCATAATCATCATATTTTTCAAAAAAAGCTGCCCCCCTTGAACCAATTGCTCCATCAGCATACAACTTTACTCCACGTGAAGTCAGAAAATGATTGGGATCTAAAAAAGGGCCAGTTTCAATNAANTTTATAGCATCCTCCCCATCACTTATGTACATCTGTATACGAATTGGTAGTCCTTCCTCATCATAAATTTCTTTGAGAAGATTNAAATCTGAAAGCGGTGAACCTGCATCATGCAGTTGAGTCCAACCCATCTTAGCAGTTCTTTCTAGTCCCACTTTCAGAGCCCTCTTATCATCTTCTCTNGTTCGCTTTGGGATTATTGATTCTACCAACAAAGAAGCTTTATCAATTAAAACGCCATTGGGATTTCCATTTTGATCTTTATCTATTTTGCCGCCTATGGGATCAGGAGTATCACGGTCAATTTTAGCCATTTGCAGAGCAAGAGAGTTTACAATTATTGCATGACCATCAGCTCTTTCTAATGCAACAGGCTTATCTGGAGAAATTTGATCTAACTCTTGGATTGTTGGGAATCTAGCTTCTGGCCATTTTTTTTCAATCCAGCCTCTGCCAATAACCCAATTTCCGGTATCAATTTGATTTGCATAAATTTCTACCTGTGTGAGCATTTCTTTTAAACTATTTGCACCTTGGAGATTTAAGTTAATTTCTCTATATCCTATGCCTTTGAGATGTGCATGGGCATCTATGAACCCTGGAAAGATNAATGTATCACTTAAATCAAGAGTTTTATTTAGTTCACAATTGTAACTAGACGAATCTTCTTGAGATCCGACAAATATGAATTTATTGTCTTTAATNGCTAAAACTTCAGCCACAGGCATAGCCTCAGCAGCTGTATAAATTTTTCCATTAACTAGAACTAGATCTGCACTTAAACATTCCACTTGCTTTGAGCAAGAAGAAAATAGAATTGAAATAATAGCTATTGATATAAAAACTCTCATAAATTTCACCTGCCTAATTTTCGGGGTAATGCACCGAACCATTTTCCTTCATACTTTTTATTTCTTCATCTGAATATCCCAATTTTAAAAGGACTTCAAATGTATTCTCACCAATATTAGGTGCTCTTTGAAATTCAACTTTTTCATGTTCNTTCATCTGAAAAGGGCTATTTATGGTCATAAGTTTTTCAAAAGAATCATGGGCAAGAGGAACTATAGTTTCAGTTTGAATAAACTGCTCGTCCTCTCCGTGATCGGTTGTTCTACCCAATATTCCGTACGTTACGCCAGAATCTCTTAAAATATCATCAATCTCATTTAAATTTCTCTTGATAAATTCTTTAGATAGTTCCTCTCTCAATATATCAGCATTGGCGAATGGATCATTGAAATCGTAAAGTTCTCTATCTGACCAATCAGGTCTTTCNAGAACTTCAATAAGCTTTGGCCATTCAACCCGAGAATTTATCATACCTAAAGCAAATTCTCTTTCATCTTTTGTATCATAGAAATCATAAAATGGATGTCTAGGAACCGGTTCATTTCGTTGAGGAAACTCTATATCCATAAGTGCAGCTTGAATAAATACTCCATTAGCCCAGGCTCCATTTGCCATCAATGAAGTTGATACTTCGCATCCTTCACCTGTAGTTTCTCTTTTATAAAGTGCTGTCATTATTGCACCATATAAGGCCATTCCTGTTGGATGATCGCCCATGCCCGGAGTAGACCAAGCAACTGAATGATTATTTGATGGTCTTACGAAGTCCATTAGTCCGCTTCTTGCCCACCAAGCCATAGAATCATATGCTGTNCGATTTTTATCAGGTCCAACTTCTCCATAACCTGTCAAGGAAGCATAGATGATATTACTATTGTGTGGTCTGATATCTTTTGCAGTTATCTTTAGTTTCTCACGTACAGGAAAAGGCATATTTGTTATGAATACATCAGACTCTTTAATCAATTTTATTAAAATTTCATGAGCCTCTTCAGTCTTAAGATCTAAAGAGATACTTTTCTTATTCCTTGAAGTTAGTTCCCAGCANTAATTTTCNNNNCCNTCAGGCATTCTTCCNTTNGTNATCAAATTNCTNAANCTATCNCCTGNTNTGNGGTTCAATCTTTANNACNTCTGCNCCATAATCNGACATTATTGTTGCAGCTGANGGTCCAGCTATNAAACTTGCNGCATCAATAACCTTAATTCCATCNAGTAAATAATCTGTTTTCATGAGAAAAGCCTTTTTTTTGTATTCATCATAACTAATTTNATAAATTATTTTTATTTAGTGTAATTAATATGTATCTTATGACTCAACGGGAGAATTAAAGAACAGTGTTGCAAAGATATAAAGTCATTTCATTAACAGTTGCTGCGGTATTTATCTGCTACATAGACAGAGTAGTAATATCTTTGGCTATCATNCCAATGAGCGAAGGAACAGGCTGGTCTGAAACGCAGAGAGGTTTAATACTTTCTAGTTTTTATATCGGTTATATTCTNACGCAAATCATTGGAGGACTTTTATCAGATAAGATTGGAGCGAAATTAGTTCTAGGTGTGGGTTTAATTGTATGGTCTATATTTACTTTTATTACTCCCTGGGCATTTTACGGAGGCTTTGCAGCTTTGATAATTGCAAGAATTGGCATGGGTCTNGGAGANGGAATCACTTTCCCTGCATGGCATAGCTTATATGCTAGATGGATACCATTTAGTGAAAGAGCTAGGTCTGTTGCAATAACAAATAGCGCNATACCTATAGGGACAATATTTGGCTTAGTTGTAACTCCAATCATTATTTTAAGACTAGGATGGGAGTGGGCGTTTTATCTNTATGGTGGGCTTGGTTTTATNTGGTACNTATACTGGCAACGAATAGTATTTTCATCACCNAAGGAAGATCCAAATATATCTGCTGAGGAGTTAGAGTTTATTGTCGAGAATGCACCAGCTTCGAGCAAAGCAANACTTTTACCTTTTTCTAAATGGAGAGGAAATTTACCTCTTTGGGCTATTGCNATTGCGCATTTTTGTAATAACTATAGTTTATTTGTATTTTTATCTTGGCTACCTATTTTTATAAAAGATGGATTAGGCGTACCNATGGCCGCTGTTGGCTTACTAGCTATGTTGCCTCATATTGCTTCATTTTTATTCTTGAATATAGGAGGATATTTTGCAGACTATCTTACAAACAAAGGTATTAAGCTAATCGTCGTAAGAAAGCTNTGCAATTCAATAGCTTTTGGTGGGAGTGGTATATGTCTATGTATCGTTCCAGAACTCAATAGTGTGGCAGGAGTTATAGCAATTATGTGTNTAGGTAATGTATTTGGAGGTTTCAGTGCAGGTGGCTTTATTGTTAATCACGCAGATATTGGACCCGAACATACTGGAAAGCTCATGGGAATTACAAATATGGTAGCTGCTATACCGGGATTTATTGGAGCTATTGTCACTGGCATGATTTTAGATGCAACGAATTCTTGGGATATGGTATTTTATGTTGTTGCAGGTATTACTTTCTTTGGCGGTATCTTTTACTTCCTCTTTGCCAGCACTGAAAAACAGTTTGATTAGGAGATTAAAATGAATGGAGCGATTGAAAAAAATTTAAATGAAAAAGGTGTTTTAACACTTAAATTAAATAGACCAGAAGTATTAAATGCAATGAATGCTGATTTAATAATGGGCCTTCTTGAGTGTATGAATGATGCCAAGTCAAATAAAAAAGTAAGATCAATTATCATAACTGGCAGTGGAAGAGGCTTTTGTTCTGGAGCGGACCTAGTAGATGGTGGCTGGCCAAAAACAAAGGNGCTTTCTTCTGGAGAAGCTACCTTTACTAACATGGAAAATGCCTTCAATCCATTAGTCAAGGCAATTACCCAATCGAATAAACCAGTCATAACAGCGATTAATGGNATAGCGGCAGGTGGAGGAGTTGGATTAGCTCTCTGTGGAGACATAGTAATCGCNTCAACATCAGCAAAGTTCAAATTAGTCTTTGGACCTAATTTAGGCATTATCTCTGACGTTGGTGCATCTTGGTTTGTTCCAAATTTAATAGGCAGGGCGAGAGCTAATGGTATGGGATTACTGGGAGATGATCTTTCTGCGAAATTAGCTAAAGAATGGGGNCTAATATGGGATTGCGTTCCTGATGATGAACTTATGGGCAAGGCGAATAAAATCGCTGAAAGAATAGCCGATGGGCCGATTGAAGGACTTAAAGCTATTGTTAAAGCACATGATAAAGCTCTATCTGGAACTTTGAGTGAACAATTAGATTATGAAAAAGAAACTCAGAGAGTTAGAACGGATTCAAAGGAATTCAAAGAGGGTGTTTCAGCTTTTGTTGAGAAGAGGAAACCTAATTTTAGAGGCTTAGATCAATAAAGCTCTAAGCCAGCTACATCAATATCTGCGTANAAATCTTTTCCATAGGCAACTATTCCTATACTTTTAATACCCTCTATATCAAATTTCTTTGGAAGAAACCCACTAAACCTGCCTTCACTTTTTTTAAAGGAAGANAAAGGTATTTCTATCCATTGCCATTGGTCAGTGGTACTAAATGATGATCCATAATATAACCAAGGTAGTCTGGTTTTCNTAGTTCTTATAAAGAGATAATATTCCTCTCCATTACCTCTAGNNTTAATTTTNAGGCCTTNNTAGTNTTTNTCTTCAATTTNTACTTCNGCTCTNANTTGAATAAATCCTCCNTTATTNTCNGTACTNACATTNCCTTCCATATGNTAGAAAGANAAACCNTCNTCTTCNTTNTCNAAAAAATTNACTTCTGAAATTCCTCCCATCACCTGATCGGAAAACGGTATCCATTTAACTCTTTGGTCATTTAAATTATCGATAGTTTTTGCCATGGTGCTTAGGGGGAAATTAAATATTATGAGACCCAAAAGGACTCTAAAAATCATCTTAAAATTCATAATAATATTATGAGTAAGTTTTATTCCAAAAGTCAAAAAAAAGAGTTAGAGTAAAAGTAAATACGGAGATGAATATGAAAAATAATTTCAACTTTTTGGGGTTCATATTAATTATCTTCCTCGTAAGCTGCAGTAGTTCTGAGGAAGAGCAAATTACTGAGGAACAAACTTTATTGGGTTCAACGCAAATAGGTTTAATTGATGATCAAAGAATACTAGACGCAGAATCTGAACCCGGAAATTGGTTGGCTCATGGAAGGACATATGAGGAGCGCAGATTTTCACCGCTGAAAGGCATAAATAAAGAAAATGTCTCTGAGTTAGGCCTTGTATGGAGTAAAGACATGGGGACAAATAGAGCATTAGAAGCCACCCCTATAGTTGTTGATGGAATTATGTTCTTCACCAGCACTTGGAGCAGAGTTTACGCAGTTGATGCGTTAACGGGAGAGACTATTTGGAAATTTGATCCTAAAGTTCCTGGAGAATGGGCTAGAAAAGCGTGTTGCGATATTGTGAATAGAGGTGTTGCGGTTTATAACGGCAAAGTTTACTCAGCAAGCTTAGATGGAAGATTATTTGCAATAAACGCTGAAAATGGAGAGCTAGTCTGGGAAGTTGACACCATTATTGATAGAACTAGATCGTATACCATCACAGGTGCACCCAGAGTTGCAAAAGGAAAGGTCTACATAGGTAATGGCGGAGCCGAGTATGGTGTGAGAGGTTATGTAACTGCTTACGATACAGAAAGCGGAGATCAGGTTTGGAGATTTTTCACTGTTCCAGGAAATCCTGATTTAGGGTTTGAAGATCCAGCAATGGAAATGGCTGCCAAAACTTGGAAGGGAACTAATTGGTGGGAGTTCGGAGGTGGTGGAACTGTCTGGAACTCCATAGTCTATGATCCAGACTTTAATAATGTTTATCTCGGCGTTGGAAATGGGTCACCTTGGACTAGAGATATAAGATCTCCTGGTGGAGGGGATAATTTATTTCTATCATCTATAGTGGCTGTAAATGCTGATACAGGGATGTATAAGTGGCATTATCAAACTACTCCTGAAGATAATTGGGATTACACCGCTGTCCAAGATATGGCCCTAGCAGACATGGAAATTGATGGAGAGATGAAAAAAGTCTTACTTCAAGCACCTAAGAACGGTTTTTTCTATGTCATTGATAGAGAAAATGGAAAAGTGCTACGAGCCCATCCTTTCGCCGCTGTCACTTGGGCAACTCACGTAGATCTAGAAACTGGAAGACCAGTAGAAAATCCAGCTGTTGATTACACTGAAAATGGAGCTTGGGTATTGCCTGGGCCACTAGGTGCACATAATTGGCAAGCTATGTCGATAGATTTAGAGGCCGGATTGGCGTATATACCTACTCAGGAAAATCCTTTCTTCTATGCAATACAAGAAGACTATAAAAAAACTGGCGTATTCAAATGGACACCTGGTCAATGGAATATGGGTATTGAAATGAGCTCACTTGCTCAAAATATCCTTAATAATTTAGAGTCTCAGCCTAAGCCCGGAGGTTTTTTAAAAGCTTTTGATCCTCTGACAGGAGAAACTAAGTGGTCTGTACCAATTCCACATTACTGGAATGGTGGCGTTTTAGGTACTGCAGGTGGTCTTGTATTTCAAGGCGATGCATTAGGAATGTTTTCTGCTTATGATAAAGAGACTGGAGAGAGACTATGGGAATTTAATACTTATACTTCAATGTTAGCTCCACCAATAACTTTTGAAATTGATGGAGAGCAGTATGTTTCAATCTTAACTGGCTCTGGTGGTGGAGATCTTTTTGGAGGAGAGCCTCTACCCCCTATTGAAATTCAGGCTTCATTAACTTACAACAATTTTGGTAGGTTGCTAGTATTCAAACTAGGTGGAAAAGAAACTCTTCCAATTCCTAATGTAAGAGATAAGACAATCCCTGAACAACAACTAATGCAAGTAAGCATAGACCAACTCCAAGACGGTGAAAGTAAATATAATCAAAATTGTGCCGTTTGCCATGGTTTTGTTGTGAAGTCTGCTGGCGGTATTCCAGATCTAAGAAAAATGACTGCTGGTACTCATGATGCTTTTAATCAAATTGTCTTGGAAGGACTTTTGGCAAGTAATGGGATGGCTTCATTCTCAGATGTTTTGTCTGAAGAAGAAGTAGAGAACATTCATCATTATGTGCGTGCAAGAGCTCACGAAGATAGAGAAGTAGCGCTGGGAAATATGGAAGCTCCTCAGTATACTTGGTTCGGACAGGAAGAATAAATTACTGGTCTTGGATCAGTGTTTTGGGGGGAAGTTCAGGAGGAGGTACTTCAACAAATTCAAATGAAGGCCTCCCTTGTTCCTCTTCACCCGCCTGTACGTCATAAGGATTAGATTTATTACCCTCATTGTCCTTATTTAGCACGCCGTAAGTCTTTCTACCATTCAACCTTTCCCCTTCCTGTAACTTGTGCAATGCATCTTGTGCAATCCTGTGATTTTCTTTATTCCACTTAAGTTTAAAAGATCTTGGATCTCCAATAGGTTTTTTGGACTCATCTATTTCTTTAATCCAAAGAAATAATTCACCTTCATTGCTTCTAGCTTTATTGGGTTCTTGTATTACTACCCATAATATATTGAAGTCATCTGGCAATTCTTCCAATGTGGGCCAACCTAAAACACCAATATAACCTCTCCAACTAAACACATAGAAAATTGAAATAATAAAAATTGATGCTAATTTGAGCCTTTTTGAGAAATCAGTATAAAAACAAAAAACTATTAAAAGGACTACAATTACTACATAAGAAATACTTAAAATCAGCCTCTCTTCAAGCACGTTATTTTCTTCCTAAAGCTTTTGTAAGTAATTTTTTTGGGAGTTGATTAAGGTCTGAGATTTTTTTACTTCCATCAACCGAGAATCGTAATGCAGTTATTTCATCTCCCACTCCATTTAAAAAATGTTGACCATAGTAAACAAGTTCAACAGATGGATTCAATTTTTCAACTTTCACAGTAACAGGTAAAGGTGTTTTGTAGTTTGATTTGTAATGCAATAAGTTAATTACATACTCGCCAGACTGAAGACCTCTAACTGTGACTGTCTCTTGATTAATAGGATTGGAAACAACCTCTCCTTTCATCGTAATAGTATCAGCCAAATTGCCCCGATCATCTCTGTCTAGATGCATTAAACCTGAATCCCTGTTGTGATACCAAACAAGACCTCCCTGGGGATCTTCAACCACTGCATCGACATCATCAGGGTGTTCATCAGGCCATTGAATAGAAATTAAAACTTCCGCTTTGGTGTTGATATTTCCAGACTCTTCAGAATTATTTATGAGCATAAATGCTATTGCAAACATAAAGGCGAAACCAAGTAATGCATTGAATAGGAGATCAGTGAAGACATCCTGTTCTTCAGACCTTTGTAATGTCTTGTGTTTCATTAATATTCAGAATTGAGGTGATTGATGGTCTGACTTAAGCTTGAATCCAGAACGAAATACTGAAATTTAAGAATCATACTGGTTACTAGACCTGTTAGAGTTGTATAAAGTGCAACCGCCATACCGCCACTCATAGTAGAGAGAAGTTTTTGAAGAATTTCAGGGTCAAAATCTTTTATTTCTCCTATCGGCAGAAGCATAAGGATAAAACCTATAACTGTTCCAGTTAGTCCTAATTTGAGAAGAACATCGACGGCCAAATAACCAACAGAATGTTTATTACTTAGTTCATCCTCGATTAACAAGAGATTATTCTTTTCTAAATTTTTATCTGTATTTAAAAGAAATCTACCTATTAAGGTATTTTCTTTGGGTTCAATTATGCTGGAAATTTCTCTATCTAAACTCAGAGCAACATAAAACCAATGAACAGTAGCAAGAACATAAATCGCAAGTATTATCATAGAGATCTTACTTCTATCTGATTCTACAATTAAATTAATCAATTCCAATTGGAACAATAAATAAAAGGAAAATAGTATTAATGTCAGTAATAATGACGCCTTCAATATCAAATAATTTGGCCTTTTAGAAATCAACATAATTCAATCGTGGCTTGCTCCATCTATTAGCTTTATATTTATGTCAGATGGTATAAATATATCATCAACACACATGATATTAATACTTATCTGCGAAGGATCTCTTCTTCTTAAGTGATGAGTATAGATGCCACAATTTTTGCAAAAAAAGTGTTGAGCTATCTCTTTATTCCATTGGTACTTAAGTAAATTTTCCTTGCCTTCACGCAGTATAAAGTCTTCTTTGCTAATAGGTTTCATAATAATCCCTTTTTTGAGACACAAAGAACAATTACACCTATACAAATCTTCAAGAATCTCATGAGTGTAGAAACTGAATTTTACTTTCTGACAATGACAGGATCCGAAATATTCATTCATCAGATATGTCCAGCTTGACCTCCATCAACCTCAATAGAGGTTCCGCTTATATAAGAGGCCGCTTCCGAGCATAAAAAAGTAACTAATGCTGCCACTTCCTCAGACGTTCCATAACGACCAACTGGAACAGAAGATCCATTAGCTTTAATGACATCCTCCATATTTCCACCGGTTGCATTAGCAATTTCATTTGCGGCTCTTTCCCACATAGCAGTGTGAATTAGTCCCGGAAGAACCGAATTAATCAGAATGCCATCCGACCCATATTTTTTTGCTAAAGATTTCGAAATTGAAATCATTGCAGCCTTGGTAGCGCCATAATCAATTAATGCAGCATTGGGATATTTCCCAGCTGAGCTCGAAATCATAACAACCCTCCCCCATTTCTTTTGTCTCATATATGGAAGGAAGGCCCTGGTGCATCTTACTGCTGAAAGAAGATTAAGTTCATGCAAATCCTGCCAATCTTCATCAGTCATATATAAAAAGTTTCTTGAAGGCGATGCTCCAACATTATTCACAAGTATATCTACTCCTCCTTCTGATAAAACATGATCTATAAATGCTTGAGTTGAATCTTTTTTACCCATATCTGCTACGAAACCATTTATTGACCCATTCTTAACTTTTGTTGATGCTAACTTTGTCACAGATTCTTCTGTTCGAGCACAAAAGACAACATTTGCTCCATGTTCGGCTAACATTTTCACAGTCGCTTCGCCGATACCTAAACTAGCTCCCGTAATCACTGCCCTTTTTCCACTTAAATCTAAATTTATCATTAATTACTCCCCTAGAATTAAACTCATTTTAGTATTGCCTCTATCATACCTTTCATCGTCGTTAAGTTCATTCAATACAAATCCACTGGAGAGATAGAGGTTAAGGGCAGGCTTTAGGGAATCATTGGTTATCAAAAATATTTCTCTCACTTTTCTTTCTTTCGAAAACTCAATGCATCTCTTCAGCAATTTTTTTCCAATCCCATTTCCTTGCAAATTTTTCCTGACGGACATCTTGGCCAATTCAAATACATTTTCAGCAGTTGGAATCAATGCTGCAGTGCCCACCACATTTTCTTCCAAGATTGCAAAAAAAATCTCTCCTCCTTTCTTAATTACATATGACTCTGGGTCTTGAAGAGTTTTTAGATCCTCTTGTTCCATAACAAAATATTCTTCAATCCATTCTCTATTGAGTTTTTCAAATGCGGATTTATATTCAATATGAAAAGGAACTATTCTTAAATTATCCATTTAAACTATTAAGCAAAATCCCAAATGCCTCTCCCCCATCTGATACATTCTTTTTCCAATCTTCAGTAGCATTTTCATTTGCTCGATCACTGACATATTTGAAACAAAAATAATTTATATTCTCAATCAAACAAAGTTTAGCAAGTGCATAAGCCTCCATATCATATAAATCTGTATCGATCTTTTGAGCCGAGGTGACAAAGCTATCTCCTGTACCACAACTTAATCCAGGTCTATCAAAAGAAATATGACCTATTTCATCGTTTAGAGTAATGCCTAGTGGAAGACCTATGTCAGTTAAGTCCATATCTCTTTGCTTGAAAGTGGTTACTTCATAAATTCCATATAAATCATCCCTTGATGAGCCAGCAGTCCCAAAGTTAATAACATTTTCTGGCAGTTCTTCCCTAAAAGCTCTAGTTGCAGAGATAATTGCATTGACTTTGCCTATACCGGAGTATAAAACTCGCCATCCTTCTGCTTGTTTAAGGCTTAATTCTTGCTCCATGGCAACAATAATAAGAGTATTTTCTTTGTTTATATCAGTCTTCATAACTTACAAGGCTGATGATTGGCATTTCTAGTTTAGATGATCCTTTCAGCGACTTAAGCTCAATAACAACTGCTCCTCCTATGACTTTAGCTTCTTGAGATTCCAATAAGTCTTTGGCACATTTCATAGATCCTCCTGTTGCGAGCAGGTCATCTATGATGACTACAGATTTACCCCTCAAATCATTTTTTTGCATACTTAATGAACTACTGCCATATTCAAGCTCGTAACTTTTTTCGATGAGATCTCCCGGAAGTTTATTAGGTTTCCTTATCATCAAAGCACCTACCCCAAGGCTCTCTGCCACTAAAGTGCAGAATAAAAATCCTCTAGCATCAATTCCTGCAATATATTTAGGAGAAAGCGGTTTGATGGCCTTAGTAAAACTTTCTTTAAGAAGTTTTAAGGCTTCAGGCTCAGCAAGTAAAGGACTTATATCTCTGAAAAGAATTCCCTTAGATGGAAAATCAGGATAGCTTTTAATCCACTTATGCAAATCTGCCATGACATTATGTTCTTCTTAAAAAAGGAAGAAATATGATATTTAAAAAGAAATAAATCATAAGTATATTGAGCAGAAAAAATTCGGGACTAAAAAAATAAAGATAGCAAAGGCCTATCAAGATGCCTACGAGCTTTGAGTACTCCAGATGCATTATCTTTTTAGCATCAAGCCATTGGGAAGTACAAAACATTGAGAAGATGACAAGCGCAATTAAAATTACACCATGATCGTATTCCAAATTTTTATCTGCTAACAGAACAACGGCTGCATATGCCATGCATAAAAATTGCACAAAAACATAGAATTTCGTAAAAGGTTTAATGTCAGGATCATGCTTTGTAAATGTTGTTGGATCAAAACTTTCATCTGAAGACCCCTCAGATGATCCATCTGGGCACCAACCTGTTTTTGCAGTCAATACATTATAAAAATTTCTAACAGAAATTGAGTAAGATAAATCTTTAAAGATTTTTTGATAAATATGAATGTTTGCTTTAACGGGATCGAAGGTTTTAATCGCTCCTCTAATTCCATAAACACATTCTTCATCGTCTTGTTCTTCCTGAAAAGTAGAAAATAACCTATCCCAAATGATAAAAACTCCTCCATAATTCTTGTCAATATATAAGTCATTCTGAGCATGATGAACTCGATGATTTGAGGGAGTTACAAAAAATAATTCGTACCATCCTAACTTGGGGATATGTCTCGAGTGCACCCAAAACTGGTAGATGAGATTCAGCGTGCCGACAGAAACCATAACATAGGAAGGAACACCGATTAAAAATAGGGGTATATAAAATATCCAGGATATGAAAAACCCAGTTCCAGTCTGCCTTAAAGCTGTAGAAAGGTTATATTCCTCGCTTTGATGGTGAGCCACATGCGATGCCCAAAATATTTGTCTCTCATGACTGAATCTATGAAACCAATAGTAAAAAAAATCATAAGCTACAAAAGCGAAGATCCAAGTAATCCATAAATTACTATCCATTCTCCACAGTGCAAAGTGTGTTTCAATCTGGTAATAGACATAGCCACTAAAGCCAATCTTGAGTATTCCACTAGTACCTCGCAAAGAGCCCATAAATAAGCTACTAATGGTGTCGTTTAATTTATAAGTGTTTTTATTTATCAATTTTCCATAAGCTAATTCCAAGAGAAGAGCCAATAGAAAAAATGGTACTGCTATTTCAACGTAGTCCATAAATTACATTTTGTACCAATCTAAATAAGTTCCCATTACATCTGAGAATTCTTTCTTATTACACAAATTTTTAAAATGTTTGAACGTCAAGGGATAATCCGTTTGAAAATTTTCGCTTATCAAGGATAAATTTTTACTTTTCAATTGATTGAGATAATGTCCTTCCCTAAGGAATTGCGCAAATTCACAAACGAAAGATATATCTGCAATGCTAAGTGAGTCTCCTGCAAGAAAATTATTTTTTGATAAAGAATTTTCTAGCCCATCCATATAAAACTGATATGCAGATTTAGTTCGCTCGTAAGTATATTTTGTTATATCTTCAAGCTCTAAGAGATAAACTTGAAATTCTCTGGAAAAGACAAGATTTGCATCCAAGTAACTATCTATTCTAGACTTTAGATTTATGTCCTCACCTCCGTATAGAGTTTTATCCTTACACTCCCTAGCTACTGCACGTAAAATACTGTTGGATTCAAAAACACCTAAATGCTCATTCCCTACAAAACCCGCAGGAACAGTTCCAAATGGATGCTGATTTATGAATTCATCCGTCTTATAGAGAGATCCTTTAAAGCCCCTTTTACTTATCCTTTCATATGACTTCAAGTTGTCTTTGTCATCTTCTGATATAGGTCGTGCTTCAAAGTCCCATAGCCAATTGGGCATATTGTTAGGTTTATCGCCAACAACTTCCAAATCAAGTCCTCCAAGTTTTGCAGTTATCATTGACTTCCAAACTCTCGGATTTGGAAGATAAGAAAAAATTCTAATATTGCTCAAAGCTTATTGGGTTTCTATAGCTTTTTTAAATGCCGGTCTTGATTCCAGCCTTTCTACGTAAGCCTTTATATTGCTCATGTCGTCTGAAACACATCCCAGTCTATTGCTCATAAAACAAGAATGGCCGAGCATAATATCGGCACCAGAAAAATCACCTATCAGATAATCTTTACCTTCAAGGTTTTCATTAACTGGTTTTAATGCATTATTAAGCAACCTCTGAGCTTGTCCCAATACTGTCTCATCTCGTCTTTCTGGGGGTAATAAAACTGTATGGACAACTATTGTGTTCATAGGAGGCATAACCATTCCTTCACAGTAATGGAACCATTGTAGATATTTAGAAAAATGTTCTGAATCTACGGAGGGCTTTAACCCGCCATTTTTATGCTTTTCAAGAATATAATCCGTGATAGCTCCTGACTCCCAGATTTGGATATCGCCATCCTCTAATACGGGAACTCTTCCCAATGGATGTCTTGCTCTATGTTCATCCGATTTAAGATCGGTTGGACTAAATGCCATTTTATTAAGTTCATATGGAAGTTCTAATTCTTCAAGAAGCCAAAGAATCCTTCCAGCTCTTGAATTAGGTGCAAAATGCAGCTTTAACATATCTTTCTCCTAAAATTGATACCATTATATGCTTAAAAATACATAACTACATTGTTATGAATGATCAAGAGAATTTATAACTTGAAGCGCAGTATCTGCTAAGTCGGCTTGTACAAAAATATGGTCATGATAGAAACCTGAGAAAACATTTGAGGAGATCTTTTTTTTTGTCAGTTCGCTTGATATTGAAGAGATCAATCCATAACTATTTAGACTTGAGTGAACCCCTAAAGATATGCAGCAGAATAAAGAATCATACTTTATATTAAACTTATCCGCTTCATCTTTAGATATTACTAAAGTAATACCTTCTTCTTCTCTGAAGGTTGCGATGGGCTTAAAGGTTTTCATCAGGTGAACTAACTCGTCATTTGATGTAGTGAAGACGAAAGAACCTTCTAAAATTCTAGGTTTCAAGTTTCCTAAAATATCCTTTAGTTCGAACTTTTCCTGACTCATTAATGACAAGATTCATTGTACTTTTTGAGTCTGTAATAGTTATAAGGTAAGGGTGTCAAGAATCCTGCAAGTAGCATAAATGGAATTATCCACCATACTAAGACACCCCCAGCAAAAACTACATCAACTGTATTCATAGCCACTTCCATAGCAATCATTGAAATAAGAGACATACCTATAGCGGTACTAAAAGCTTCTTTCAAGTTCATTTGTCTCAAAAGAATAATAGTTTCTAAGGCAATAGAAGTAATCAAACCATTAATAATTGCTAAAACCATAATACCCAGCATCGGAAAAGGAATTTCATTTATTTGAAAAAAAAGAATAGTCCCAAAATCACCAATGGAACAGCCTAATAGGCACCATAGGGTGTTTATGGAAGACCTTTTCCAAGTATGCTTACAGGTCCAAGAAATTTTATGCTCGTCTATATTTTGCAACTCTATTTCATTCATTTTTTTCTTTTTTTGTAGTGGCAAATGCCTCAAGAGCTATCTCTCTTGATAATTTCAAATCAACAATCGGATTAGGATAATTTGAACCAAGCTCAATCCCAGCTTCCATTAAAACTTCTTTTGGCGCTTCCCAAGGACTAAAAAGATATTTATTGGGTAAATTTTCAAGTTCAGGAACATATTTTTTTGTATATTCACCATCNGGGTCAAATTTAAGNCCTTGTGTTATCGGNTTAAATATTCTGAAATAAGGAGCTGCATCTGCTCCTGATCCTGCTACCCATTGCCAACTTGCGCTATTGCTAGCTAAATCAGCATCAACTANGCAGTCCCAAAACCATCTCTCACCAAAGCGCCAATCNATGAGAAGATTCTTAACTAAAAATGAACCAACAATCATTCGTAATCTATTGTGCATATAACCTGTTTGCCATAGCTCTCTCATTCCTGCATCNACGATAGGAAAACCAGTCTTGCCCTTTTGCCATAAACTTAAAAATTCTTTATTTTCTTTCCATGGAAAGATATCAAACTTTTCTTGGAAGTTTTTGTTAGGCAAATCAGGAAAATGATACAGAAGATAGTAAGAAAACTCTCTCCAACCTAATTCGCTATGAAAATGAGCTAAACTTTTTTCTATTCCCGGAACACTCTCTCTTGTCTTTGCTCTATACCAAACCTCATTTGGAGAAATTTCTCCAAAATGAAGGTGAGGCGATAATCTAGATACAAACTTTTGAGAAGGGAAGTTCCTGCCCTCTTTATAGTTAAATAAACCTGAATCAATGAAGTTATTTAAACTATCATCAGCTCCTACTTCTCCAGGATTCCATTCTTTCTCAAAACTTTCATACCAATTTATTTCTGGTAATAAGCCTAGCCCATCAATTGAAAAAGAAGATTNAATTTTGTCGTATAAATTTGTCAAATTAACCCTTCCAGAAGGTAGTCTCGGTTCTTCAGCATTCAGGCATCCNTTTTTATAAAAAGGCGTAAANACTCGGTAAGGAGTNCCATCATCTTTAGAAATAGACCAAGGCTCCCATAACAAAGACCCACTAAAACTTTCAATTTTTATATCTTTAGTTTCAAATGTACTTTTTATCTTCTTATCTCTAGCGATTCTCCAAGGTTCGTAGCATCTATTCCAAGATATATAAGTAATCTTGTGTTCTTGAACAAGGCTATTCAGTATTTCGCAAGGGTCTCCTCTGAAAACTAATAACTTTCCATTTAAGCTCTCATTTAATTTATTTAAAGAATTATGTAACCACCATTTGCTAGCCGATCCCATCTCGAATTNACCTGGATTGATATCATCAAGGATATAAATTGGAATAATGTTTTCGTACTGACTGGCAGACTCCAATGAAGGATTATCATTTAATCTCAAATCTTGCCTAAACCAATGAATTGCAACTCCGGTTTTCATATTACGCAGTGGTACCTCCATCTATCATATGCACTGAGCCAGTAATGAATTGACTGTCATCTCCAGATAAAAATAACAATAATTTTGCTACTTCTTNCGGTTCCGCATATCTGCCCAACGGTATACTTTCTTCAAATANNCCTCTTGGATTTTCCTCATCATTTATCATTGATACTCCATCCTCTAATACTCTCATCATCTTGGTTTCCACTGGACTTGGATTGACAGAATTGACTCTTATGTTCATTTCNGCACACTCTTTAGCAGCCGATTTTATTAGACCTACTACAGCATGTTTACTCATGACATATGGAGCTAGTAATGAGGCTCCCATGACTCCAGCAACACTTGAAATGGCTATGAAGCTTCCACCGCCTCTTTGATGCATCGAAGGGATCGCAGCCTGCAGTCCTAGGAAAGGCCCTTTTGCATTTACAGACATAACTTGATCGAAAATGTTTTCATCATAGTCTGTAATGGGTTTAACATCTCCACTAATTCCTGCATTGGCAATGAATATATCTAGTCCACCATATCTCTCAACGGCAAGATCTACAGCCTTTTGATTATCAGATAGGCATGAAACATCACCCTCAAAATAACTTAGTTTATTAGAATCAATTTTGTCAGAAAAGGAAATCAAGTCTTCCTCCTTGAGATCAACCATAAGGACATTTGCACCCTCTTCAATAAAGAGCTTTACTGTAGCTTCCCCTATGCCGCCAGTAGCTCCAGTAACAATTACAACTTTGTCTTCCAATCTTTTCATAGATATTATGCTTAGAGTGCTTTTCTTATTGGGTGAGTAAGAAAATACCTCTGATTATAAAAATAGCTCCAACTGATAGAACTATTATTTGAGTCCATCTGAAGAATAAATCATCATCTATTATATCTAAAACTCGTTTGCCCATAGTAGTGCCAATGACAGAGACAATAACTGCTCCAAAAATAAGACAAGAACTTGGCCAGTTTTCAAGAGAAAAAGAAATTAATAGACCTCCAAAGAAAAATACTTTTGCGATATGTCCTATAGTTTGTGCTACGGCTTTTGTTGCGACTACTTCATGTCTAGTCATATCAACCTTCTGAAAAAAAACATCAAGCAGTGGTCCGCCAACTCCAGCTATTAAGTTTGTAAAAACAACTACACCACCCGCAACTACTCCAATGGCAGGTTTAGCAATATTTAATGAGAATTCTTTAGGAACACACAAAGCTAAGTAGGGCAGAATCCCTAAGGCAAAAATAATCAATATTTCACTGGGCTGAAAGGCAATGAAAGNAAGAAATATTAGAGAGATTAGACTTCCAGTTAGAATCATCAAAATAACTTTCCATTTTATATCTTTTCGATTTAACCAAGCTCTGTATCCATTTGAAGTTGTTTGTATTAAACCATGCAGAACCATTGCAGGTCCTACAGAAAGAATACTTACAAGAATACCCATAAGTATCAAACCTCCGAGCATACCAAAAATGGATGATAAAAAAGCGGTAGCAAAAGTTGCAATAATGATGATCAGAAAGATTAAATCAACTTCCATTGTTGTTTAATCGTTGAGAAAGGTCTCTATATCTCTTTTTTTNAACTTAAGAATTAATAGGTTTAGTTTTGTTATTAATTTCATCAGCAGAGGAATCTTTACTTCTTTGCTAAATCTTTCATCTTGAAAAAGATTTTCATACCAAATATGAACATTAGGATGAAGTTTTTTTAAAGGATAACCAGCATTTTGCAATCTTGTTGCATAAATAAACCAAGCAATATCAATTAATGAAAGTTTTGTACCTAAAATAAACTCACTATTTTGTAAATTAGTATTGATTTCGTCTAAAGCGGCTTTCATTCTTATTAGCGATGATTTTGCTGCAGAATTAAGAATGCCTTTTTCATAAAAATTTTTCCAAAAACTCCTATTTTGATCATCTACAAGATCAGATTTGCCATGCAAGGTAGCTTTACTATTGGATTTTGATTTAATTGATTTTACTTTAGTTAAAAACCCGGGCACAAGAAATTTGAATGTTATATTTCTTATGTCTATATGGAGATCATCTTCAAACTGCAGAAGCTCGGTTACAGTATCATCATATCCTATTGGAATTAAAGGGTTTTCGTTAAAACTTCTTTCTAAGTGCTGAAGGATATCATTACTTTCTATATGCACTTCTCCATCATGGACTAGAACAGGAACTAAAGACCTTGGACTGATGCCTTGAAACCAGTCAGAAAAGTTTTCACCTGTTGATAAATTTATCCAATGAGAAGTATAGGCAATTCCTTTAACATTGAGATATATCCTGGACTTCATCGAACATGCTGAAAACTGATAATTAATTAAATGCACTCCCTCCCAATTAAGAACCTCTTTTGTTTTTATATCTGAATTAAGCAATTTCATATACTTATCAACGTCTCAGAAACAATTTTTCCAGTTTCTCCTAGCTCCGGATTATGCCCTCCACAAGAAATAATTTCTGCTACTGCTTTCTCTCCCTCTATATGAAAAATAGTAAATCCATTGTTTTCAAGTACTGAGAAAATGTCTCTAGACTTAATATATTCTGGACTTTCAGCACTTATACCTCTTGCAAATGATGGCCATGTTCCAGTAGAACTGCTAACAGGTCCTACTAAAAAAGTTTTAATTTCTTTATTTAAAACTAGGTCCTTTGATTCCAAAATTGTGGAAGCTCCAATTGCATGAATATCTCCTGAGAAAATAAATCTATTTCCTGAACGATCAGAAAGTTCTTTCAAGAGTCTTTGATGCTGCATGAACCATCCCTTTTGCCAAAGAAATTTATCTACCTCTGTTGTTAGGATGCCCTTTAAACCTGACAGCAATTCATTGACAACAGTTCCACTTGCTCCCTCTTCAGCGACTATATCTGGATACCATTCTCTCCACTTGCCGGCTGTATAACCTAAAGGATGTGATGGAATAAAAGCTAAATGCTCTGCATTTGATGTTTTTATTCTTCGTCTAATCCATTTCTCATCATCATTTGATATTAAGACTGCATTTTGATTACCTAATGTCATATTACCAGCACAATCCGCCATCAATCCTTCGAAAGCTCTGCCATACCTTACTCTCCCTATTCTTCTATCAGGGACTCCATTGGGGGTGTCCAACAAAGGAGGATAGAATAAGTCAGCCATTTTTTTGAAGGCACTCTTACTGAATTCATCTGCTGGGAATGTGACAATATCCTCTTCTGCATCATCATTTTCAAAGTAGTCATGATCATCAGGAATGAAAAATATAGGCGTACTTTTAAAAATCGTACCATATAGATCAGCTATTTGTTCGTTGCCAATCTTCTTTATGATTTCTTCATTATTTTTGCTATCCGCAGTAACGGTTCTATCAAAAACTCCGTATCTTAATTTTAAATAACCCCCCAGAAAAAATTTTATTAATTTACTATTTCTTCCCACAGGAGGTGAGTCTTCTCCTCTTAAATCCCAATAAACATGGTCGCCTATTGCAATTGCAAAATCAGGCTGTTTGCTCAGCCCTTCTTTAAAAAGTTTTTGTCTGAATGAGAAGGGTTTAAAAAATTCTCTACCTGAAGACTTGAAGCCGTCACCACCTCCTGAGCAAGTAAATGCCATGAAAGAAACATTTTCTATTTCCGCTTCAGAATCTGGAAAAGTATTTAAATTCCATGCTTCGAATATAGATTGCTGCTTTGTGAAAAGTTCAAGCTGGTATGATCTATTGGCTTGTAAATTATCTATGATAAATTGCCAATGAGTACCATCTCTATCAATACGATTTCCTTTTATGATTCTTTGGTTGTCTAACTTTACTTCTAAATTCTCAGCTTTATCAAATAAAGACACAGAGATTGCGATTTTATTATGACTAACGGATGGAAGTATATGTCTTACAATTTTGGAACCACTTCCCTTATAAAAGAAGTTCCCTGCTATGAGAATGCCAAAAATAGCTGATAACTTAAGAAAAGTTCTTCTTGTGTACACCTGCTTAAAGAGCTTCAAAAGCTTGCTTCGTGGCACCTTCTATGAAGTCTATATCCTTTTCACTATGTGCTAGAGAAATAAAATGATTATGATAAGAGAGCATATAAACCCCTCTTTTAACACACTCATCAATCCACTTTATGTGGGTTTCAAAACTTACTCCATCTAAACGATAGTACGGCATCGAAGGCATGCCTGAAGCAATTAAATTAAAACCTTTTTGTTTAGCAACAAGCACTAATCTTTTATTTAGCTTTTCACCATATTTAATTAATTTCTTTGGCGCATCAAACTTTTTCAATTCATCTAAAGTTGCAATAGCTGCTGCCATTGGAGGAGCACTAAAGAATTGAGTACCTGTGAAATAAACTTTTTCAGCTGCCTTTTTTAAGTCATCCTTTCCAACTAATGCTGCTAAAGGATGTCCATTAGCTATAGCTTTACCGAAGCAAATCATATCGGGATCGAAACCAAAATGAACATTTGACCCTTTTAGATCAATTCTAAAACCTGCTCGTACGTCATCAACTATTGTTATTACATTATGCTTCCTGCATAAATCAGTTAACTTCTGCCAATAACCATCTTCAGGCAAAGAATTATCCCTAGAAACAGGATGATCATAAGGAGAAGAGATAAAGCAAGCAATATCATCTCCCTGATTAAAAAGAAGTTCTTCCACCGAGGATAAATCATTCCATTTAACCTTCAAAACATGGTCATTATCAGAGGAAAGTATTCCTGGTCTCTCCTTATCTTGCATCCAAGGTGCAACACCATGGTAGCCATCATCAATTTTAATGATCTTTCTCTTCCCGGTATATTCTCTAGCTATCATGACAGCTAAACTTGTGGCATCTCCTCCGTTTTTACCAAATAAAGCCCAATCAGCTGCATCCACCATATCTACGAGCTTTGTGGCTAAATCAACCATTACAGGTGAAGCTAAACTAACCGTATTACCTTTTTCAGCAGAGGAGTTATAGGCTTCTTCAACTTCAGGGTGGTTATATCCGAGTATGGAGGGTCCATAGCCACACATCAGATCAATATAACGGTTTTCGTCTACGTCCCAAAAATAAGCTCCTTCAGATCTTAAAAAAAATTTAGGCCCTGATTCTCTCAGTGCATATTTGTAATGTCCAAAAATGCCTCCAGGAATTACTTTTTTGGCTTTATTGAGATATTCGTCAGATTTTGGAACTTCGTAGGTAGTATTCTTCATTCAAGATTAATCGAAGAAACATACAGCTCTGACTTCTATACTCTCTCGCGGGGATGTGCCTTGAGGCGTATTCGGATAATCAAAGGCACTATGCAAAGTAGGAATAAATGGAGACTCATCAGAATCATAGGTCTTAAACATAAGGACTTCATCTCTATTCATNTTAGGGAAAAAATACCACTTATGTTCTTCACTATGAGCNGACTGACAGATTTCAACAGTTAANGCTTGAGGTTGATCAGGAAGGTAATTATATAAATCAGTTGGAATTAACTCTTTCTCCGAGACAGTTCTCTTGTCACAAACTGCAAATGGAGTATCAATACCATCCTTATCAAATCTTCTCCATAGGTTAAAAACAACAATCCTTTTTGGATTTATACCAGTTTCCTGCAAGAAAGGATCTAAAGTTTTACCAAAACTTGTTGTGAAATCATTATGAACTAACCTATGACCACCTTTTCTCTCTCCTGACTCAGCTTGTGCTTCATTACGAGTTATGTGAGAAAAAATTTGCACAGTATCAGCTCCAACTTTATTTTTAACGTAATCGGACATTTCTTGATAGTAAATTTCAACTACGTCCTTATCGTTATAGAAGTCCTCAACTTTGCTTTTGTGCTCTATCAGTTCAAAGCCACCCTGGTCAATATCAAGGTCCAATTTTCTTGCGTTATGAACAGTCTTTTTAAATGAATATAAATATTCAGGTAATTTATTTCTGTCTTCGGTTTCATCGTCAAGCCCATAAGCCGGCTTGGGTTCATTTTCTTTTAGAGGTTTTCTATAATTAAAATCAGCTTCAACNTTCATAATTTTATTAATTTTTTTTTACAATATAGCAAACAGTATTCTTGATTTCACTAAATACTCTCTCTGTATTTTTTATATAACAAGGCAGCATTTTTTTCATTTTTTTGATATTTAAGAAATGATTGAAAAACTCCCATCGATAAATCTGGATCTAAGTTATTGCCCATACGAATAATATTTAGGCACCAAAAAGCTTGTTGTCCCCATCCATTTAATCCTTTCATCATCATGAANGGAGAGTTTATACCAAACCATCCAGGTCCAATCTGCATAGATCGCTCCAATGTAGGTGTCTCTGATATATCTAGATTAAGCAGTTTGTTAGCTATATCAGGATCTATACAAAAAGGTCTAGCTATGCCAATGACGTCACAAGCATTAGCATACAAAGCGTCATTCATTCCTTTAGAAGTTCTAAAGCCTCCGGTAACCATAAGAGGTCCTTTAAAAGCCAACCTTATATCTTTAGCATAATCTAAAAAGTAAGCTTCACGAGCTATAGTGCTTTCAGTTCTTTTCTCTGCTTTTTCTGGATTCATGCTCATGCCATCAAGACCGAGTAGATGGGGTTGCTCATAAGTTCCACCTGAAATTTCTAATAAATCTATCCCTTCTTCATTCAACCAGCCTGCAACTTTTATAGATTCTTCATGAGAGAATCCACCCTTTTGAAAGTCAGCCGAATTTAACTTCAAAGAAACAGGAAAATTTTCTCCTACTGCTTGTCTTACTGATCTTATTATTTCAATCAAGAATCTAGCTCGATTTTCTAAAGAACCACCCCAGTGATCTTTNCGAAGGTTGATATCCGGTGATAAAAATTCGGAAATTAAGTATCCATGTGCNCCATGAATCTGTACACCAGTAAAGCCTGTGTCTTTTGCGACGGCAGCACAATGACCAAATCTCTTGATTATGTCTAAAATTTCATCATTATCTAAAGCTCTGGGTTTACCAAATTTCGCTCCTGCCATTTTTAACTGAACTTCAGATGGTGCGACTGGTACTTCTGCAACAGCTGAAGGAGTCTGCCTGCCTGCATGTGATATTTGCATCCATAAATGAGTGTCATTCTTTGTTCCAGCTTCAGCATACTTACTTAGTCTAGCAAGTTGTTCATTTGTCTGTTGTCCCTCTATAACAACATTTCCTGGTCTCTCTAAATATCTGTGATCAACCTGTACATTTCCAGTCAAAAGAATACCCGCACCACCAGAAGCCCACTTACTATATAAATTNACATGATTAGAAGTAGCTCTGTTTTTTTCATCAGCCAAACCTTCTGTCATAGCACCTTTACANAGCCTATTTTTTATTAAGGCTCCACATGGGAGTTCTAAGTCATTTTGAATAGTAATCATTTATTAATATTTTTCACCATCATTTCGAGGTTTAAAAAATTTCATCACATCTTCTTCAAAGGTTCTGCTTATCTCTTTCCTAGAGAGGATGTTTTCATAATGTGACCTCAAAGTTTCGTCCCAAGCCGGGTGAGATAAAATATAAAAGATATTTGATTGAATTGCCTTGAAAACAATTTCTGCTATCTCACTTGGTTGCTTGCCTTGTCTTAGCATTGTTGACATTATTTCCATTCCCATCTCTGTTCCAGTTAGATTATTGTTTTCCTCCAAATAGCTCGGTCTATTTCTTTCAGATTTATCAATATTGGTATCTACAAAGCCNGGGCATAGTACAGATGCATTAATTTTTGAATTTCTTGTGATTAAATCTCTGCTCAGAGCTTCAGTTAAAGCCATTACTGCATGCTTACTTACTCCATATGTACCAGCNCCAGGTAACAGNCCAGCCATAGAAACCGTGGTTATTACATGCCCCTCTTCACCATGCGATGTCATATGAGGCAGGAATGATTGTATTCCATAGAGAACTCCTTGATAGTTTACGCCCATCACCCAATCCCAATCCTTTTTACCAATTTCCCAAATAGGCTTAGTCCCCGAGTTAGCTCCTATACCAGCGTTATTACATAGAATATGGATATTCCCATATTCTTCTTTTGCTTTTATGAAAAGCTCTTGCACTGATTCTTCNATCAAAACATCGGTTTTAATACCAATAACTCTGTGTTGATATTGCCTTAATTCCTCTACAGTTTTCTCTAAAACATCTTCTTCAATATCTGCTAGTACAACCTGCATATTTTCTTGAGCGAACCTTTTCGCCAAAGCCTTCCCGATACCACTTGCAGCTCCCGTTATGACAGCAGTCTTACCTTCAAATTCTTTCATTTAACCTTTAGGTAATTATTTTTGATAANCATTCTTGAAGAACTTTGTAAGCTTTTTTATTAGCATCTTTAATAACCTCCATGGTGGGTGCTTCGTTACTAATATCTCCCAACTCAGTCAATGCAGTATGGATTTCATCATGAAAATCTACTGCCTGCATCAATTTAAGCCATCTCTGAATATTAGGCATATTTGTAAAGTCATAAATATTTGTAAACTGTCTTTGCAGTTGACCAATTTCTACATAAGCTGACAAGTCGGCTATGGTCATATTATCTCCTACAAGAAACTTAGAATTTGCGAGCCAACCACTTTCTATTGCTTGGAATGCTTTTTCAATTGTTGCTTTAGAAGTGTTTATAAAATCTTCTGGAAAATTAAGGTCTTTTCTGACTTTAGGTGCAACTAAGCCTACAGAAGCCTCTCTTACATTACGATGATGCAAATGCAAATACGAATCAATTCTTGCTCTTTCTTGTAAAGACTCTGGGTAAAGATCATGCCATTTATACTTATCACATAAGTAAGACATTATTGCATGTGATTCAGAAAGGAAAAATTTAGATTCAGGCTCTTCATAACTTGGAATAGTTCCAGTGGGAAATTTGTCTAAGTAATCAGGATGCCTGCTTCCACCTTCCGAGGNAGAACCAGGATTAATTAATTTGAGCTCAAAAGGNACTTTCTTTATTAACAAAAGCCATAAGACAGACCTTACAGGTTGAGAGAATGGCACGCCGTATACAATTTTTCTTTCCATTAAACTTTATCCTTGATACAAATTATAAATGCGAAGCTTGGATGTTTACGTCAGCACTTTTCCATGCATCAGTCCACTTATCAAAAATATCCTTTGATTCCTTTTCCTTTCCTTGCATTTCTAGTGATTGATATAACCCATATAGGGACCAACCATTATTCTGATTCCATTGTAAATCTCTTCTGTAAACATCCTCAGCTTCACTAGGCTTTCCGGCCTTTAGCAATGCAGCACCAAGATAATGACGCATAGGCTGAGCCCAATCCGGTGGTTCAGTGTAATTATTTAAATCTTCTATTTCGACACCTTNTTTAAAGGACCTTACAGCGCGTGAATATTCTCCACTAGCCATATGAACTTCACCCTCGAGTCCATGAGAAGCAACTTTAAGAACTGATGAGGCAGGTGTTGCTCCAACTCTATACTTATCAGCATCTGGCGAAAAAGCTATATCTTGAAGATTTTTTAGTTCGATCAATGCTTTATCCTTATTACCCTTTGCTAAATAAGCACTACCTAGAACATATGACCATATGCCATCCAAATAAGGAGTGCCTTGATGCTCTGGTTCAAGTTTTATAATCTCATCCCACTTGCCAAAAATTTTAAGCACTAGCCAAGGCGCTGAAACTCTTTTTTGACCCCCCATAACCATCACTGCATCACCTTTTATCCTATTGGCCATGCTCCAAGCTGCATCATTAGCAAGCTTAAAATTACCTTGAACCGTTGCTGCATACCTTACGAAATCAAGTGCATGACCCGCATGTAACTTGTGAGAAAGTGGATATGTGCCCAAATTTGGTAGGGGCATATTTCCCCATAATTTTGCAAGCTCTAAATCAACTTGCTGTGACCTTATATTGTTCTGAATAGCTTTATCATACTCNCCTACTCGCACATATATATGTGCAGGCATATGCACAATATGCCCGACAATTGGAACGGTCTCCTCTAAAGAATTCGCAGATATCANAGCTCTTTCAGGTTCAAGAGAAGCTTCAATTAAATGAATATGAAGATGAAAAACGCCCGGATGAGATTGTCCTGAACTAATAACACGTTCAAGTGCTTCAGCAACATCTAACGTTTCGCTTTTGGGATTACCATTCTTATCCCAATAATCCCATCTCCTTATAGACATATAACTGCCTGCATATAATGCTGCTATATCAGGATCATATGGATAATCTTTGTTGAGTTGCCTCATTTCATTTAAGTAAGCTATGTCTCTCAAGCTTGCATCAGGAATAGATTCTTTATCATAAAAAATATACAGAGCCTCGATTAGTCTTTTCTCTAAAGAAGAAGCTCTTTCTATTCTAGCTAGGGCTTGTTTTATTGCTTTAAACCCTTCACCTAAAGGATCATCTGGCATTCTGGCATAACGCGAATTTGGATTTGGGCCCATTGCATGTGCCATTCCCCAAAAAGGCATAGGATGGTTGGGATCTAAACGTGATGCTTCTTGATAAGAAGCAATAGATTCCGGAAAATAAAAGCCCCAAGCAAATCTTAAACCTTGATCAAAGAATTTTTGTGACTCAGGATTACTAGTAGAAATTTGTCTGCTATAAATGCCGCTTCCATCAATTAATTTTGCCAGCGCTTCAGTATCATTCTGTCCCTTCAGTAGATGAGAGGTATTAATGAGANTGAAGAGAAGTAAGAAGGNAAAAAATTTATTNAAATGTAAATTNAAGGGTTGTTTAACAATTTCCCTGCAACTGAAATAAAAATTATTCGGCATGTAACCCTCTCCTTGACAGTTATATTATCACTGAAAAAGAGAAACTAGAGTCTTGGTTTAACTTTATCTATTAAATCTTTGAGTTCAGGTTTATTTTTAATAATTTCATCAGATGACAAACCTTCTAATTCATGAGGGAATACAAGCCATTTATCTGTTTCATGTAAGAAATAATCTGGTTTTCTATCCGTTTTATTCTGACTAGGCTTGAAGAAGGTAGTAGCCACTTTTATTTCAGGAGTATTTTTTTTACAAGCAGTTTCGAGGTCAATAATGATTTGATCTATTGATTTACCGGTATCGAATACATCGTCCACGATAAGCAATGAGTCATCAGATTCCAGCTTTTTTATAATATAGCTCAATCCGTAAACCTGAACTTTTTCTTTCCTCTCACCTATACCTGTATAGTAAGAAGTCCTTATTGCTATGTGATCCGAGTTTACCCCCAAGACCTTCAATAATTCCTGAACTGCAATGCCTATAGGCGCACCGCCGCGCCAGACTCCCACTATGTAATTTGGTCTATAACCACTCTCGAAAACATTCCAAGCTAACTTGAAAGAATCTTCTAAAAGCTCATCAGCCCTTATGTAATGTTTTTCCATAATGAGTTACCGATGGATGATACATTAAGTAATTGAGTTAAGTCTAAGAACTAAAAAACCTTCCTCAAACTTTTTGGAATGAGGAAGGTTTAATTATGATCAAAAAGTATAGCTTAGTCTGCCCATTATCTGTCTGGGCGGAATGTATTCAATACCNGTTCCTGCAACTCCAAAAACATCAGTCATGCTAGAGTTCATACCATCTTTATCCCCAACATTAAGCAATAGTAAGTCTATGCCCCATTGGTCTCCGGGAAGGTCTAAGCTAGCAGTTAGGTTTAAGATAGAGTAAGAATCTACCTGATCAACAAATGGATTATTGAAAACTCTTTGTTGAAAATCNCCTCTATAAATCCATTCTGCTGTTGAGGTAAGTAAGCCATATGCTGTTTCAGTTATATACTCGACTCCTAAATTTGCAGTGAGCTCAGGACTTTTGGCAAGTTTATTACCTCTCAAATCTTCTCTTAGTGAATAACGAATGGGCTCTTCTCCAAAGAAGTATAGTTCCGCATTTAAGTTATCTAAAGCTTCATAAGAAGATGTAATTTCCGTATCTAAATATGCAACACGTAAATCAAAGGAAAGCGACTCAGAGACAAGACCTATGAGCTCTAACTCTATACCTTTCATCTCGGACTCCGGGATATTAGCCACACCACCTCTGTAGATATCTGGATCAGTTGATTGAAATTGAAGGTTTTCATAATCATAGGTGAAAGCAGATACATTAGCTCTCATTCTACCTTCCATGAAATCAGTCTTTAAACCAAGTTCATAAGCATCAATCATCTCACTCTCAAAGAAAGGGAAAATTAGTTGAGGCGCTGGAGCTGCTCCAAAACCTTCGTTATCCATTGGATAACCAAAAGTAAGATTACTTCCCCCTGGNTTAAACCCNTTCGTATAAGACACATAAATCATAGTGTCATCATTAACATCTAATTCATACGCAACTCTTCCAGTAGTTTCATCNAGGTCATCTTGTATGAGATATTTCTGCAATCCAAAGAAGTTTGTTACATCACTCGAGAATTCATCCTCGGTATATCTCAAACCAACAACAAGTCTATTTTCGTCATTTAAGTTCACTGTTGCTTGACCATAAAGTGATTGCGACTCCCTTGTAGGATAGGCTT
Source organism: Gammaproteobacteria bacterium (assembly GCA_002707915.1). Lineage (GTDB taxonomy): Bacteria > Pseudomonadota > Gammaproteobacteria > Magnimaribacterales > Magnimaribacteraceae > Magnimaribacter. Next base: position 36,593 of record PAOE01000021.1, read on the forward strand.
CGGAAACAAAACCCAATTCGGCATCATAAGCTGCAAAACAAATACCAGCAAAAGGATTAGTTGCGCACTCAGCAGCGTGAACATAAGGAGTAAATTGTCCATCCATTAAAGCNGCTTGCTTATTGTTGTTTACATCCTTTACCTCATAAATATTATTCTCTATCTCATGATCAAAGTAGAATGCACCTAAAATCCAATCCGTATTTCCAAAAAGTGGCTCATTGGAAATTAAATTTATTTCAAATGTTGTTGTCTCAACTAATGATGTTTCAGGCCTGTACTCTGCTCTGTTATAAGGAAATCCCTTCATAGGTCCGTCCATATGAACATCACCAAAGTTATGCCTATCATTATCTCTGCTGACATATATATCATCCTCTTGCATGCTTGCTAAGATTTTTAAGTTGGCAAAACCAAGATCTGTTTCAAGTATTCCTGCAAATATCTCGGAAGTAAGTTCATATATTGATGCAGAATCTTGTCTTAGCTGTCTTGGATCAGGAGTTGGATCATCTAATCCCTTCATTGCTGCACCGTTATTATCTGCTTCAAAGTATTGTGCAAAAAGTCTGAGAGTTGAAGATTCACTCAAATCAAATAACCAATCGGTTCTAATAGTACTATGATTTGTGTCATCAAGATCTTGACCATTTACTAAGTTTTCAGAGAAGCCCTCATGGTCAGTAGTTACCCACGAGAATCGAGTCGCTACACTATCTGAAAGAGGAATATTGATTCCNCCCCTAGCTTTTGTGAGTTCATAATCACCTACTGTTAGATCAACCTTNCCCGAGAGAGCATCAAATGAGGGTAAAGTGTTAACTACATTAACNGTACCACCAGTAGAGTTTTGTCCAAATAAAGTTCCTTGCGGACCTCTAAGCACTTCTATTCTGTCTAAGTCTATAAAGTCTGTTCTTAAAGAGAACTTCGATGCGATAAAAATACCATCCATATGCAGAGCTACCGAAGGAGCAGCAATTGCATTTTGATTAGTTTCATCTCCTACACCTCTAATAGAAATAATTGTCTTGTAACCTTCATTTTTTGCAACTGTAACACCAGGCGCAATAGCGCTTAGTCCCACAAAATCAACAATATTTTTCCTTTCTATCTCATCACTACTTAATGCAGTAACAGCTTTAGATACATCTTGTAAACTTTCAACTCTTTTCTCTGCAGTAACAATAACCTCATCGATCACTAACTCGTTNGAGTATGTNATTTGACTGATTGAGAATATTGAGAGCGCAAGAGAGATTGAGAGGAAAGACCTTAAATTGGAATTTGATAATTTCATTAAAAATCCTTGTCTTGCAACCAAAATANTATTCTAACGTCGAATATTTCTCATGCAAGACTTCGTTGGCAGAAACATTAAAAAAAGATTCACTTTGTACTATCTGATACTTCTTTTTACTAAATTTCCCCTTTTTTTTGAGAATCTTATAGAAACATACTGATAAATCTTTAAAGTAAGATGTTAATNCGATCAANTATTTAACATGAAAGCCTTTCTAGATAACTTNTTTAAAACAAAANCTCATAATACAGANATACAAACTGAAATAGTNGCTGGAATAACTACGTTTATCACCATGGCATATATAATTTTTGTTAATCCTCAAATGATGGCGCAAACAGGAATGGATCATGGAGCTATTTTTGTAGGAACTTGTCTNGCTGCAGCAGTAGCTTGTTTGTTTATGGGTCTTTTTGCTAATTGGCCCGTAGGTTTNGCACCTGGAATGGGATTAAATGCTTTCTTTACATACACTGTTGTTGGAGAAATGGGCTATGCTTGGGAAACAGCTCTTGGTGCAGTTTTCATTGCGGGAGTTCTCTTTTTCATAATGAGCATTACGCCTTTGCGTAGATGGATGCTCGATAGTATTCCGCTGAACCTCAGAATAGCAATGGGAGCTGGTGTTGGTCTTTTTATTGGATTTATAGGTCTAAAAAATGGAGGAATAATTATTTCTGACGGAGCAACCTTTCTGAGTTTAGGCGACTTCNCAAATTNCAGTACCTTGTTAGCTGGCTTAGGATTTTTGCTNATAGCAATACTCTCTATAAGAAAAATTCCTGGGGCTATTATTATTGGAATTCTAACAGTTACTCTTTTAAGCATTATCCTAAATTTGGTTGAGTTTGACGGAATATTCGCTCTACCTCCGGATGTAACACCAGTATTTNTGGAATTAGATATTTTTGGTGCACTTGATATTGCCATGATCAGCGTAATCGTTTCTTTTCTTTTCGTGAATCTATTTGATACGGCAGGAACGTTATTCGGTGTTGCTTCAAGGGCTAACTTTTTAGACGAGACAGGAAACATCAGAAATATGGACAAAGCACTCAAAGCAGACAGTAGCTCAAGTATCTTTGGATCTTTTTTCGGTTGTGCCCCTGTTACAAGCTATGTTGAAAGTTCGGCCGGAATTGAGACTGGTGGCAGGACCGGTTTAACTGCTGTTGTAGTAGGGATTTTATTTCTTCTAGCTACTTTCTTATCACCATTTGCTGCAGCCGTACCAGCGTATGCAACTTCAGGAGCGCTTATTTATGTAGCCATATTGATGTTAAGTGGAATGGAAAAGTTGAATTGGGATGACCAATCTGAACTTTTACCGGCATTAGTAATGGTAGTAATGATTCCTCTTACTTTTTCTATAGCAAATGGTATAGCTTTAGGATTTTTAGCTTATGTCTCAATAAAAGTTTTTATTGGAAAATTTAGCAACATTTCCTCTGGCGCTTGGTTTTTAACTTTAGTGTTCGTTGCTAAGTTTGTTTTCCTATAATTAGATTTTTATATCAGTTGCGTCATGCCTTTCGAGAATTGCATTATCATCTGGACCATTTGGTTTTCTGTTGACTAAAGACCCTCTCTTAAAAGCTGGTCTTTCTGTTATCTGTTTAGCCCATCTAACAACATTCTTATATGAATCAACCTCCAAAAATTCTGAAGAATTATACGCATTGTTTAAGACTAAAGTTCCGTACCATGAATGTATTGCTATATCTGCTATGTTGTATTCTTTACCACAAATGTACTCCCTTTCACCTAGGTTTTTATCAAGCAAATCCAATTGACGCTTCACTTCCATAGCATACCTATTTATTGGATATTCATACTTCTTTGGAGCATATGCATAAAAATGACCAAAGCCACCACCTAAGTAAGGTGCGCTTCCCATTTGCCAAAAGAGCCAAGACATACATTCAGCTCTTGCTGATGCATCAGAAGGAAGAAACTCATTAAACTTCTCAGCAAGATAAACCAGAATAGCTCCTGATTCAAAGACTCTAGTTGAAGGATCTGTCGAGGTATCCAAAAGAGCAGGTATTTTTGAGTTTGGATTAATCTCAACGAAACCAGAGCTAAACTGCTGGCCTTCACCAATATTTATTAAATAAGCATCATATTCCGCACCTGTATGTCCGAGAGCTAAAAGCTCTTCAAGTAAAATGGTAACCTTGATTCCATTCGGTGTGCCTAAGGAATAGAGTTGAAGTGGATGTTTACCAACTGGTAAGTCTTTTTCGTGAGTTGCGCCAGCTATTGGTCTATTGATGTTAGCAAATCTACCNCCACTCTCTTTATCCCATTTCCAAACCTTAGGGGGAATATATTCTGAAGAATCACTCATAAAAACTCCTTTAGATATTTTATTTAGTTGTTTATTATCTTTGAAATAAGAATAACCTAGACAAAGCACGTTTGTAAGAGTTTTTCAGAAATCATATAACGGCAATTAAAAAATTAAATTTACTTAAATATGAGCTCTACTGAAAAAAGAATAATGGATTTCCTCGCCTCTTGGACAGAGGGCGTAATTAAAATAGGTCAAGAATTTTTATCTGATAGAGATTATGTTAACTGTGCAAAAGATTTTCTTTCCCAACACTATGCTTTTGATGAAACTGAAGTGCTCTTTAAACCGACTTTCACGAGGGAAGTAGTATTTAGGAATACAAAAGAGAAAGCTCTTTCNTACTTTGTTAAAGGCCAAATAGATGAAGANAAGGGTTTTGCTCTAAAGCCTTGGGAAAAAATTGATTTGGAGAAGTGTCATATTCTTCAAGAGAAAGATTTCATCGGAGTAATGGGTTCACTTCTTTTCAAACCTATCGATGTCGATGAAATTACTAAAGTTGCTTTTACTTTCATCTTAATTGAAGCAGAGGAATCTTTAAAAATAAAAATCCATCACTCTTCACCCATCCTNTAAANTATCNTCNAGGATTATAGATAGGTCTAGTTATGGAATAAGCCCAGTAAAAAAATAGAAATTGAAGGGCTAATCTAAAATAAAGCNCAAACAGAGGAATATCAGGAAATGCTTCAGGTGTTAGAGCCATATAAATATTTGCTGGGTATACTGCAATTAACAATGNCAAGAGTCCCCAACCAGCTATGCTTCTGGTTCTTGCGATTAAAACGCCAACACCTCCTAGAATTTCAAATAANCCACTCAAATATACTGCTTCCAGATGCAAAGGGAANATTGGGGGCATGATTGAGAGATAAAACTCTGGGTTAATGAAATGATCTATTCCAAAATATATAAANAAAACAGATATGCCAAATANACTCAACTTTCTCAAGAACCCGGAAGGAAGATTCAATGTAAATAAAATACTCAATACAATTTAGTCTAATCTTGATTAAAAATAGGTTTTCTTTTTTCCAAAAATGCATTCATACCTTCGAGCGAATCTTTCGTTCCGCTATTATCCTTGACTGCCTTACGTTCTTCTCCAATTAAGTCTTTCAATGATCGCTCAGAGCTATTGACAAGAACTCTCATCATACTTGCAACTGCATGAGCAGGTTGAGCAGCTAGTTCATTTGCCAATCTAAGTGCAGCTTCTTTAAGCTCGTTTAAAGGCCAAACCTCATGCACTAACCCTATTTCAAGAGCAGTCTTCCCAGAAATCTTCTTTGAGCGCAGGATCATATCCATTGCATGATGTTCTCCAACACATTTAGCTAGCCTTGCACTTCCTCCCCAAGCTGGCACGGCGCCAAGATCAAGCTCAGGTAATCCTATTTGAGCACCCTCGGAGGAAGCCAGCCTAAAATGACAACCCAAAGGTATTTCTAAGCCTCCCCCAAGACAGTATCCAAATAAAGTTGCTACCCAGGGTTTGTTCATATTTTCAATTTTTTCAATGACGGATAATCTTTGGTCAAAAAGAGCTTCCCTACTTCCCTTTCTCTCAATTCCCTCTGGCAATTGTTTTAAATTCATTCCAACAGAAAAATTATCCAAACCAGAAGCGGTTAAAACCACTGATCTGATAGATGAATCACTTGAAAGTTCATCTACAACCTTTTCAAGATTATCCATAAAATCGAGAGACATTCGATTGTAGGGAGCATCATTGATTGTTAATACAGCTACAGCATCAATTTTTTCATAAAGAAGGATTTCTGACATATTAACTCCAGTTGGCAATAGATTACTCTTTATCTAGGGAGTAATCAAAATCTAGTTTAATATACCCCCCATGGGTATTAAAAATACGCTTATCCTCTTAGCGTTTCTCTGTGGGATCATAGAGGCAAGACCTATCTCTTATTCAGGTGGCTCAACAATAATGAGTAATTCCGACAACATGCGGGATACTGTTTACTACCATTATTCACCAACGTATAAATATTCATTAGGTTTAGAAGCCGTAAAGGATGATTATTTTAATACTGATTATTCATACTTGAGGTTCACTTATCTGATAGACAGGAAGAACACTAGTTATTCTCAAAGGAATTTGTATTTTCAGTCTGGATTAAATTCTAAAGGCTTTAACAATAATTTTTATGGGATTCACGGAGATTGGGAAACAAGGAGATGGTTTATTGGATTTGGGTACAAGAAGATTAGCCATGACTCAATTGACTATGAGGATAAATTTATACAGTTTGGACTTGCTCCTTATTTAGGAGAATATGGTGATTTTCATACTTGGATTATGGTGAAATCTAAGAAGAATAGTTTGTCAGAGAATTGGTCAACTTTTCCAGTATTGAAATTTTTTAAGGGTAATTTTTTAATTGAGTTTGGTTACAATGATGAGACTGAGTGGGACTCTCATATAATGTATAGGTTGTAGAAAAAAAATGGATAAATTTTTAATCATCATTTTTTTAATAATATTCTCATACTCTTCTTTTACAGAAGAGGAAACTAAGATGGATCATAGTCACAAAGGTCATGTTCATGGTGCCCTTATTGATGGCACAACCTTAGATGTTGATCCTGAAAGATATAAAAAATTTCTAACAAATCTAGAGAATTGCCAAATAGCTGTAGTCAGTGTGATTGGGATGGTCTGTGACTTTTGTGCTCAAGGTATAGAGAAAACCTTCGAAAAAGATAAAGCAGTGAAAAAAATAGACGTTGATCTTAATAAGGGAAAGGTTTTGATAGCTTACTCAAATGATAAATCGATTGAGTACTCAGAGATAGAACAGAAAATTCTGTCAAATGGTCAAAATGCTACTGGACTTAAAGTTATAAATATCAATTGATGGAAGATAAATCAGTAAATTTTTTATCGTTATTTGCATCTTCTTCAACACTAATTTGCTGTGCTCTTCCTGCAATGTTTATCGCTTTGGGAGCTGGAGCTACATTTGCTTCACTAATTACCAGTTTTCCATTTTTAATCGTTTTATCTCAATACAAGACCTCCATTACCATCTTTGCTTTCATAATGATCATTGCAGCAGGCTATGCTAACTACAAAACCTATCATATGCCCTGTCCTGCAGATCCAGATCTTGGAAGAGAATGTTTAAAAACTAGAAGACGCTCAAGGGTACTTTATTATTTTTCAACTTTAATTTTTATCTTTGCAACTTTATTTACATATGTAGTTCCTACATTTTTATAATTATGAAAAATCCTTGTCACAAAGATCAGATATCGAGCATCCGAAGAATTGAAGGTCAAATTCGTGGAATAGAACGAATGATTGATAATGGAGAATACTGTATTGATATTCTTAATCAACTTAAGGCAGCAAAAAATTCTTTGACAAGTGTTGAGGGAAAAATTCTGAAAACACATATTGAAGATTGTGTGAAAGAATCTTTATCTGGCCATGAATTTGAAGAAAAGGTTGATGAGATAATTAAGACCCTAAAAAGATAGTACTTATATTTATAACGGATCTCCACCCAAAACAGCTGGAGTTTCACAATACTCTGTAAGTATAAAGTTTTGGTGTTCTTTAATTCTGTCAGAAACATTACTTTCAATTTGAGGTAAAGTTGAAACCATCTCAAACATTTTTAACATTCCCTGATTTTGTTGAGTAGCAGGCATTATGTTTAAACTTACTGGAGATATGGCCATACTCATGGTTGCCCAGTAAATGTCCAAAGCAGTGATGCCATCTCCAATTAGATAGGGAGATCCCTTATCGGCTTGTCCAAGTAATTGCTTATCGATTAAGTTGATGGCTTGTGCTATTTTTTCTGGAGCCTTCGAACTTGAATCTTCACTATAACCATATTTTCTCGCCAANGGNTTATCAGAGAGTATTCTCATNTTCCATACCAATCNATCCTCNGCCAATATAATTGCACAAAGTCCAAACATTTCTGATCTAAGTTCAAGATCTTCAGGTATTAAGCAAGGGCTATCTGGATCACCTATTTCCTCAGCCAAAAAAAGTTGCTCTATCCAAACATTTCTAGGTCTTTGTTCATCGTGTAACATTGTTGGTAAACTTGTTTGGCTTGTAAGTTCGTAAAGCCTCTTTTGTCTATCCTCACCTGTTTCCTTGTCAGTGCCCATCAGAGGATGCAGAACTCTTATAACTTTAATTTTCTTTACGTAGCAGATATTTTTTAATGCCTCTGCATACATAGCTTGTACCCCTGGAACAAAGGTGATCCTTGTCCCAGTTTTCATTGCGGCAGCAGACTCTAAGGTTATGAATTCAGGATTGGCTTTTGTATTCTTATTATTCATATTCTTTTCATTTAAATTTCAAGAAACGTGGAAATTATTTTTCATGTGGTCTAAAGATAACCATCGTTTCTTAAGTCTTCAAAAGTATTTTTAAATGCTGTTATGACATCATCTATNACTTCTGGAGTATGAGCATAAGATATGAAGGCAAGATGAATCCCTGGAACAATTACATTATGACCAAGCAGATGAAGATAAAACTCCTTTTCCAGCTTGTAGTAACTACGATCTATATCGCGGGATGATTCAACAACCTCACCTCCAAAAATAAGGTGCATCATAGATCCTGCATTCATCAATTTTGCAGGAATATTATTCATCGAACAAAATTCATTTATTTCTTTGGCAAGCCGGTCACCTTGTTTGTGCAAATAGGGATAAATTTTTTCTTTATTATCCCTTAGATACTCTAATGCTCCGATACCTCCAGCCATAGTCAAAGGATTGCCATTAAATGTTCCACCCGCAAAAATTGCAGGTGTATTTTCTGCTCCCGAAAAACTATTCATGACTTTCTTTGAACCTGCCACAACTCCTATTGGCATACCTCCCCCCACAGCTTTTCCGTATGTGATTACATCTGGCTTAATGCTGTAATATTCTTGGCATCCACCATATTCAATTCTAAAACCAGTTATAACCTCATCAAACATCAAGAGAACGTCACATTCAGAGCACACCTCTCTGAGACCATTAAGAAATTCCTTATTATCTAGACGCGGATTAGAACTCTGCACGGGCTCTATAACAACCATTGCTAGATCATTTTTGTATTGTCGAATAATTTCGAAAGCATTCTCATCTCTGTAAGGAAGCATGAGCATCAGATCTTTAGATACTTCATCCGGTATACCTGCACCTAAAGGAATACTTGATGGTGTTGAACGATCACTCCCTGAGTCTGCACGAATTAAGGCATAGTCATGAATACCATGATACGAACCATCGAAAAGAGCAATAACTCTTTTTCCAGTAACTGCCCTCGCAGCCCTAAAAGCAAACATAGTTGCTTCACTGCCTGAATTACAAAACATGACTTCATCGACAGAGGGAGAAGAATCTTTTATGAGTTGAGCAAGATGAGCCTGTCCATCACTGGGTATTCCATAATGCCAACCTTTTTTAATTTGTGCAGAAAGAGCCGTTTCAACTGCTTCAGGTTTGTTCCCTAAAACATTCGGACCAAATCCTCCTGTGAGATCAATATACTGATTACCATCTAAATCAGTTAAATATGGCCCCTCAGCAGAGTCAATATATATCTGATGTGGCAGATCTACTGTCTGAACTATTTCTTGCGCCAACACAGCTTGGCCTTTTGTTGCTATCTTTTCTGAATTCGCAGTTCTTTCAATTAATTTATTTCTTACTGCCAAGGAATTCTCTCCAAGGTTTTTCTGATGTGAAGTTATACCAGTCATAATCTCTCCTTTGCCTAGAAAACAATAAATTAAATGACCTTCTCAATCAATTTATTATGATCAAATCAATGTCTCTTCAAAGACTAAGTATTTCATTTGCTAGTTTTTCAGCCGGTTTATGGAACCCGCCTTCGAGTGTTCTGAAATCTGTTGTATAACCTTCAAGAGACTCTTTTAGTTTTTGAGAGGAGTTTCCTAAAACCGCAAAATTTTCTATGGCAAATAATCCACCAAACCTTGTTTCCCAATCACTTCCTCTAAAATCTTCAACGTGCTTTATTGCCGCAGCATTTGTTTTATAAACTTCATAAAGAAATACTTTGTCATCAGGACCAAAAAAATACTGATAAATGACAGTATCAGGCTCATTTGCAAGAACCTTTTTTGTTATCTCATATGTAAATTTCTTAGCTTCTTCTGTGTTTGAATTAACNACTGATAGATCCAGCATAAAAATTATGGGATCTAATTTACTAGATTCGGCTGGGGTAAAATTAACAAAAAATGTCATTAGTAAAATTTGAATATATTTCATTTTTTCTCCTTAAAATTTCTACTTAATTACTTATTATTNAAAAAGTTCTAATTGACAATTACTTTGCCAATTACAAACTTACCTTTTGCTTGAACTCCCGATTCACCAATAGGCCTGCCTACAGCACTTGGAACATTACCCACATAAAGNTCAAATGCTCCTGGTTTTATTGGAACAAAGCTTACATGGGCTGATCCTATTTCATCGCACTCGATGGCATTAAAACTTAACCCTTGTAGGTGAATCTCTATATCTCCTACAGTNACCAACCTAAGGTGTGAATTACGCAAGAGATCCGACATTTCTATTCGCCAACCTGTTAAATCATCTTTAACATCAGGACAATTTATACCTAATCGGTAATATTTACCGCTAAATAGGTTAATTTCCATAGGTTGAAGGACTGGATAGCCTTCCTCCGACGTGATTACTGTCAAGTCTAATTTACTTGGAGGATACTGCGCTAAATTTCCTAAAGAATTTGCATAAACAAAATTGTGAGAAACTAAACAAGCAAACAATAGAATCAATTGATGTATTTTTTTCATTCACTTCTCAAATTTTTTTGTACATTTCAAAATCATATGAAACAAAGATTACTATCATTAAAATNTTACTCAAGAAAATTAATCCTAATGGCNTCCATTTGATCTTTAGTTATTCCAATTTCTTCAAGGTATCCCAGAACACTGCCCCATCTTGATTCTACTCCATCTAAAAAAACCTTCATTGCATCCTCTGGAACACCCGCAGCCATTATCATGTCATCCCTACTAAAGCCTTCTGGTAAGCCGACAGTATTTTCAATGAAATCAGCCTGTCTTTGAGTATCCAAATTNGTCAACTTNTAGTCTTCTTCTATTAGATCGCGACTTACGTTCAATATAGATAATAAAAACGCCGTTGATACACCTGTTCTATCTTTTCCGGCAGTGCAGTGTAGAACCACTGGCAAATTGTTTGGTTTAGATAATATATCGAAAATCTCAAGCCAAGACTGAGGTCCAAATTCCAAATAACCTAAATATCTTTTTCCAGAAATGCCAGTATCACCAACTAGTTTGCTCAATCTTTCCGATCCACCTTCGGGGATAATAGGTATATTTACATAATTAGCACCCATTGATTCCAATGGACCTTTTCCTTGATCTAATATTTCTTCTGATTTTCGCAGGTCAATTTGAGTTTTGATTTTTAAATCCTTTAATTGAATCAAATCCTTTTGAGTCATTCGATCTTGCCTGCCTGTTCGAAAATAGAGTCCTTTTTTAACTCTTCGACCTTCTTTATTCTTATATCCCCCAATATCTCTGAAATTGAAGCAGCCTTCGAATGGATAATGTCTTTCCGCATAATCTTCAATCATTTTCTTGCCTCCCATAAAATAGCACTTTATATTTTTTTATCATTATCACTACACCCCTTCCCAATTAACATTTCTAAGAAAAGGTCTAACTCACTTGGTTCTAAGCTTCTTCCGGTCCACCATGAAGCATGTTTCTCAAAATCAAGAGTTTCATCAATAACCAATCCCCACATAGCTTCAATCTGATTAGGAAGCATAGAATAGCGAATGTCGGTAACAAGTTTTTTTTCTTTTTGATAGCCTAAATAATCTTGCGAAAACCATCGAAATCTTTCAATGTCTTTTGCTTGTTGGCTATCCCTATTAAGTTTTGGTAAATGTTGCTTATAGCTAAATGCTCTTGTGCTTTCACCCGAACACCAATGAGATGATTGAACTGTTCTTATAGCATCAACATAGAAATTTTCTTCATGCTTGTAAATAGATTTCCATAAAATGAGATTTCCAAATGATGGTTTGAGTGTTAGCCGTTCTGCAGAGTGACCCCTTGATGAAGCTAAATCTTTAGCTGCTGACAAGGTTCTTTCATACTGCACGAGACCGAATATAAGATAAAAAAGTATCCATCCTATTGCAAAGAAACTGAATTTCTTTCTTTTTGTCATGAGAGCACAAATGACGAAAATCAAGGTAGGGATGGTAAATATAGGATCAACTATGGAGATATTATTCCAAGTAATACGCTCGTAAGAGAATGGCCATAAAAGAAGAGTGCCGTATGAAGTACATGCATCTAACAGCCCATGAGTAGCGTAGCCCAAAAAACTAACGAGATAAACTAACTTAAAACTCATTGCTTTCTTGACCCAAGGAAAGATCAACAGGGCAACTATAAGTGATCCTATTGGAATGAAAAATAATGAATGCGAAAACTGTCTGTGATACTCAAGAGACAAAATAGGATCATTGGATGATTGTATAAGAACATCTAAATCTGGAGCTAATCCTGCAATAAAGCCAATTATGCCTATCTTAAAAATATTATTTTTATTGGCAGCGGATTGTGCAAAAGCTGCACCAACTGTTCCTTGAGATAATGGATCCATTCTTTTAGTTTAGGTTTAAATTGGATATTGAGGAAAATATTCTACAACTACTTTTTTACTAAACTTACATTTTCATACTTAACTTTTCACTTAACTCCTGAATGCCTTCGTTCTTCTGAAAAGTTTTGAATGAAATACTGCTTATTAACTCTATTAGATCATCCTCAGTTTCACCTACGACGCATGGAAAGCTGAATCTTTTTTCTTCAATTTTTCTAGGAATTTCATTTCTATGTAACACTTCTACTTTGTATTCCCTTTGAAGATCATTTATGAATTTTAACCATTCTGATTTCACAAATATTTTTCCATGTGAAATACCACAGAGTTCACATGCTGTGGGCCTTTTAAAAATGTTCTTATTCACCCAATATTTAACTTCATTCAGAAGACCGCCATCAGCATTGTAAATAAAATATATTGTTTTGAATCTTTGCATTGAGATCAAATAAAATCACTATAGGTATAATAATTTATCCCTTTTTTTTGATTTAGTGAGTTTGATGCAACCACCTCCGCAAGCTTTTTAGCGGAAATACTTCTAAACTTGCTTAAACTACCGAACATGAAGGGATCAACAAAAATTGATATTGCATCTGCAAAAAGTATGTCTGGCCTGCTCTTATTTCCTCTTAGGTGACCGGGTTGATAAATATTTATACTTTCAAAATCTAGTTCCATTATTTCAGATTCAAGCATTCCTTTAGTTTTGAGGTAATGGTTTCTAGAATGAGAATTTGATCCAACAGCTGAAATAAGAGAAATTCCTTGAGCTCCAGCCTCTTTAGCTTTCTTNGCTATTTCAAGTTGATAAGTAAAGTCGACAAGAAATAAATCCTCTTTCAAAACTTTGNTCATAAAACCCATCACATTATGGAAATAAAGCGGATATCCCAAAGAGAGATAAAGGTGATTAATATTCTGA
>PAOE01000022.1 GCA_002707915.1 Gammaproteobacteria bacterium
TGAACAAGATAAATTTTTCTGAGATAGAGGTAGACTGCTACAAGATATTATGATCAAAGAGAGAAAGAATACAAAGCTATTTATCTTCAACATACTCTGTGACTTTGGCTATTATTTGACCCTCTCCGAATCTTGCTTTAATCTTTTGGTTTAAAGTTAAATTTTTTGAAGATCTCACAATCCGACCTTCTTCATCTGAAATAATAGAATATCCTCTTGCCAAAACAGAAAGAGGGCTTACCGCCTGAAGTGTGCTTAGCTCTAAAGAAAATCTTTTTTTCTTTTTTTCAAGATTAGCTTTAATTCCATTTCTTAGAGCTGACGAAATAATTTCTAACTTATTATTACTAGCTTGTATCTTAATTTGAGGAGAGGAGGATTTTAAGATGGATATCTCTTGCTCTAGATCTTTGCTTTTTTTCAGAATTAGATTCATCAGCGAATTTTTAATTCTCATCTCATAATTATCAATTTGCTGAGTAGTTTCCCTTAGCTTATCACCTGGATGTCTGATTAGTTTTAATAAATTTTTTACATTATCGCCTATATAATTGATTTTATTCGATATTATTTTGATTATCTCATTTGTTATTCTTTCTAAAGAGTCAGGAAGATTAAAGTGGTTTTCACTAATTAGTTCTGCTGCAGCTGACGGCGTAGGGGCTCTTAAATCAGCAACAAAATCACTAATTGTAAAATCTGTCTCATGACCAATCGCGCTGACAATAGGAAGCCTAGATTTAAAGATTTCCCTTGCTACTGACTCCATATTAAAACACCACAAATCTTCAATTGAACCACCGCCTCTTGCTAAAATAATCAAATCAAAATCTTTTCTCTTGTTAGCAGTTTTGATTGCCTGAACTATGAATTTATCTGCATCTCTACCTTGAACTTGAGACTCTATTAAGGTGACTACCAAAGTTGGAGATCTTCTTCTCAAGACAGTTACGATGTCTCTTAAAACAGCTCCTGTTTCTGAAGTNATAACAGCAATAGATTTCGGNATTGTAGGAAAATCTTTCTTGTTAGAAGCCTCAAAAAGACCTTCACGCTCGAGTTTTTTCTTGAGCTCTTCGTATGCTTTTAACAGAGCTCCTTCACCGAAAACCTCTATATGTTTGACATTAAATTGNTATTTNCCTGTTGGAGCATAGATACCTACATTGCCATTAAGAATGAGTTCATCTCCTACTTTTGGTTCAAATAAAATATTTTGATTTTCAAATTTGAACATCACACAACTTANAGAGGAGTTTTTATCTTTTATGGTAAAGTACCAGTGACCGGAGCTATGGGCAGTAAAGCTTGAAATTTCTCCTTGAATCCAAATATTTGATAAATCTCTTTCTAAAATCCCCTTAGCCAGGCTATTAACTTCTGATACCGAAATAATTTCTTGATTGTTAGAAGTTGNTTGATTCATATGCTAAAAGTATAACTTAAGATTTTGAACGCTGAAGAAATAAAAAAAGAACAGGTTAAAGGAATTCTTCTACTNCTTGTAGGTGCTTTCATGTTAGGAGGCTCGGGTATATTTGTAAAAATTAGTGACAGTTCTCCATCTCTCATAGCTTTCTATAGAGCTTTACTTGCATTACCTTTTTTGTATATCTGGATGAAGTATGAAGAGAGATTAGAACCAAGCGATTTAACTTTAGATAAGAGATATTTCTTTTTTATTTTTCTAGGAGGAATATGTTTTGCTTTGGATATGTCTATTTGGAACTGGTCTCTATCTTTNACCTCATTGGCGAGTTCTACACTNATGGTNAATACAGCTCCAGTCTTTGTNNTAGTTTTTGGATTNGTATTCTTGAGTTACANAATAAATATTTCGTTNATTGCAATCTTANGCTTAGCAATGCTNGGAATTTTTTTGGTGGTTCAGCCCGGTGATGAGAGAGCATTTTTTGGTGACTCACTTGCACTAATTGCAGCAGTATTCTATGCAGGATATATTTTATCGATCAAGGACCTGACTAATGTTATTAAACCAGCAAAGACCCTATATTATGTGACTCTTGTTACTAGCCTCTGTTTATTACCATTAAGTTTTATCGAAGCTGGTACTTTGTCAATAAGTTATGATGAATTTATCCTTCTTCTTNTTTATGCATTATTTTCGCAAACAATAGCGCAAGGCCTCATCACNAAAGGTATTTCAAAGGTTTCTGCCCACCTATCATCATTAGTTCTTTTGATGCAACCAGTAGCTGCTGCTCTCTATGGCTGGCTTCTACTAGGAGAGATGTTTACCCCAACACAAATNATTGGAGGCNTAATTGTTCTTTTAGCTATTTATCTNGCAAGCANAAACTAGTCCCAATTAGGNTTTCTTTTTTCAAGAAATGCAGATATACCCTCTTGNGCATCAGGCCCTGCAAATGTTTCTGCACTTTTTTTTGCNAGATAGGGTANTGCATCATCAAAATCCATTCCATCTTGTTTTACATAAGCCTCTAANCCAAATTGCATNGTTCCTGGAGCAAGACTTGCNANGTCTGATGCNAGNTTATTNACTCTATCATCAAGCTCATCTTTAGGTACCGATTCATTGATNAATCCCCATTCTTCNGCTTTTCTTGCATCTATTGCTTGGCCTCTCATACAGAAATCTAATCCAGCTCTTTTGGGCATAACCCTGAACAATCCAGCCATTACCATGTGNGGCCATACACCTCTAAGTATTTCAGGAGCAGAAAAACTNGCTTCATTTACAGCTATTGCATGAGTGCAGTTTGTGACCATCAAAAGTGCACCTGCATGNACCGAACCTTGGATTTTACAAATTACAGGTTTATATAAATGTCTAATCAGTAAGCTTATATCATCAGAACCCTCAAGTTTTGGTACGTTCGATTCAGCTTTTTCTCTTCTCAAGTCAGCCCCTGCACAAAACACATCTCCTTCAGCAGCTATAACAACAACTCTAATATCCCTCTCTTGCTTTGCATAACTGAGTGCGTAGCAAATTTCGTTTGACATAACATTGTTTAAAGCATTCTTTTTTTCTGGTCTATTGAGTGTAATAGTTAAAACATTATTATTTATATCTATTTTTGTTGCTTGAAAAGTAAGACCTTCAAGGGATAAATTTTCATTCATAGTCATAATTAGTTAATTAAGAAATCAGGCGCTTCAATATCTTTAGCTCTAAGATATTCTCCCAAGGATTTTGCTTGACCATCCAATCTAGTGGAGGAAGAAACACCATCTTGAAGAATATCATGAACATAAAAATTCAATGAAAGGATATTAGGAAGTTCATACCTATCTATTTTGAATTCTTTAAGGTCAGGCAAAAGCTCCTTAAGTTTATCCACTGTAAGGAAGTCATAAAGATAGGCATAGGTATCTTCATTCTTGGCCCAGACACCCAGATTAGCACAGCCACCTTTATCACCTGAACGGGTACCGTATAATTGTCCAAATTTTATTTTGGAGGTCTTTTCAAAATTTGGTAAAACATTTTGATACTGCTCTTTTTGATAATATATTTCCTCAAAATCCATCTGACTTGTTGGTTCAATCTCTATAGTTTTTCCGTCTATATGTACTTTTTCTTTTATAAATTTACTATCAATAAGTGCAGGCCAGTACTGAATATAAGGTCCTGATGGGATGCCAGATCTGCCTGTATAGCCAGGTATGCTTGCTAAGCCAAGTTCAACTATTTTTGCGCTAAACAGTCGCCCAACTAGGTCAGGATTTTGAGACATTACTGAAATCCTAAGAGATGCTTGTGCTTCCTCATTAGAATTAGGATTTTGATGATCAGTTCGGATTAGTTGAACATCCACATGATCAAATTGTTCTTTGCCCCCGACATTTTCAAAAATGAGATCGGTAACTAGCTTAGCCTTTTCCTCAATATCTATACCAGTCAGAAGTATTTCTGTTCCATTTCTAAAACCACCTGCAAGATTTACGCAAACTTTGTGAGTTTTGGGTGCACTAGAGCCACGACAACCACTTACAAAAACTCGATCTTCAGCTTCTTGTTTCATCTTGAGTGTATCAAAGTGACCTATTACGTCAGGATTTATATAAGCTGGCGAACCAATTTCGTATAGTAACTGAGCGGTTACTGTTCCAATAGATACTAATCCACCTGTATCAGGATGTTTTGTAATCGTGAAACTTCCATCTTCATAAATTTCAGCGATAGGATATCCAATATTAAAGAAGGAGGGCACCTCTTGAAAAAAAGAATAATTTCCTCCAGTTGCTTGCGCACCACATTCAATAATATGTCCAGCAGCAAGGGCACCAGCTAATGCATCATAATTATCTCTAGACCAATTGTATTTCCAGGCAGCTGGTCCTATTACCACCGCTGCATCAGTCACACGTGGACAAACTACAACATCTGCTCCCGCATCTAGAGCCTCTTTAATTCCCCATGCACCAAAATAAGCATTTGCAGTGAGAGGTTTCTTTTCATAATCATGAAGTGATATACCTTTTTCAATATTATTTAGGGGTTCATTTGCAGCTTTAAGCTCCTCAAATCTAGGGATGAGATCGTCACCATCNATATANGCNACTTTTAGATTTANATTNAGTTCTNNTGTTATNTCTTCNATTTGTTTNGCCATGGAAGATGGNTTNAGNCCNCCNGCNTTNGTNACNATNTTGATATTTTTCTCNTGGCAAGNCTNNGCNACATCTCTNAATTGTTTAAGAAANGTNCCNACATANCCNTGGTCNTCACCTCNNTNCATNCGTTGGTTGTANANNATAGTCATGGTGAGTTCAGCTAAATAGTCTCCGGTTAGGACATCAATTGGACCTCCATCAACCATATCTTTAGCCGCAGAAAGTCTATCACCATAAAACCCACTGCAATTTCCTATAATTATTTTATCTTTAGAAGTATTCATTATTTNTCAATGACCATTAACACAGCTCCATTTTCAAGCTGGTCATCTTTCTTAACTAAAACCTTCGTCACTTTTCCATCATCAGAAGCCTTGACCTGATGCTCCATTTTCATAGCTTCCAATATCACCAAGGTATCTCCTTTTTTTACTTTAGATCCAACTTTAACTTTCAAATCAATGACTTTTCCAGGCATTGGAGCAACCAAGCCTCCAGCTTGTTGTTCCAAACCTGGCAAAATGAATCTTGGGAGTAATTTGAACAGAGCATCCCCCCATGGACCATGAACTACTAATTGATCATCATCTTGAGTTACTTTTGAGTAAAATCTAGAGCCATTCACTTCTATATCAATACCTTTAGAAGACCAATCAAAGATCCTTGCTGATGTATTTTCATTTATGTGAAATGAGCCATCTCTGTTTGATTTATAGCTCACTTCAATCTCCTTTTCTAANTANTTGAGACTCAACTTTTGTTTTGGCAATCTAGAATTTCTCCATCCTGAAGGCATTCCTTGTAAAACTTTAGCCTCACTTCTATTTTTACCTTGCATCCAAAGAGCAGCAGCACAGCTAGCGTTCTCCAATATATCTCCTTCGAGTTTTACCGCTCTCTCAGGTTTTGCCTTTTCAATGAAATCGGAAGTGGTTTTTCCAGCTAGGAAATGTTTTGTTCTCAATGATGCAACTAAGAAGTCTCTGTTAGTTGTCACTCCTCCTATATGTAAATTCTCCAATGCTAAAGCAAGTTTGTTTGCTGCATCAGTTCTTGTTTTCCCTTTGGATATAACTTTTGCCAACATAGGATCAAAATCAGTTCCAACTACGGACCCTTCCTCTATTCCAGTATCCCATCTTGCATCAATATTTTNATCAGCTTGGTAAGCNATCAAAGTTCCTGTAGCAGGTAAAAAATCATTCGATGGATCTTCAGCGTACAACCTTGCTTCAATTGACGAACCTGACCACGTAATATCCTCTTGAGAGTAACCAAGTTCTTCGCTTCTAGCTATTCTTAATTGCTCATAGACTAAATCTTTTCCAGTGACTTCTTCTGTAACAGGATGTTCTACCTGTAGTCTCGTATTTACTTCTAAGAACCAAAATTCCCCAGTTTTATCATCAACTAAAAATTCAACNGTTCCAGCTGATTCATATTTTAATTTTTTGGCAAGTTTTATAGCTGCTTCACCCATAGCTTTTCTCATTTCATCATCGACTCTAGGGGAAGGTGACTCTTCNATTATTTTTTGATGCCTTCTTTGAATCGAACATTCTCTNTCTCCTAAATGAACAATATTTCCATACGTATCCCCCAGAATTTGAATCTCTATGTGTCTAGAAACTGGAACGTATCTTTCAATGAAAACTCTGTCATCACCAAAACCTGTTTTGGCTTCTCTCTGAGCTCCAGCAATAGCCTCTTTTAGATCTTTCTTATCTTCAACAATTCGCATGCCTTTTCCACCTCCACCAGCTGCAGCCTTGATAAGTATTGGGTAGCCTATTGAATTGGCTCGTTTTGGATCTGTAGTCATTGGTAGGGTTGGCACTCCGGCCTTCTCTGCAATGTCTTTAGCTTTCAATTTATCGCCCATGGATGTAATTACTTTTGAGCTCGGACCTATCCAAATGAGATTAGCCTTTGTTACATCTCTGCAGAACTTTGCATTCTCCGATAAAAAACCATATCCGGGATGAATCGCTTCAGCGCCCGTCTTGATAGCAGCATCGATAATTTCCTTACCATTGAGATAAGAATCGGAAAGTCTAACTGCTTGATCTGCCATCCTTACAAAAGGAGAATTCGCATCTGCCTCTGTATACACAGCAACACAAGAAATACCCATTTCATGAGCAGTTTTGATTATTCTGCAGGCAATCTCACCTCTATTTGCGATTAATAATTTATGAAAAGTCATAGTCTGTATACTCCGTATCCAGGTGTCCCTTCAATATTCCTTCCATTAACCAATGAAAGACATATCCCTAATACTGTCCTAGTGTCTCTTGGATCGATAATCCCATCATCACTGATTGCACTTGTTGCCCTCAAAGCTAGCGAACCTTCTTCTTGGGCTTTCTCCGCAAATGCGACCATTTTTGCATCTTCTTTTTCATCAAATTTTTCACCTGTCCTAGCTGCTCTAGCCCTCCTTACAATGGACATAACTCCAGCAATTTGTTGCGGACCCATTACAGCTATTTTTGCCGTAGGCCATAAGAATGTGAATTTATTATCAAATGCTCTACCCGACATAGCATATGTTCCAGCTCCATAGCTGGCTCCTAAAATAACTGTGAGATGTGGAACAGTTGAATTTGAGACAGAATTAAGAAATTGTGCTCCTCTTTTTATTTGACCGGCTCTTTCATAATCTTTACCGACAACAAAACCGGTAATATTTTGAAGGAATATTATTGGTATATCTATTTGGTTACATAGTTGAACGAAATGTGCTCCCTTTGAAGCTGTATCAGGGAATATTGGTCCATTATTTCCAAGTATTCCCACTGTATATCCATGGATAGATGCAAAACCACATACAATTGTTGGTCCAAACAAGGGTTTGAATTCTTCAAATCTTGATCCATCGGCAATACGACCAATAACTTCTCTGACATCAAACGGACGTTTCAAATCAGGATCTACTAGTCCCAGAAGATCCTCAACATCCAGAGTGGGTTCGTCGGGTCTAAGTTTTGGTTCTTTACCTTCTTTTCTCCAATTTAGATGAGATACTACCTCTCTTCCTATGCGAAGAGCATCCATCTCATCTTCCGCAAGGTAATCAGCAAGTCCTGAAACTTCGGCATGCATTTGACCTCCTCCTAAGGTCTCATCATCTGACTCCTCTCCTGTTGCCATTTTTACGAGAGGTGGGCCTCCTAAGAACACTTTAGACTGTTTCTTAATGAAGATATTGTAATCAGACATTCCAGGTTGATAAGCACCTCCAGCAGTGGAGGAGCCAAAGACTATAGAAATGGTAGGAATTCTTAATTTAGATAATTCCGTAACATCATAAAAAGTTCTTCCAGATTCGGCAAAATGACCTGCTCCAAGAATTGTTCCTCTAGAACTTCCTTTGCCTTTTCCTCCACCCATCCTTAAATCTCCTCCAGCTGATTCAACAAACTGAACATAAGGAATTTTATTTACCCTTGAGATTTCCATAGCCCGTGTCCATTTTTTTCCAGAGTATGCATGCATTGCACCCGCTAGAACTGTTGGATCATTTGCAAAAATAACTACCTCTGTACCAGCCACAATGCCTATTCCAGCAACAGCACCACCGCCAACTGGATAATCTGAGGCATATGCAGCTAAAGAACTTATTTCAAGGAATGGTGTATCAGGATCTAAAAAGTTAGCAATTCTNTCCCTTACAGACATTTTNCCTCTTGCNGCTAATCTTTCATGGTGATGCATTCCGCCGCCAAGNTCGACATAATCTAGAAGGTCTTCTATACCATCCAGTTTTTCCAACATCGATTTCTTGTACTGATTAAACTCATCCGAATTGGTATCAATATTTGTTTCTAGGGCAGGGGCTAGTAGGGTGTTTTTCATAACTAAATTGTATAATGCTCTCCAAGCTCTTAAAGTTTACTTTTCAGTATCTAAGTAGATATTAACAATCGAAAACCTTAAAAAAAAGGATATTTTTTAATTATTTATGAAGGCAAATCGTTTCCATATTGGAAAGGTTATTGAGGAAATTAATTCAGGTTTCATTGATGCTTCATTGATGGAAAAAGCTAAGACAAGGTCAAAAGGAGTCGATCAAACTATCAAGGCTTTCTATATTATTTTGAGGGCTGAGAAATTTGCTTCTTTAGAAAAAATCCCCAAACGTAATTTGTGATTTTTCCGAATATCAATAACTTTAATTTATATTTTAAGATATTAAAAATAACTTAAAGTTTATATATACTTGAAATTCAAAAGGGATCATATATATGTCGGAAAATAAAACAGAACTTGATGTAGTGATAGTGGGGGCAGGTTTTGCAGGGATCTATCAGTTACTCAAACTAAGAAGATTGGGCTTATCTGCAAGAATAATCGAGAAGGCTGATCAAATAGGTGGTACTTGGCATTGGAACAGATATCCTGGTGCTAGGTGTGATATTCCTTCTTTAGAATATTCTTATCAATTTGATGATGAACTTCAGCAAGAATGGAATTGGACTGAGAAATATTCAGCTCAACCTGAAATCCTTGATTACATTAACCATGTCGCAGATAGATTTGAACTTAGAGATGGTATTCAATTTGAAGANGAAGTTACAAAAGCTATTTTTGATGAGAAGAAAGCAACATGGTCCATAAAAACGACAAAGAATGAATATGAATCCAGATTTGTAATTTTTGCAACTGGTTGCCTCTCTGTTCCAAATAAGCCTGATTTTGAAGGTTTAGAAAAATTTGAAGGTCAGTTCTTACAAACATCAACCTGGCCACAAGAAGAGCAAAACTTTTCAGGAAAAAAAGTAGCAATAATTGGAACTGGATCTTCAGCTATACAATCCATACCTTTGATTGCTGAACAAGCTGATCAGCTTTATGTTTTTCAACGAACTCCAAATTATTCAATTCCTTCTAATAATGGTCCAATGGACAAAGAAAAAGAGAGAGAGGTTAAGTCTAGATATTCTGATTTTAGGAAAGAAAATTGGCAAAATGGATTTGGAATTGCAGCTCTTTCAGACGAATCTCTTATCTCAGAAACAGAATTAGAGGTAGTTCACAATCAACTCGAAGAAAACTGGGAAAGTGCAGGCTTAGGTTTTTTTGGTGGATATGCAGATATACCAATTGATGCAAAATCAAATGAGGTAGCTGCCAATTTTGTAAGAAATAAAATAAGAGAAATTGTAAAAGATCCTGAAACTGCAAGAATTTTAACTCCCGATTACCACATTGGGGGGAAACGCCTTTGTGTTGATTCTGGCTATTTCGAGACTTTTAATAGAGATAATGTCCAACTAATTAATCTCAAAGAATTTCCAATTCATGGTATTTCATCAAACTCTATTGAAGCAGATAAAACCTATGAGATAGATACTTTAATTCTAGCTACCGGGTTTGATGCTATGACAGGTGCTTTAACAAGCATAGACATAATAGGAAGAGGTGGAGCAAAACTAAAAGATCAATGGGAGACTGGTGCCAAGTCTTATTTGGGTTTGGGTATAGCAAATTTTCCAAATCTCTTTACTGTAACCGGACCAGGCAGTCCTTCTGTTCTATCAAACATGATGCCCTCCATTGAACAGCACGTAAATTGGATCACAGATTGTATAGATTGGATGGAAACAAATGATAAGAAGGTCATTGAGTCATCTAAAACTGCCGAAGACGAATGGATGGTTTTAGTTAATGAGATAGCTGATATGACAATATTTACCGACACGAAGTCATGGTACAACGGCTCAAATATAGATAGTAAGGCTAAGGCTTTTTTACCTTTTATAGGTGTTCCTNTGTACGCAGAAATGTTGGAAGAGGTTGTTACAGANGACTATAAGGGNTTTATCTTTGATAGACCGAATTAGTTAGGAAAAAATTGCAGTATTCAGAAGCATAGCAGCACCCATGAATACTAAGCAACCGGCTTGTACGATAGTTGGTATAACCACGAACATTACAAGAGGATTAAAATTCATCTTATTCATGTAATCTTCTTCTCTCCAATCTTTCAGAGTGTCTTGGTCAGCTTGTTCTTTTACTACTTTTAATCTCATTTTTTTAGTTCTATNTATGTTAAATTTCTGAAAGATAGTTATCTAATCTTTCTTGATTCATTAAGAAAGTTTTTTTGTAATTTGCAACTTTCTTCTTTATCTGGTCGAGATTTGAGGCAGTTTCAACCTTAATAACTCCAACCATCGCCATCATATTATGGGGTGTGCATTGGTATACATAGACACCTTCTTCAGTGAGAGTTATTTCGATATCTTGACTGAGAGCACCTGTCCAAGGTTTAGCACCTTCAGGTATCATCCCTTCAATCGAAGCTGAATTGTGAGATACATCAGTTGCAACAAATTTAACGGTATCCCCTTTTTTGATAGAAAGGACTGCAGGTTCAAATACCATCATGCCTTCTTTGCCAGAATTAAGCATTTTAACAACATGCTCTTCAGATGAAGCTACTGCGGTGAAAATTGTAAAAATTAGTAAATATACGTACTTAATCATAAGTACATTATATACTAAACTTATTAAATCATATAAGTTAAATTTATATTATATCGAAGGTTAGCCCTGCTTTATTTGTTAATCTTGATATTAATTTGTCACCCATAGCTGGTGCAGGTGTGTAAATACCTCCTGAGAGATTGTCACAATCTTCAATTAAACATATTGCACTCTCTGCAATCATTTTAGATGTAGAACCATATCCCGGATCCATATCACCGGTAACTCTTGCTGTTAAACTTTCATTTTCACTCTCTGCTATGAATAACACATCATAGTTGCCTTGTTCGCGAGATTCTTTCGATGGACCCTCTCCTGGTTTTGGAGCATTTTCACCTCCCATGGGATTTGCAGATACCATTGCTTTTGCTATTTCTTCACCCTCTTTGCCCGCTCCTGTGATCATCATTTCGTCATAACAAAAGTCTTCACCATATAAGTGTCCTAGAAGTGCATTTGAACGGTGGATATTTTTTGTATTGATTGGCGCCATCACAAAAGGTGCTACCCACATTCCAAGTTCTTCATCAAAGATTGGTTTAGAATCATCCGGTTGATTAGGACCTTGAAAACCCTCCGTTAAAGAAAAGGGATTAGCCAATACCTTAATAAGATCGGGCTTGGCCTTTAAGGAAGCCATGGTAGCTCCCAAAGAGGCAATAGTTCCCCCNGAAAATTCTCCATTCATAGCTTTTACCCTACCTCTTATTTTATTTGAAGTTTTCCCGTACTTTTTTTGCATATTTTTCTGAAGAAAATAAACCCCTAAATCAAANGGTATGCTNTCAAATCCACATGAGAAAACTATCCTTGAACCTGATTCTTTGGCTTCTTTAGAGTGAGCGCTAATCATTTCATACATCCAACCCGGTTCGCCNGTTAGATCTACGTAATCGGTACCGTTTCTAGCACATGATTCNACTAGTTTAGATCCATAGAGTTGATATGGACCTACGGTGGTCAGAACGCATTTTGTTGCATTTGTCATTAAGTCTAGTGAGTCTAGGTCATCACTCTCAACGATAACTGTTTCAAGATCATTCCCTAAACTGAACTCCTCTTTAACAGCAGTTAGTTTAGTTTCATCTCTGCCTGCAATAGCCCATTTTAAACTTCCATTTTCACCATATTCATTTTTCAAATATTCAACAACCAACTTACCTGTATAGCCACTTGCACCAAAAACAACAATATCTAGATCTTTACTCATATCTTCATTCCTCAATACTTTTATATATTTTTCCCCATTCTCATTAAAAGAGATTCTGACCCAATTCACCTCTTTACTGAATAATAGTAAGTGATTATTCTATGATCAAAACATTTTAATCTAAATTATAAATATGAAATATCTTCATACAATGTTAAGGATAAATGATGTTAAAAAGTCATTAGATTTTTTTGTAAATGCTCTAGGCTTGAAAGAAGTTAGACGCATAGATGTTGAAGAAGGCAGATTTAGTCTGATCTTTCTTGCTGCAGATGGAAATGAAGATTCTCAAATTGAATTAACGCACAATTGGGACGGCGACAAATTGGGAGAGGGCTCTAGAAATTTTGGTCACCTGGCTTACGAAGTAGATGATATTTACTTAACTTGTGAAAAACTCCAATCTNATGGCGTTGTTATCAATCGCCCACCTAGGGACGGTCGAATGGCTTTTGTTAAATCTCCTGACAACATTTCTGTTGAGTTGCTGCAGAAAGGAGAAGCATTAGAACCTGCAGAGCCTTGGATTTCTATGGAGAACATCGGTAGCTGGTGATAACCTTATAGTTATTTTATTTGAAATGAGGAATTCTTTTCTTAAAACTTTTACATCATTGGTTGGAACTTATTTTTTATTTCAGTCCATAATTCTNGCTGATGAAATTCCGATNGGACCAAATGGCAAACCANATNTAAATGGTGTTTGGCAGGTTATGAATAGGGCTAACTTCAATCTTGAAGCTCACTCTGCTTCGGCTGCTATGCAGCTTGTTGAAGGTCCAGTTGTGCCTCTACCTCATCCAGACATTCTAGCTTTAGGGTCAGTCGGCTCAGTCCCGGCAGGGTTGAGCGTCGTTGTGGGAGATACAATTCCTTATAAAAAAAATGCGCTAAAAAAACGTAATCAGAATAGGGAGGATTGGCTAAATAGGGATCCAGAGATCAAGTGTTATTTGCCAGGAGTTCCAAGAGCAACTTACATGCCATATGCCTTTCAAATTTTCCACAGTGAAGAAGCAGTTTTTTTTGCATATGAATATGCAGGTGCTACAAGGAATATTTATCTAGATTATCCTGGAGAACCGCCTGTAGATTCATGGATGGGACAGTCTTGGGGTTATTGGGAGGGAAACACTTTTGTTATTGAGGCAAAGGGATTTAATAACCAAACATGGCTAGACAGATCTGGTAACTATCATACTGAGAACCTCAAAGTCACAGAGAGGTATACTCTGCTAAATGATCATGTGATGGACTATGAAGCTCTTATTGAGGACGAAGAGATTTTTACTCGACCATGGAAGATTAAGATGAATTTATATAAGAAGGTGGGAGATGATGCTCAGCTTCAACAATTTAAATGTGTAGAATTTGTTGAAGAATTAATTTATGGGGAATGGCGTGCAAAATAGAATTTTAATTTTTATTACTTTTATTACCGCTACGACAGTTTTTTCAGATGAATATAACGTTAAAAAGACTTGGTTTGGAGATCCTGACCTCCAAGGAGTTTGGACCAATGCAAGTTTAACAACCCTAGAAAGACCTGATCATTTTAAAACTTTAGAGATAACTGATGAGGCTGCTGAATACGCAAAAAAAGCAAGTGAGGAAATGACTGAAAGTCTAGATAATCCATACGGTCAGGGAGAAACGCCCGAATCAGGAGGTGATGTAGGAGGGTATAACGTTGCTTGGATGGATCCTGGAAATGATTTCATTCGCTTGAATGGTAANTATAGAAGTTCAATTATNANTTATCCTGAAAATGGAAAACTTCCAAGAAGNCTNACTAGATGGGCNATNGAAGGGCCATCCATTTANAGAATGTTNACCCGTGCTGACCACCCAGAAGAGAGNAGTCTCGGAGAGAGATGCATAGTAGGNTTTGGNTCAAGTGGAGGTCCNCCGATGTTGAATGTTCTCTANAATAATCATTATCAAATAGTTCAGTCTCCNGGATATGTAATGATTATGGTTGAAATGAATCATGATGCGAGAATTGTGAGACTAAATTCCGAACATAATCCAAATGAGATGAGACCTTGGTTAGGAGATTCTATAGGATGGTGGGAAGGAGAGACACTTGTTGTGAAGACAANAAATCANCATCCACAGCAAAAATTTAGAGCTGCAATTAGNCACCAAATTCTTATGATGGAAGGTGCNGAAGTAACTGAGAGATTCACAAGAACAAGTGAAAATGAAATTCTTTATGAATTNGAGGTTGANGACAAGAAAGCATATCGAGATATTTGGAAGGGAGAGATGCCTTTAAGAGCGACANATGAAAAAATTTATGAATATGCTTGTCATGAAGGAAANTATGCAATGGCTAATATATTAGCNGGNGCACGNGCTGAGGAAAATCAATGATCACTCATATTAAAAAAATTGTTTTATACGTGTTTGCACTATCAATAAGTNTTTATTCCTATTCTCATCATGCCTTCACAGCAGAATTTGATGCTAATGCACCTGTAAACCTTACAGGTAAAGTGCTAAAAGTAGAGTGGATAAATCCACATGCTTGGGTACACATGGAGGTTGAAGAGGNNGGAAAAAAAACTACTTGGATGGTTGAGGGAGGTACACCTAATACNTTAATCCGAAATGGNATAACGAAACAAAGCATAAAACCNGGCACTGTNATTGTTGTGAGNGGTTATCAGAGCAAAGGNAAACTTTGTTTNCCNCGATGTATAGCAAATGGGCGCGATGTAACNTTTCCNGATGGAAGAAAAGTATTCATGGGATCATCCGGTACCGGAGCTCCGAGAGATGGNGCTGATCCTAGAGAGAGAAGGTAGTGAAACTATATANAATNTTCNTTCTNTCTAGTATCTCTCTCNTAATATCTTTCAAATCAGTAGCNAATAGCGATATGGANTTACATGACCTTATGGCTCATTTTTTGACTCCAGCCTCAGAAAAAATATGGAATTCTTCTGGATCAATTATCACTGAAGAAGGAGAANTTAGTTTAGCACCTACAAATCAAGAAGGTTGGGATGAAGTAATATTTGGTGCTCAAGTTCTCATAGAAAGCACATATATACTTAATCGTCCGGATAGAGCAAATGGTAGAAAAGATTGGATAGAATTCTCAAAGCTNCTAGAGCCAATTGGCAAGAGAGCTTTAGATGCTGCAGAAAGGCANAACTCTGAAGAACTTTTTGAAATAGGTGCTGATTTATATCAAGCATGCGTAGCTTGTCATAATGTTTATATGAAAAATTAATATATGATTAATTTTATAGAGTGGCTTGCTTCAACTTCAGGAAGTACTGCACTANGAGAGTCACTNTATATGTATCCATGGATAGAGTCTGCTCATGTTTTATTTATAGCTATCTTCTTCGGAACACTNCTTTTTGTTGACTTAAGATTGNCAGGNTATGGTTTTAAGAGCTTGTCCATCTCGCAGATGAATGCAAAAATCTTGCCATTAACTATTATTGGCTTTGTATTGATGTCAATTACAGGTCTTTTACTATTTTATGCATTGCCAATAAGAAATTATCAGAATCTTTTCTTTAGAATAAAGNTGTTCTTAATGTTTGTTGCTGGTCTGAATGCTTGGTANTTTCANAGAACTATGAATAGGCAGAGCCAATCATGGGANAAAAATAGTTTCATCCCANTNAAAATGAGATTCTCAGCANCTCTTTCNTTACTTCTTTGGGGGTTAGTAATTATTTCCGGTAGGATGATTGCCTACAATTGGTTTGATTGTGANAAACAACCTCAATCGGAACTANTAAATTTTCTTATAAGTTGCACTGTTGATCCNGAAATTTATG
Organism: Gammaproteobacteria bacterium; assembly: GCA_002707915.1. Classification (GTDB taxonomy): domain Bacteria; phylum Pseudomonadota; class Gammaproteobacteria; order Magnimaribacterales; family Magnimaribacteraceae; genus Magnimaribacter. Next base: position 16,108 of record PAOE01000022.1, read on the forward strand.
AATATTTAAATGGAATCTAACCAATTACTGGAANTAATTTACTTTCTAGAAGATAGCTTCATTGGAGAATATGTAAGAAGTTCTTTGTGGTTATTTCCTGTAATCCAATCNTTTCATCTGATCGGTTTAGGAATTTTAGGAGGAGCTATAGTTTTAGGNGATTTCAGGTTGATGGGAATCTTAATGAGGACNGAATCAACNAGNTATGTNGTTCAAGTAACNANACCTTGGTTNAATTTTGGACTTATTGTTTTAGTTACAACAGGTATCCCTCTTTTTNTAAGTGAAGCAGTTAAATGTTATTACAGTCGAGCTTTTTGGATAAAGATTTCCTGCTTGATTGCAGGAATTTTATTTGTATATTTCATAAGAAATCCAATTGTTCTTTCNAGAGATGAGAACTATTNAATGAAATTTTTGGGNCTAGTTTCCTTCTGTATTTGGGTTGTTACAGCTGCNTCTGGNCGCTGGATAGGCTTTTCTTAATTTAAAGAAAATGCCAGTATGACATTTCCTGCCATTTGACNATGCTGACTNTAGCCNCTGTTNACAAAAACCCAATCNTCGACTATGACAGGTCCAGCCGAATCAATCGATCCACCAACTGCTGGNACGGCATTGACAGTATTAAAGCTTCNTAAGGTATCAAATTCCCAAAGTTTTATTCCGTCNTTACTTGAATGTGCAGAAAANCTACCATCTAATGCGCCGGTAAAAATTACATCNTTTGTCATGGATATGGCTGCTGAGAAGCCAGTAGAGCATTTCCCATCTCCATAAAGAGCTTTTCTTGATTGACATATATTGTCTAGAGGATACTTCCATAGAATNTCGCCTTTCTCCAATTCAACCGCGTATAAACCGGGCCTAGCATCTTTATCATAATCTCTATTTGTTTTTCTATCAGATATGGGAACATAAAGGTTTTTTCCATCAGAGGTCATGCCAAAATGAACTCCACCCAGTATGCCTCCATTACCTACTTGACTCTTCCAAGCAATTTTTCCTGTCTGTGCATTTAGTTTGTACACCCAACCTGATTTTTGACCTGCAAGCAAAAACTTATTTCCATTTTTATCTACTGACTGAATAACAGAGGCTCCAAAATCAAAGTCCGGACCTTTTTCTTTTGGACAGACCATTCTTCTAATACCTGGAATTTCACAACCCATGTTATAGGCATCGCCTTTAAGTGTTTGAGTTGTCCANAATTTTTCTCCGGTTTGCATATCTAGGGAGATAATTGCATCGCTNTATTCAGANGCNGGGCTTTGTAGGCTCTGACCTGTTCCAAAANATATCCTTTTTTCATTNGCATCGATTGCTGGAGCATTCCAAACAGCCGATCCCGCNGGCGCAAATTTTTCAAGTCTNGTTACTAATGCNTTNCCTAAACTTTTAGATTTNTCCTCAATTCTATGTATCCACAAAATTTTTCCAGTNANTGTNTCTATTGCNGCTATGCCNCCACTNGTTTTACAACANTCATATCTTGGATCCATTGCNAGTACNGTNTCAAAGGTAGATATAGGAATGATGAGGTATCTTCCGGAAACAACGGGAGAGGCAGAAGGAATATTTGAAGCAAATTCAACAGGTATTTTGGTTTTCCAAAGTAATTTGCCTGTGATNATGTCAATTTTGTACACCATAAAATCGGAATCAATCAAAAANATATATTTCCCNCCNTCTTTNTCGAANACAGGNGCATTTCTCAGTCGAGCTGTNGTTTGGAACTTCCAATATGAACAACCACTTTCTCTATTAAGNGCATGCAACATATCAGTTTCGGGTAGTAAAACTAANCCTCCAATAACAATAGGTTGAGCTCTAACNTCTTGTGCTCCTATACCAAAAGCCCATTTAAANTTAAGTTTATNNACATTAGAGGANTTTATAGATNAATCAGGTTGATACCTGGTATTNNGGTTGTCGAAACCCCAGCTGGGCCAGCTGGCTTTATAATCAAGATGGCTTTTTTCTAATAAATTAGAGCAATTATTATCTAAGGGCCCTGAAGAGATCGTTTGAGTATCTTTTGAGGAGAGATATCGGGCTATCTCTTCTAATTGTTCTATTGAAAGGTGTGAAGACTGCTGCTTCATTTTTCCCTTTTGGAGGACATACATTAATTCTGACTGAGTAAGGTAAGTCATTGAAGAGAGTGAAAGAATATTTAGGCTTGCATCTTCATGGCATGATTCGCAGTTATCTTTGACTAACTTCTCTACATTGGCACTAACTAGTTGAATCATGACTAACAAAGAAAAAATTATTAATTTCATACCTAATTCAATTTAGATTCATTTTGAATCCATTCATAAATAAGATTTACCTTTTCTTCTAGTTCAGTAACATGCTGAGCAAGTAGACCCGAAGCATCAGTAACATTGTTCATAGTCTCAGCATGCTGTATCAAAGTAACGATATTATTTCCCGTTTCCAATTGCTGAGACTGTAAGTCCTTAAGTTGAGATTCTAATTGGCTGATCCTTTTAGCAAGAGAATCAATTTCTATCCTAAGGTCTTTGTCACTCATCACTTAGATAGGCGATACATTTAATCTCAATTTTAAGCTCAGGTTGGACGAGAGCGGTAATGCCTACTAAAGTTTGGGATACTTCTGGTTTACAGCCATAAATCTTTTCTCTTTCTGCAAAAATGTCTTCTACATTTTCCATACACTCATTAACATCCGTCACAAACCAAGTTTCATCAATGATGTTATCTAAGGTTGCATCATAGTGATGCAACACTTCTTTAATATTGGCGTAACAAACAGCCATTTGGTCTTTAATGCTTTCAGGGATATTGCCATCAGAATCTATGCCAATTTGTCCTGCTAAGGTGAGAACATTATCAACCTGGACACCTTGAGAGAAGAAATCTGCGTAAGGTCCAACTCTAAGTAGTTTTTTCATTTAAGCCCCCAATAAAATAACCACTAATACACCAAGAACAAGGGCAAGAAGTATAGATCTTAATTCTTTTTTAAATAAGTCCATTCTTGTTTATCTAATAATAGTTTTTTTGGAGTTAATTTTTTTAGAAGCTCAGATTGGCTTCCTCAAGC
>PAOE01000023.1 GCA_002707915.1 Gammaproteobacteria bacterium
ATGAATTCATTGCATCCTCCTTCTCATAGAGAGTTCGATGAGGTTTGGAGTGAATTTACAAACGATGAAGATCTTTGGGTGGGTATTATTACAGGTGCTGGTGACAGAGCGTTTTCAGCTGGTAATGACTTAAAGTATCAAGCCTCTGGTGGAGATAGGTCCGGAATGCCAGAAACTGGTTTTGCCGGTCTAACCAGTCGTTTTAATTTGAATAAACCAATAATTGCCGCAGTAAACGGTGTTGCTATGGGAGGAGGAATGGAAATTGCTCTTGCTTGTGATCTCATTATTGCTTCCTCTAATGCAAGGTTTGCTTTGCCGGAACCAAAAGTTGGATTAGCTGCTCTAGCTGGTGGTATGCAAAGATTACCCAGACAGATAGGAATGAAAAATGCTATGGGAATGATGCTCACCGGTAGACATGTGGAAGCTGCAGAGGCGAAGGAGCTCGGTATCGTAAATGAAGTTGTTGAGTCACAGGCTGATTTAATGGATAGAGCAAGAGACTGGGCAAAACAAATAGAAGCTTGTTCACCAATGTCTATTAGAGCAACAAAACAAGTTGCTTATGAAAGCTTAAACGAAGCAAATTTGGAGAACTCGATGAAGGGACAATACACTGCTGTACATGATTTATTCACGAGCGAGGACTTCATTGAAGGTCCGGTAGCATTTGCTGAAAAGCGTGCTCCTAACTGGAAAGGCAAATAAGTTCAATCCTCATCAAGATTTTTTGTAATCAACAAATATTGGTGAGGACCAAGCCCTTTCTTGAGTATTTGCTAAACAATCCTCTTCTCTNGGAGTTTGTAAAGGACTTCCATAACAAATATTAACCTCTTTACAATTTCCAAATTGATCCAATTCACATCTCAAGTTATTTGCATTTACAGCTTTAGATTCTTTTTCTATGGCTCTTACGTAATACAGTGCATCTCTTTTATCTATACTAAAATTATTATCAGAAAAAGTGATTACACATTCCTCTGTTCCATCGCAATTAAAGACCTTCCAGGGATCAATAATTAGATTATCGAGATTTTCATTTTCAAATCTTTGAGGAAGAATTTTTATCACTTCTATCCTCTCTATCTCTCTTCTTATGTTGCTTGGGTTGTAACATTCATTCTTACAAAGTAGTTCAATTCTTTCTTTTCCCAAAGCACTGACGGCATAATCTGGGCATCCTGGCTTTTGTTCAAAAGATCCCANGGCTCTCACAATAAATCTAGGGTTATCTTCCAATTGAGTCTCTGAACCCATTGGTAACGAACCCTCATTTCCATTTATAAGATCGAACCACAATAGTATTCGCGGTCCGCTAGTTGCATAAACTTCCTTATTTTTAATTGATCGCCAAATAGACTCTCTAGTTCTTTCGTCTGAATGAGTTGCTATCAAGCCACCTGTATAAAAATATGACATTATCCTGTCAACTTCTATAGGACCGGGTGGGGGACGACCTTTAAAATCTTTAGAGGTAGATTTTCCATAAATACCCTCCCCTTCATTGAAACCAAATATGAATCCAGCTGATTCTGTTGGTCCTGCAGCGTCGGTAAAATCAATTCTATTGATGTCTTTATATCCATTTCCAGGACGAGAAGAATGAGTATCGCTTGATCCAATAAATCCAAATTTAAATCTTTCAGTCGTATCCTTTGGGTCAAAATTACGCAGAGCAAGGATATACTGAGCACTGCCTTTTGGTCTTAAATTAAATGCTGGCAAAAAACAATCTTGGCATTGATTTGAGTCCAACCATTCTTTTGGATCTTCTTTGGAAACTGTTGCTTGGCCATATATCCCAGCATCTGCATAATTTTTTCTAGCTTCTTTGGCTCGTTTATTACACTCTCTTGAAGATTCACCTTCCTCTAGACATCTTTTCTCAATAATTATTCCTGCTTGCCAACACCCCGGAAGATAATTTTCAGTCGGTTTTGGACATATAGCATCTCCATTCTCATCATAAAGGACACTCCTCCATCTTTTGTAGGGCTCAGTATTTCCATGACCAGAATATATTTCAATTAACGACTGGTAATTTGGATCATGATAGTTTTCACTCAATTGTAATTTCCAATCACTTTCAGGAGGGGTATAGCTTCCCCATGCAGTACCATGGGGAATAACTATTGCTTCATGTCCCCAATCATTTAATTTATCAAATAATTCTCCAGGATCTCTGGCATACTCTTTGCAATCAAATGATAGCTCTCTAACTGACAAATCTGATTCACAAGGCCTGACAACTCCATCTCGTGCATAAGTCATTAAATCTTGAATTCTTCCATCAAAAGCTCTTAATGCAGATAAACCAACTCTTGCATCAAATGGCATGTTGGCAAAGCCAACTTGAGGCGAAGCTATTGGCCTCGCAGGAATTTTGTCATCATCAAGGTCTTTAAGGATGATGTTCTTATGGCCAAAATGAGGTTCATCAAAACCACCTTCCTGTGTCCATTCCCAACCCAAAAATGCTATGGTGTCTTGCAAGCCCTTGCCGCTGACATTATTACATTGTCTCACTGTGTCCTTAATTTCTTGCCAGTCTTGAGGAGTTAAATCCTCTGCATGATCAGTGTTTGACCAAAAGTCTAGGGATGAACAAAATCTTGCAAAATCGCAAGCATCGGCAGGAGGATGAGTTCCCTCACCTGCCAACAAAGGTAAACTCATCAAGAACGCATCGGAAGAATAAGTTGTATGAACATGCAAATCACCGAAAAGAATCAATTTTTCATTTGTTATACCCAAGTTTGATATTGCTTCAACTTGCTCCTTTGTTCTTTTGAGGGTTATCTCCTCGGGGATTTCTGAAGTTGAAATTTTACCTGGACCCTCGTAACTACCCAATGTTCCTATTGCAACAAGATAGACAAAACTAGCATATAGGGCTAAGGATATAAAAATCGTATAAATTGATTTTCTAATCATTTATAAATGTTAACAAAACTGTATAAATTTAGTTCTTTTAAGTATTTTTTCTAGTCAAAATCTAGAGTAGACTGCTGTATAACAACAGGGAGAATATATGTTTGACTTAACAGGAAAAACAGCAATTATTACTGGTTCCTCGAAAGGAATTGGTAAATCAATTGCTATGCAAATGGCTCTTCATGGAGCGCAAGTTGTAGTTTCTAGTCGAAAAGCTGATGCTTGTCAGGTGGTGGCTGATGAAATAAATGAAGCTTGTAAGGATAGTGAGGGAGGAGCAATAGTTGTTCCTTGCAATATTTCAGACAAAACTGCTTTGCAAATGCTAGTTGATGAAACTAGAGCACAGTTAGGCAAGATAGACATCTTGGTTTGCAATGCCGCCTCAAATCCATTTTTTGGTTCCATGATGGATATACCTGAGGAAGCTTTTGACAAAGTGATGAACAATAATATAAAAAGTAATCATCTTCTTTGCCAAATGGTCATACCTGAAATGACTGAAAGAAAAGATGGCAGTATTATTATTGTTTCATCTATTGGTGGTCTTAAATCAAGCACTGTCATTGGTACCTACAATATATCTAAAGCTGCAGACATAATGCTTGTTAAAAACCTTGCAGCAGAATTTGGACCACATAATGTAAGAACAAATGCAATTGCACCAGGCCTATTTAAAACTGATTTTGCAAGGGCGCTGTGGGAAAATCCGGAAATCTTGAAACAATCGACCGCTTCATGTCCACTCAGAAGAATTGGTGAACCAGATGAGATTGGAGGAGCTGCTGTATTTCTAGCTTCTGATGCTGGAACATTCGTTAATGGACATACACTAGTTATTGATGGTGGGTCTACTGCTTAAGGAGTGAAAATGAATGATGCTGTTTTATTAAAAAAAGAGGATGGAGTAGCTGTAGTAACCCTCAACAGACCAGATAAATTAAATTCTGTTACAGCAGAAATTAGGGCTGGTTTAAGAGAACGTATGGATGATGCCTGTAAAGATGACGAGGTAAAAGTTATTGTCCTTACAGGTGCTGGAAGAGGATTTTGTGCTGGAGCTGATATGGATGGATTGGCTGATACTAGCCAAGGAAAATCAAGAGAAGAAATCAGTCCAGAAGAAAGAGACTATGCAAAAAATAATGTGGAGGGATTTGATGGAGGGTTTAGTTATTTTCCAACACTTCCAAAACCAGTAATTGCAGCAATTAACGGTCCTGCTGCAGGTGTTGGGTTTATTATGGCCTTATATTGCGATATAAGGTTTGCTAAAGAGAGTGCTATCTTTACTAGTGCTTTTTCAAAGAGAGGTCTAATTGCAGAATGGGGTGTGGGTTGGATTCTTCCTCGTCTTGTTGGTATTGCAAGGGCTAATGATGTGTTGTTCTCTGCAAGAAGAATTTCTGCTAATGAAGCTACTGAAATGGGTATAGTTAATAAAACATTTAAAGATGAAGAGTTTGAAAATGAAGTAATGACTTATGCAAAAGAATTGGCTAAATCAGTCTCTCCAAGATCGATAAGGATAATGAAAGAGCAAATTTATAATGCGCAAAAAGAGACTATTGAGGAGAATTTGAAAAGTTCTATGACAGCGATGCTTGAAAGTTTTGATTCAGAAGATTTCAAGGAAGGAGTTAGTCACTATATAGAAAAAAGGGAACCAAAATTTACAGGAAAATAAAATTATGGATATAAAAGATTTCGTTAAAAGAGAGAACCGAGAAAAACTTGCAAAAGAATTTACCAAAGAAGGTCTATTTGAATTAAAAGAAGAGACTATTAGAGGAAATAAATATCATGTTTTTGCNAATCTTCCCCAAACGCTCAGAGATTATTTTCAATTTCCACTTATTCACGGTGAATGGGACTTTTTAGCATATGANGATGAATCGTACACCTATCAAGAAGTTTTAAATAATTCAGCGGGATTAGCTCATACTTTGATGGATAAATATGGAATAAAGAAAGGAGATAAAGTTGCGTTTTCAATGAGAAATTATCCAGAGTGGATTAATTCATATATTGCCGTTACTTCTATCGGAGCTGTGGCTGTTCCATTGAATTCTTGGTGGCAAGGAGAAGAATTAGATTATGGATTAACACACAGCGAGTCGTCTGTTTTTATTGGGGATGAAGAAAGATTACAACGCCTCCAAGGTTTTGTTGAAGATATTCCTAGAATTGCTGTTAGGTGTGATGCTTCTAAGTTTACTAATGCATCTAATTTTGAAGATATTGTTTCTCCAGCAGAAACTTTTCCAGATGTTGAAATCGACCCAGAAGATGATGCAAGTATTATGTACACTTCAGGAAGTACAGGATATCCAAAGGGAGTTGTTTCTACGCATCGAGCAGTTGTGTCTGCACCTATCACATGGGCTCTGATGGGACAACTGGCAACCCAAATTGAAGTTGATGGAGAACCTTTGGCATCACCAATAGCNGGTGACAATCCATGTACGATTGCTGCCGTCCCTTTATTTCATGTCACTGGATCGCACGCTGTATTTTTATTGTCACTGGTTACAGCAAGAAAAATTGTATTCATGTATAAATGGGATGCATTAGAAGCTTTGAGGCTCATTGAAAAGCATAAAGTTACTGACATGACTGGCGTGCCCACAATGTCAGCGGAAGTGCTTCAAGCTCATAAGGAAAATCCAGATATAGATATATCAAGCTTGAAAGGTCTTGGATCAGGAGGAGCAGCAAGACCTCCAGAACAGATCAAAGCTCAAGAAAAAGAACACCCAGATAAAGTAGCTACAGTAGGNTACGGTCTCACAGAAACTAATGCTCATGCAACCAATGCAAGTGGAACGACACTTTACGATCGACCAAGTACTGCTGGATATCCCACTCCATTTCTTAATTTAATTAAGATTGTAGATGAAGATGGAAATGAACTTGGTCCAAATGAATTAGGAGAAGTTGCCATTAAGTCTACCTGTAATTTCAGATGTTATTTAAAAAATGAAGAAGCAACTAATGAAGTCCTTGATAGTGAGGGATGGTTTAGAAGTGGTGANGTGGGAATCATTGATGAAGATGGTTTTCTNTATATAAAGGACAGAATAAAAGATATCGTGATCAGAGGTGGTGAAAATATTGCTTGTCTTGAAATAGAGGCGGCGATCTATGAACATCCTTCAGTAAGAGAGGCATCCGTATTTGGCGTTCCAGATGAAAGACTAGGAGAAAAATTAGCAACTCGAATTTCCCTTAATCCTGGAGCAGAATTATCAGAGGAAGATTTGTCTGCATTCCTAGCAGCAAAAATTGCTAAGTTTAAAATTCCTGAATACACCTGGTTTCAGGCTGATGAACTACCCAAAGTTGCAGCTGGTAAAATCGCTAAAAAGCAAATGCGAGAAGAGGCGATTAAGGAATTGGGGCTTGGCTAATGGAAGTTAAAGACAAAAGAGTAGTAGTTACTGGAGCTGCAAGCGGTATAGGCAAGGCTTTATGTGAAGCTTTCAAAGANGCTGAAGCGAAATCAATTGTATGCGTAGATATGAATCTTGAGGGTGCTAAGGAAACAGCTCAAGATGTTANTGGGTTGGCAGTTCAGGCAAATGTTGGAGTAGAAAAAGATATTATCAATGTAATAGACAAAGCAAATGAACTTTCTGGTGGAATTGATATATTTTGTTCAAACGCAGGTATAGGCGGTGTGCATGGTTTTTTTGAAGTAGAAACTGCAGACTGGCAAAATATTTGGGAAATAAATGTGCAATCGCATATTTTCGCGGCTAAACATGTTTTACCTCAAATGCTAGAAAGAGGAGAAGGATATCTGATGAATACCTCATCCGCTGCTGGCCTTCTGACGCAGATAGGTTCTGCAGGTTATTCTGTAACGAAAGCTGCAGCTGTAAGTTTTGCTGAATGGATAAAAATTACATATGGCAATAAAGGAATAGGAGTTTCTTGTCTATGTCCTCAAGCTGTAAGAACTGCAATGACAGCTCAAGGTGCTGGAGTTGCTGGGGTTGATGGAATGATTGAAGCTAGTGAAGCGGCTGCTGATGTTTTAGATGCAATAGAAAATGAAAGATTTCTCGTAACTCCTCATACTGAAGTCTTGGAATACGTCTCAAGAAAAGGAAATGATAGAGATAGGTGGATTTCAGGCATGCAAAGATTGCAAGAGCGCTACGAAGACTGGAAACCGGGGGACAATTAAACTTGGAAATATATCATTTACCTGCACACGTATTAGCAAAAAAAATTCAGGAAAAAGAGATAAGTTCTCTTGAAGTGACAGAAACATTTATTGAGCGTATAGANAAATACGATCATAAAATTAATGCTGTTGTTGTAAAAACATTCGAAGAGGCTATTGAGGCCGCTAAAAGCGCTGATAAGGATATCTCTCAAAATAAAATCAAAGGGCCTCTTCATGGTGTGCCAATGACCATAAAAGAGTCCTATAACATAAAAGGTGAAAGTACCAACTGGGGGATACCAGATTTTAAAAATAATATTGCTAAAAAAGATAGTTTAGCTGTTCAGAGATTTAAGAAAGCTGGTGCACATTTTATCGGCAAAACAAATGTTCCTTTAAATTTAGCAGATTTTCAAAGTTACAATGATATTTACGGTGTTACAGGAAACCCATGGGATTTAAAAAGAACTCCAGGGGGATCCTCCGGTGGAAGCGCTGCTGCACTAGCAGCAGGATTTTCATCGCTTGAGGCTGGATCCGACATTGGTGGNTCTATCAGGAATCCTGCTCATTATTGTGGGGTTTTTGGACACAAGCCAAGTCATGGAATAGTTCCCTCCTCCGGCCATGAATTAATACCCAATGTTCCTGAACCAGATCTTTCTGTATGTGGTCCGCTTGCNAAAAGCGCTAAGGATTTAGAGATAGCATTAAATATTATGGCAGGCCCTACTGATAGAGAAGCTAAAGGATGGAGACTGAACCTACAAGAATGCGAAAAAACATCCCTCAAAGATTTCAAAATAGCTATCTGGAATGATGACGAACTAGCACCTGTTTCAACAGAGATATCGAGACGCTGCACTGAAATAGGAGAAAAACTATCTTCTGTGGGTGCGACAGTCTCTTTCACAGCAAGACCACAGCACGACATTCTCAAGGCTGAAATAAATTATCAACTATTNCTTCAATCAGTNATGCAGTCGGGTATGTCTGATGAAGAATTCGCTCATATCGAACAACTAGCTGCTAATTTAGAACCCAATGATGACTCAGTAGAAGCTATCCTTGCAAAAGGAACTGTTTTATCACACAGAAACTGGATTAGACAAAATTATAGGAGAGAACAAATAAAAATTTCTTGGTATGAATTNTTTGAGGATTGGGATTTATTGATTTGTCCGCAATTGGCGACAACAGCGATAGAACANAATCATAAAAAAATATCTGAAAGGACTATAACAGTTGATAACCATGAACAAAGATATTTTCAACAAATCTTTTGGCCTGGCTTGGCTGTCAATGCTCATCTTCCAAGTACTGTATTTCCAACTGGACTATCATCNAATAATCTCCCGATTGGATTGCAAGCGATAGGAGGTGCATACATGGACAAAACGACAATTAAATTTGCTGAATTGTATGAAAAGGAATTTAATTCATTTNTCTTGCCTGATTTAGAGAAAACATTATGAAATATACAAAAAAATATATAGAAATAAATAATAAAAAAATGGCTTTCATTGATGAAGGTAATGGGGATGTCTTTCTTTTCCTACATGGCAACCCTACTTCATCATTTCTGTGGAGAAATATTGCACCTCATGTAGAAGATTTAGGTCGAATAGTTATACCTGACTTAATAGGAATGGGTGACTCAGAAAAATTAGATGGTGAGGATAATGAAGGTTATCAATATCATGGACAATATGGTTATCTTACAGAACTACTAGATCAGTTAGATTTGGGTAATTCTATAAATCTAATAATTCATGATTGGGGTTCAGCTATGGGTTTTCAATTTGCTCGAGAAAATCCTGAAAGGATTAAGTCCATAACCTACATGGAAGCTATTGTAATGCCTCTGACTTGGGAACAATGGCCAGAAAATGCAAAAAATATATTTAGTTTATTTAGATCNGAAGCAGGAGAAGAACTCGTCCTGCAAAAGAATTTTTTTGTAGAGAGGATTTTATTAGCTGACTCAGCAACAGGTTATACCGACGAAGAAAAANCAGAATATATAAGACCTTTTNTAAATGAAGGAGAAGATCGAAGGCCNACANTAACTTGGCCAAGACAAATTCCTCTTGATGGTGAACCGGCNGCTGTAGTTGAAGAAGTTAGAAAAAATGCGGAATTTCATAAAGTTTCCGAAATACCTAAACTTTTTGTAAATGCAGATCCAGGTTCAATACTGGTTGGTGATCAGAGAGAATTCGCTAGAAGTTGGAAAAATCAAAAAGAAGTAACTGTGCAAGGTAGTCATTTTATCCAAGAAGACTCTTCAGAAGAAATAGGAACTGCTTTAAGNGATTTTATTCAGAATCTTTAATCATTTNCCAAATATGATTCTAAATCATCTATTACATTGTCTGTGAATTCCATNGGCAAAAAATGAGTAGCTTCATCGTAATACTTTCCTCGCCAATTTTCACCTAAACTAAAAAGAGATTCTCTAGCCTGTTGTGAAAAAGTTGACCCTTTAGATCCATAAACTACCCTTACATTCATTTTAATTTTTTTCAGATANTTCCATGTATCCATCGAAGAAGAACGAAAAGTTGCAGCTTCCCATGCTGGGGTGCATGATAATTCAATTCCTGATTCAATATTCTTAGTTCCACCTTNAAGATAATTTTGAATCCATTCCGATGACCAAGTAGTGAAGGCACCTCTACCAGTNTAAGANCTAACNGCAGCATCAATAGATGGAAAATGAGATCTTCTCTTTGCTGCACCTTCGGCTATCATGAGTTCTCTATTTATTCGTAGAAAAGATTTAATTCTGAATTTTAAGGATTCTAATGGCCCATAAAGAACAGGCTCAATCATAAATAAGTGAGAAACCTTTGAAGGATTGAGAGAAGCTAATTTTGCAGCAATGATTGATCCCATAGAATGTCCTGAACAAATAACCTCCCCTTCTATGCTTTCAATAAATTCTTTTCCATCATCAACAAATATATCCCATGATTTCAAGTTATCAGGTTCAGATTTAGCATTTGTCATACCATGACCTCTTTGGTCAATAGCATAGATATTTATCTCATTATCAAAATGAATTTTGATTTTATTAAACAAAATTTTATATGTTTCAGCATTAAAACCAGTTGCATGGAAAAAAACAAAATTCCTAGATCCTTTTTTTATATCGCTTGCTAAGTAAGAAAACTCCTCTCCGGTTTTAGTTATATATATTTTTCTTTCCATAATTTAAATCAATATAAAGCTTATAAAAAAATTAGAATTGCCTATAATCAAAAATCTAACATAGGAGAATAAATGGCATTCAAAATAGCCAACATATCTGGAAAAGCAGCACTTGTTAAAGGTGAACATTATTATGATCTAAAAACAATATCAAATAATGTTTTTGATGACGATACATTGAATGCTCTTTCGAACACTCCTGAACTTGATGCATTGTACTTGACCCTTGACGATCTTGATCCTACTGGACAAATAAAAGATGCTATCCTTGATGCTCCGATTTCCTCCCCTAAAAACTGTTATGCAGTGGGCCTTAATTATAGAAATCATGCAGAAGAAGCTGGAATGGAAATTCCTAAAGTCCCTATGATTTTTACAAAACACACTACCTGTCTTGTTGGACCACATAGAGATATAGAAATGCGAAGCGATCATGTTGATTATGAAGCGGAGCTCGTTGCTGTAATAGGTAAATCAGGCAAAGATATTTCCACAGAAAATGCTTGGGATCACATAGCTGGACTGTGTGTCGGACAAGATATTTCTGATCGTGTCGTGCAATTTGCTGCCAAACCTCCTCAGTTTAATCTAGGAAAATCATTTGATACATTTGGACCAATGGGGCCATATTTAGTTTCTCCAGATTGCTTAGAAGATAAAAATAATCTCAAAATTGTTTGCAAGGTGAATGGAGAAATTAGACAGAGTGATAATACTAATGACTTGATTTTTGATATTCCTGCAATAGTAAAATACTTATCAGAGATAGTAAGCCTAAACGTGGGAGATGTTATCTTCACTGGAACTCCGGGAGGTGTTGGGGTAATGGAAGGTAAGTTTCTCAAAGAAGGAGATGTTTTAACTACTACCATTGAGGGGTTAGGAACATTGGAAAACAAGTGTAAAAGAGTAAAGAATCATTCGGGAGTTGAGGAATAAAAATTCGCAAAAATATAATGAGATCAAAGGATAATTAAGAAATGCAATTAGGATGGTCTCACACAGTTCTCAATATTAAAGATAAACAAAAGATATTAGAATTTTATGTTGATCTTTTAGGCTTTAAAGTAAGCGATAGTGGTCCCGTCTTTGAAAACGGACCTGAAATAATTTTCATCAGCTACAATCCAAATGAACATCACCAACTTGCTTTTGTTCTTGGTAGAGAGGATATTTCCTCTCCTTCAGCCCTCAACCACATTTCATTTAGAGTAGAAACTTATACTGAGTTACAAAAATTCAAAAAGAAGTTCGATTCAATTAATCATGACTATATGCCCCTATGTCATGGCAATGCACTATCTTTTTACTTCAATGACCCAGAAAATAATGGAATGGAAATATTTTTTGATACACCTTGGGATGTCGAACAACCTCAGGGAGAGCCCTGGGACCCTGAGTTAAATGAGACTGAAGCCCTAAGATGGGTTGAAGAGACTTTTAAAGATAAACCAGGATTTGTATTGCGTGAAGAGAGTACAAAAGAATTTGTAAATAGATAACTAATAAAAACTTAACATGACTAATAATGAATCAAGCAAAGTAGCGATAGTAACTGGCGGTAGCAGAGGTGTCGGCGCTGCAACTGCAAAGTTACTGGCATCAAAGGGTTGGAACGTCACCATCACGTGTACTAGTTCTATGGAGGATGCTAATGAGGTAGTAAAAGAATGTGAACAATTTGGAGTTGAATCTTTAGCCATAAAAGCAGACGTGTCTGAAAATAAAGATTGTGTTGAGACAGTTGAGAAAACTCTGGAAAAGTGGGGTCGAATTGATTCACTTGTAAATAATGCCGGGACCACTAAGTTTGTATTTAATCATGCAGATCTTGATGGCTTAGATGCTGATGATTTTTTACACATTTACAAAGTTAATGTTGTTGGACCTTTTCAAATGGTTAAAGCCTGTAAAGATACTTTAATGAAAAGCGAAAATCCCAGTGTAGTAAACATTTCCTCTATTGCAGGGATCAAAGGGATAGGAAGTTCTCTTGCATACGCCTCCTCAAAAGGTGCTCTCAATACAATGACAAAATCTATGGCTAGAAACCTTGGGCCAATAAGAGTAAATGCAATATGCCCTGGCTTTATTCAAGGAGAATGGTTGCGTAAAGGAATGGGTGACGAACTTTACAATGCTGCTAAAGACAATCTAACAAGTTCTACACCATTAAAACTTACAGTAACACCTGAGCAAGTTGCTCTAGGGATCTATAACTTCATTGAAATATCAACAGTAGTGACTGGGGAAACAATGCTCATGGATGGCGGACACCACCTGATCATCTAAAAGAAAATAGAATCTACCGAAAGATGCTCATAGGTCTTCAAGATTATTTAGTTGAGGAAACCTCCGCAGAATGGACACTCTATCATAATGATTTCTCTTTATGCTCTCGGAAAGTAAGAATTTGCCTTCATGAAACAGGTATTGACTACGTGTCTAAGCATATTGATTTAATTGAAACTGGAAAATATGAAGTTGCATCGGAAGCATTTTTAAAGATTAATCCTGGTGCAACTGTTCCTGTATTGCTGAATATGGGAAGACCGATTTATGAATCTCATGAACAAATCAAATTCATATTTGATAGTAAAAATATCCAAAAAAATAATGTGGAATCTCAAGTTTTAATAGACTACTGGACTGACAAAGCTTCAATGGTTGGAAATCCAGTAGAAGGTCATAAAAAATATGCAGGTAATACCATAGGCCCCTTAACATTTCCTCTTTTCATATCAATGATTCACTATGTCCCCATCAAAGAGATTTTGAAAGGATTGATAAAGCATCCTATGAAACAAAGAGTATTAATTTTTTTGATGATGAAGATATTGGGGTTTAATCTTTTAAAAGTACCGCCAATCCAAAAACTCATTAAATCTTCCTTCAGTGCCCTCAATTCTCATCTTAAAGAGTTAGAAATAGAATTATCTACAAATAACAGAGAATGGCTTGCTAGTGATGACTTCACTCTGGCTGATATTAGCTGGTCAGTCATTCTTCATCGTCTTAATGAGTGCGGATGGTATGCTCTTCTAATTAAGGATAAACCATCAATTAAAAATTACTATGACAAGATTGTAGAACGGCCTTGTTTTAAAAAAGGAATAGTAAATCAAAGCAATCCGAATCTTGAGAGAGGTATAGATGACCTTAAGGAAGTTATTGAAAACAACTCATTTATTAGGTCATTTCATCAGGAGATTAATGAATTAACTAAATGAATCATTACGATGTGATAGTAATCGGTCTTGGCCCTTCAGGCTCTATGGCTGCTTTAATGCTTGAATCCTACGGAATAAAGGTTCTTTGTATTGATAAAGAAAAGGAAATTTATAATTTACCTAGAGCAGTCACAATAAGCGATCAAGGTTTTAGGATGGCTCAATTAGCTGGAATTGAGGATATATATGAAAGAAATAGTACAACTTTAGGTGGTGCCTATTTCACAGATAAAGACTTAGAAATTATTGGGGGGGCAATAGATTTAAATAATTTCATAACGCAAAATGGATGGCCGCCTTCAAGTTTGTTCCATCAACCGTACACCGATCAAGCTATACGCGAGAAATTACTCAAAACTAATGTGGAGATGCTTTTGGGCCATGAATTAATAGGCATAAATGAAAATGAAAATTGCATAGATTTGAAATTACATAATCTTGATAATCAAGAAAAGGTAGAACTTACTTGTAATTATTTAATTGGCGCTGATGGAGGATCAAGTTCAGTTAGAAGAATTTTGGGTATTACTCAAGAAGATTTAAATTATAATCGCGATTGGGTTGTTATTGACGTAGAACTTAGGTGTGACAACAGGCTTGGAGACTGTTTGATACAAGTTTGCGATAAAGAGAGGCTTGCAACTTTTGTTCCATCACATTTACCTTTCCGACGGTGGGAATTCATAATTCATGAACATGAAGATAAGGATAGTTTTCTGGAGGATAGGAAGATTCATGAATTGATAAGCAAATGGCTTCAACCTAGTGAATATAAAATTATTAGAAAAGCGGTTTATCAATTCCATTCTGTATTAGCAGAAAAATTTCAAATGCGTAATTGTTTTTTGATAGGTGACGCTGCACATCAGGCACCGCCATTTATGGGGGAAGGAATGATGTCAGGTTACAGAGATGCCATAAACTTATCTTGGAAAATTGCCCTATCCATAAAAAAGAATTTGAGTAGTAATTTACTCCAAAGCTACGAATTAGAGAGAAAACCTCATTCAAGATTTGTTGTAAAAAATTCTGCTGGCATAGGAGAGTTAATGGAAGCTTATGCGGAGGCAGAGAATCCAGAGCAAGTTCCAAGTGATTTGGTGGATAAAGGCTATGGTTCATTTATCATACCGAATCTTTTAGAGGGTCTTTTTTATAAAGGTAAAGCGAATAAATCTAAGCATTCAGGTGAAATTTTTCCTCAACCTATTCTGTATCGCAATAAAAAAATTTATAAAAGATTGGATCATTTACTAGGGAAAAACTTTGCAATTTTATCAAAAACTCCTTATGAAATTAGTGATGAAAATCAAGACTNTCTTAACTTCTTAGGTTGCAGTTCGTTGATTCTTGAAGAAGAATATTTAGAAGATAATCCTTGGCTTGAGTNTTTNATGAANCAAGAGAAAATTTACTTAGTGAGGCCTGATAGGTATATATTTGGATCTACAGATTCAAGTATTTCTCTANATCAGCTNATTGATGATTTAAAAAATAGGATAGGTATCTAATTTAACTTGTACGGATAANCTTATTTAACTCTTCCAAAATTTCACCATATTTATAGTTGTGAGATCTTTGGCAATAAAATGATGATACAAAGAGGCAAAAATATGAATTCCAATAAGGACAATGATCAAATTTGTAAATATTTCATGAAATAATCTCAAAANGTTATATGTNTCTATNTCTGGATAGTC
The DNA here is from genome assembly GCA_002707915.1 of Gammaproteobacteria bacterium. Lineage (GTDB taxonomy): Bacteria > Pseudomonadota > Gammaproteobacteria > Magnimaribacterales > Magnimaribacteraceae > Magnimaribacter. Next base: position 15,258 of record PAOE01000023.1, read on the forward strand.
AATTGTCAAATTNATCGCATTAAATGCAAAAATTGGGTCTGATGCATACCTTGCAGTTAATAAACCAGTAATAATTAATCCTCCCATCAAAAAATAAAGGCCATAGTGTCCAAATTTTGCTGAAACGACTTGCCACCTTGGCATGCTGGCTGGATAATCCGGCGGTCCATATTTATATCGGAAAACTAACCTCAAGATAAAAAGAGATGCAATAATCAAACCCATAGAACTGTGGTCAATTCTAGATTCAAGTCTATCTAGGNTATCCATGTCACCTCCAAACTTTTGCGCAATGTTCAAATCAAGCATGATCAATAAAGCCATAAGCCAGTGAATAATTTTTTGTGTGCTTTGATAGCCCTTCATACTCTATTCAATTGGTAAACAATCTAGAGCAAACAAATAGCTCTGTATTTCTGTATTATTAATACTGCCCCACACTCTACAAAAATTTCTACCATCTTCTCTATTACCAAATTCAAGCTCTTCCACTTTGATCCTAAAAATGACTTTATCAGTATTTTTTTTTATCACTTCATAAAAACCCTCGAGAAATACCTTCTGCCCCGTAATATCTACTGAGTATGTCATAGTCATACTTTCCTTAGTAACGTGCATAAAATTTGCCTGACCATTCCAATNAGCACCTCTTGGCTCATTTGAATTAAAGCAACTTGAAATAAAAAAAATAAATAAAAAGGTTATGTATCTAATCCTTATTTTTTGTCCTGTAGTCTCCAAATTCTTTATCTCGATTTGTTAAGGCTTCCTTGAGATTGGAGGATAGCTCTTTAAGATGTTCCTTAGTCGAACGACTATGCATAGCCAATGCTTGGAGTTCAGTTCCAGCTCTAATTCCGTCCCTAAGTCCCATAATTTCCATTTGTCTGTGAATCGATCTCTTGTTAATCGCCTGAATGTCTGCTGGAACTTGTGCCACTTTATATGCAATTCTCTCAACCTCTCTCGAAAGCTCTTCTTTTTTAAAGCACTTATTAGCAAATCCTTGAATAACAGCTTCTTCGCCATTTATCGATTCACCAGTTAACATCATTTCCATTGCATTTCTCATTCCCATCAACCAAGGAAAAAACTGATTATCAGGAGGACTCATAGAACGGACAACTGGATAGCCTATCTGAGAGTCATCGGAAACGTAAACAAGGTCACAAGAAGCAGCTAATTCAGTGCCTCCTGCTAAGCAATAGCCATGAACTTCAGCTATAACTGGTGTAGATAAATCCCACACTTTAAATGCCCCATCGGTCACATGCCTTGGCCAAAAGCCATCCGTTTGACTAGTGTGATATGGCAAATCTTGACTGTTATCGTAAGATAAATCATACCCAGCGCAAAAACATGATCCTTTTCCAGAGAGAATAATAACTTTTATTTCGTGATCTTTATCAAGCGTCTCTAGACAAGAAAATAGCTCAGTTCTTAGGGGGTTACATAATGCATTNCGTTTTTCAGGTCTGTTCAGATAAATGCGACCAATACCTGATTCCATCTTTACATACTCTATAAACTCAAATTCCATCACAACGATACTACTCTGAATTTAGGTTTTTGACACTAATNGAAGTNCCATCTANCTTNACTTCGAATGTTCTTAAGTCCTCAAAAGCTGGTGGAGATTGAACGGAACCATCAGTCAGGTCAAAAACAGCTCCATGGACAGGACATNTAATGAAGTTTCCAATGATTTGACCGCCACAAAGGGGAATATCAGCATGACTACACTTATCTTCTACAGCATAAACTCCTGTTTCCGTATGACAAATTAATATATTTTCATCACCAAGTTGAACTGTTTGAGATTGATTCAATTCAATATCNGTTATATCGGAAACTAAGATAAATTCTTCATTCATTTTCTGTTGTTTTACTTACTTGCAAGCCTATATATGAAATTAACATTGCAAAAGGAAGAGCTGCCCATGAAACTGACAAAGCAACAATTCCAGAGGCTACTAGACCCCTTACGAACCATCCCCCTACTACGTCACCAGACCTCGCTATGAAAGTATCTATAAATACAGTCGACTTATATCTATCTTCTTTTCTTAGCTTTGTATAAATGGATTCTCTAGTAGGNTTATTTAGACCATACTCAAATATCCTCAAACTAATTACAACCATCATGACAGTNGATATNGTGGGGTACAGTGCATAACCTATGAATGCTAGAGAAAATAATACTCCATATATTACTAGAACGGTCTTGCCGCCAATAGTTCTAAGGATGAATGAGGCAAGAAATAATTGCATTAGCAGTGTGAGAGGCGTGACTATTTGTTCGATAGTTGCAAAAAAAGCTGTTCGCTCACATGGNTCTTGTGACCAATCTTGAACAATTCCTAGTGAAATCATCCAAGAGGTTGTCATGAGCATCGTGAAGAGCACAACATATAATCCAAGATTTCGAATTGCAGGTTCTCTAATAATATTTGAAAGGGCTTGGAAACTCGACTTTCCNACCTTCTCATCATTCTGATGATTANGATTGTTAGCTTTAAAAGATCTTGAGAAATATATCGCAAACAACAAAGAACAGATGGAAAAAATAATTAAAGTCATGGGTCCAAGGTCTGAAATAGAGGAATTTCCACAAATTTCAGTAGAAAAATATTTTGCAACCGAAGACCCAAAGAAGGCTCCTAGAGAGCCGCCGGCACTTATTATTCCAAAAAATTTCTTAGATTCAGTATGGTTATAAAAATTTATCATCGTGACCCAGAATACTGACACTACAAAAAAAGAATAAACATTAGCCCAAATATAAAAGGCTCTTCCTGTCCACACACGACCCTGGTCCCCCGTAAAAGACCATAGAAATAGAAAAAGACCAAGATTTAAAATAAAAAATGTATAGATGTAAGGAATTATCCTATTTTGATCGATTCTTGAAACTAGCCATGAATATATNGGATTAATGATCAACATAGCTGCCATAACACCCATCAAAAGCCATGGAAGATTATAGATTCCACCCTGGACGGCTAGTTCATTTCTTACTGGTCTCAATGCATACCAAGAAGCTAGAACAAAGAAAAAAAACATGAATGCTTTAAGTAANATAAAAGCTTCATTTCTTTCAATTTTTGGAAAAAAACTTATCGAACTGTTGTTCATTTTGTCACTTCTTTGTNGAAATTCTTCCCTATCAAAAGATGTAATAAATTTCTATACTTTAAAGATGTCGCCACAACCTTTTGAAATATTAGGCCCTTCACACTTNTTAACTTTGTTAATTATAGTATCAATTGCATTTCTATTTCCTAGATTTATAAATTCAAAGACTGATAGCTCCAAAATTATCTTGGCAAAAATACTTGGTTTTTCAGCTATTACTTTAGAGCTGATAAAACCATTCATATGGCATTATGCTATGGATTTTCCATGGGCTAGATTAATACCCATTCATATGTGTAATCTGTCTACTATATTTATAGGAGTTTTTTTATTAACGGATAGAAGGATTTTTTTCGAGGTTTCCTTTTTTTGGGGTATTGGTGGTGGTATTAATGCTCTAGTTACTCCTGACGTACCCCTAACTTTTCCTGATCCTCAATATATTTTATTTTTTGTCGGTCATGGATTATTGATAGTTTGTATTGCATATGCATGCATTGTATTGAANAACCGGCCAACTTTGGACTCGGTTAAAAATGGTATATATTTTTCTTTGGCAATATTACCGATTGTTTATATTGTTAACCTAACTATTGGACCTCCTGCAAATTATTGGTATTTGGCNACAAAACCTGTAGGAGAGAGTCTTCTAAATTATTTTCCGGATCCGCCCCTACATATACCTCTTTTGATAGTGCTAGGAGCTTTAGTGTTTTATCTTATATATTCACCTTATTGGATTTTCGACAAAATCAAACAGCGAGATGCTGAATAAGGAGTGTAGGGATATTATGAGTTTTAGATTTAACTGTTGCTACCAATGTGTTTGGTTTTCTTCCCTCTTTGACCTCTGTCAATTCAAATCCCTCTTCATCAAGCCTTTTATGGGTAGCCTCTAGATTTTCAACATCCCAAGCCATTCCCCACAAACTATCTTTTACTTCCTCCTCATCTTTTTTAGCAATAACTTCAATAGTCGTTTTATTCACTCTAAAAAANAGCATTCTTCCTCCCCACTTTTCTACAGTTTGATCAAGAGCTAACCGAATATCAAAAACATTACCGTATACTTCAATGAAACCATCTGGATCATTGGTATTTATAACTACATGGTCGAGTTTTTTAACAGATGAGTTTTTTAAATTATTGGGCATGATCAACTTGCCTTCAGTATGCTTAATTAAGAAAGAAAAAATTCCCCTGGATAAACTTGTGGGAAGAAAGAGATTTTGCCACTTTCTTATATTTCCATNGTTATCTCTTGCATAACCATCAGAAATTTCACCAATTCGATAACCTTTATCAAGAATTTTTTTTCGAATTAAATCAAGTCTATCAGCCCCAAGTACCAATCCTGCAAGGCCCTCTCCCTGATTAGAAATTCTATCATTTACAAAATCAGCTCCTGCTCCCTCTCCTTTTGATGCTAGAAGCTCGAAATATATATTACTAAAATTGAAAATAGAATTTACGGTGCCAAGCTCAGGGTGTTCTCCTGTCCAAACTGGTNCCGCNCCAAACAATTTAGAAAAATTATTTTCAGCCTCTTCTATGTCTTTTACNGCCACTATCAAATGGTCAACTTTATTTATCATCTTCGTGTAAATTTAGATTTTATTGATGTGTATATNTCTTTAATTTTAGCAATTATCTCCGGTCCTGCTAAGTAAACGCCTACTATTACAAAGACCCAACTTACAGCATAAACAAGAATCGGATATAAAACCCTTTCGAAAGGACTTAAGTCTTGATTTGCAGCTAGACTGATCATTAAACCGTAACAAAGGTAGTTCAGAAAGAGAAAAAAAATTCCTATGCAGCGCTTGATCAAAGAAAAAATAAATGAAGTATTTTTCATAGCTGTAATATTAAATTATTTATAATGTAACGAGTTAATTAAGAAAACCCTAAGTGTTAAAAACATTAATACCATTTTTTACAATTTTAATAATTGGTTGTAATAAACAGGAGCTAGAAATGAATCCGTTCTTTGAAGAATATGAAACCCCTTTCAAAATNCCACCCTTTGAGAAAATAAAATTTGAACATTATGAACCTGCATTCATGCAAGGAATCGATGAGCATCAGAAAGAAATCGTAAAGATTGCTCAAAATGAAAAAGAACCCACTTTTGAAAACACTCTCGAAGCCCTAGAAAGTTCTGGTAAAACATTGGATAAAGTTGCAAACGTCTTCTACAACCTTCTTGGNTCTAATACTAATGATGAATTTGATGCTTTAGCAGTGAAAATGAGTCCNCTTTTATCTGCACACAATGACAAAATTCTTTTGAATAAAGAACTTTTTGAAAGAATAAAAATTTTAAAAAGTAATGAACCTTCATTAAAACTCTCTGACGAACAAAAAAGACTGTTAGATGAGACTTATAAGAGATTTCAAAGAGCTGGAGCAAATTTAGATCAAGAGGCTATGATTCGCTTAACCGAAATAAATAGTTCCCTTTCTTCTCTATCAGTGCAATTTGATCAAAATGTGCTCAAGGAAACTAATGGTTATAGTTTAATCATTGATGATCCTGATGACCTACAAGGTTTACCTAATGAAGAAATTAGACAAGCTTCTCTGTTAGCATCCTCTGAAGGTCATGACGGGAAATGGGTTTTCAAACCGACGAGAGTAAGTATGTATCCATTTTTAACTTACTCAGAGAAAAGAGAATTAAGAGAAAATCTCTACAAATCTTATATTTTAAGAGGTGACAATGATAATGACTTTGATAACAAAGAGATAATTAAAAAAATGGTCGCACTGCGCAAAGAAAAAGCTAATTTAATGGGATTTGAAACTCATGCAGATTATGTTTTAGATAACACAATGGCNAAAACAACGCTGAATGTGNNTAAACTTTTAGACACTGTTTGGAANCCTGGCATNGAGAAGGCAAAAGGTGAAGTTGAAGCGATGCAAGAGATCATCATAGAAGAAGGTGGAAATTTTAAACTAGAAGCTTGGGATTGGTGGCATTATTCCGAAAAACTAAGACAAGAAAAATTTGATTTCAAAGAGGAAGAAGTCAAACCATATTTTAGTGAAGACAAAGTCTTAAAAGGTGCATTTGAAGTTGCAGAAAAACTTTTTGAAATTACTTTCACAGANCGAGATGATTTACCAAAATATAGAGAGGATATTCGCACATTTGTTGTAGAAGATTTTAACAATCAAGTAATAGGAATATTTTATACAGACTTCACTCAAAGACCTAATAAGGGCGGAGGNGCGTGGATGAATACATTTCGAAGTCAAAGCAAATTTGAAGGGAAGACTATACCTATCGTCATAAATGTATGTAATTTCCCTCCTAAGAATGTTGANGGCGTTTCGTTATTGTCTTTCGAGCAGGTTGAGACTTTATTTCATGAATTTGGTCATGGATTGCATGGATTGCTATCGGATGTTAACTATCCCAGTTTATCTGGTACTGCTGTTACCAGAGATTATGTGGAGTTTCCCTCTCAAATGATGGAGAACTGGGCTAGAGAGCCNGAAGTGATTAAAACATTTGCTAAACACTACATTACAGGTGAAACAATACCTGATGAACTGCTTGCAAAAATATCTGAAGCANGAACATTCAACGAGGGGTTTGAAACATCAGAGTATGTAGCTGCTGCTCACTTAGATATGGCTTTTCATATGGAAAAGGATTCGATCGAAGATATAGATGCTTTCGAGGATGAAACTCTCAAAAACCTTGGGTTAATACCAGAGATTGAGAGCAGATATCGTAGTACTTACTTTGGGCATATTTTTGCGGGAGGTTATTCCTCGGGATATTACAGTTATCTTTGGACAGAAGTATTAGAGGCAGATGCTTTTGAGGCATTTAAACAAAATGGTTTGTATCACAAGGAGACTGCTGACAAGCTAAAAAAATATGTTTACTCCTCAGGAAATACTAAAGACCTCATGGAGCAATANGTAAAATTTAGAGGTAAGGAACCTGATATTCAACCTCTACTAGAAAAGAGAGGATTAAACTAGTTGCATCATCCTAAACATATACCATTCAAGGGTGGACGTGGTGGTATTGAAATTGGTCTTAAACCTATCAATGAAGGTAACTGGCTTGAGATCGATCATTTATTTGAAGCTGAACTAAAACTCAAAAAAGCCCTTCTGCAGGATAAAAAAGACGTTGTTCTTGTAAGCAATAATGATTNCTTAGATACCGAGAGGGAATTATTAGAACTGATAATAGATTTTTTAAAAATTTACCACCCAGAGAGTTACCATTTTGGAGAAAANTCAGTAACGATTAAAAAATCTGATCAATATCTTCATTTTGATGATTTCGAGAGTCCAATCGAACTTGCCTCTCTTCTTATACAAGAGGATCTGGTGATAATGCATCCTCAGGATGAGAGTTTCTATCTTGAAGCAGCTTGTGTTTGTGCTCCAACAAGGTGGTCACTAATTGATAAATTCCAAAAATCTCTTACAGAGATTCATAAAGAAGTTCCTGGCTATCAAGAACGGCTAGATGGTCGAGTCAAAACAATNTTTAAAAATTTACCCAATAATCGAATTTTTGAGAGACTCAATTGGGGAATTGTGGATGATCCAGCTTTATTTCAACCGGTCAATAGTAAAACTCTAGTTGAAATTGAAAACACAGATCCNGTAAATCTATTCCTGAGATCTGAAAGGCAAACAATAAGAAANCTCACGAAAAACAGATCAGTCATATTTACTATCAGAGTTCATGTGGATTCTATTTTTTCAATTCTAAAGAATATCGAACATCGAAAAGATCTTGTTGAGGCTATACAAAATCTTGAAGAACCAATGAAAGAATACAAGGTCATAAAACCATTTGAAAAAAAACTTCTTAACTGGTTAAAAATAGATCATGACTGAATGGTGGAAAGAAGCAGTAATTTATCAAATTTATCCTAGATCCTTTTTTGATACTTCTGGGAATGGTATTGGCGATCTTAGGGGTGTTATTTCAAAAATAAACTACATAAAAAGTNTTGGTGTTGATGCTATTTGGCTCTCGCCTTTTTTCACTTCTCCTATGAAAGATATGGGATATGATGTAAGTGATTACACNTCTGTAGATCCAATATTTGGGACTATGGATGATTTTGAACATCTTATCTCCCTAGCCCACCAAAATGATATTAAAGTTTTAATTGATCAAGTTCTATCGCATAGCTCTAATGAACATGAAGCATTCGTAGAAAGCCAAAATAGAGATTCTAAAAAATCTGATTGGTATGTTTGGGTTGATCCAAAATCTGATGGCTCGCCACCAAATAATTGGCTGTCAGTTTTTGGAGGCTCAGCTTGGAAATACGAACCTAAACGAAATCAATATTACTTACATAATTTCCTTCCCTCGCAGCCTGATTTCAACTTTCATAATCAAGAGGTGCAAGATTTTGCTTTAGCANTGGTTAAATATTGGCTTGATAAAGGAGTAGATGGATTCAGATTAGATACTGTCAATTATTACTTTCATGATAAGGAATTGAGAGATAATCCTCCGAGTCCAAAACAATTCAAACATCCTCCTACTAATCCTTACTACGCACAAGATCAAAGATATTCAATTAATCAGAAGGAAAACCTNAACTTTCTAAANTCTTTCAGNGAGTTACTTGATTCATATGAAGATAAAACATCTGTGGGTGAAGTTGGAGACTCACATCGTGCTATAGAGATCATGAAACATTACACAAAAGACTCTAGATTACATATGGCATATAGCTTTGAACTATTAGGTAAAAATTTTTCATCGNTACATATTAAAAAAACTATTGATGATTTTTTTAACGATAATGAAGGAAGTTGGCCGTGTTGGAGCTTTTCTAATCACGATGTAATAAGACATCTTACTAGATGGGATGAGCACGAAACTCAAGATTTTGCCAAACAGAGTTGTGCCCTTCTATTATCTCTAAAAGGAACTCTATGCCTTTATCAAGGTGAAGAATTAGGTCAAACTGAAACTAATCTAGAATATGAAGAAATTATTGATCCTCCCGGTTTAAAATTTTGGCCAGCTAATAAGGGAAGAGATGGTTGTAGAACACCTATGGTTTGGAAACATGATTCTGCTTATGGCGGTTTCAGTAAATCTAAACCTTGGCTTCCNGTAAAAGATAATCAATTGATGAAGTCTGTTGACCTTCAAGAAAACGATATCAACTCTACACTTAATTTTTACAGAAACATGATTGGGATAAGAAAAAGTAATTCAGCTTTATCTAAAGGCAAGATGATCTTTATTCATGATGCAAATAATGTGCTGATTTATAGNCGAAACTTCCAAGGAGAAGAAGTAATTTGTGCTTTCAATTTCAATAAAAAAGCTGTTTCATTTTCTTTAAATATTGAAGTTAAAAATAAAATTTTAATTGCTAATTGCGTTACTATTTCAGGTGACAGTATTAAGCTAGAAGAATATGGATTTATTCTATTGCACGCAGTAGAGACTAATGAACAAGAAATACAGGATAGTTTAGTTTATTAATAATTTCTTTTAACCACATGTTTATATTGAATATTTAGGAGAATTAAATGGATACACATGGAACTTACGATGATAGATTTCAAAAAGTAAAAGATTTATTTGATGACCTACATAAGTCCGACAGAGAAATAGGATCATCCTTTGCAGTTTATAAAGATGGTAAGTCTCTAGTAGATATATGGGGAGGTTTCAAAGATAAAGATCAAAAATTGCCTTGGGAGAGAGATACACTTGCTACTGTTTGGTCTACTACCAAAGGCATTGCTGCACTAACTATTGCCTATGCTTTTGAAAACGGTCTTATAGAGTATGAGGAAAAAGTTTCTAAGTATTGGCCTGAATTTGGTGTCAATGGAAAAGAAGATATAACGGTAGGCATGCTTCTATCACATCAAGCAGGTATTTGTGGTTCTGAAACAAATAATGTAGATGATTATTACGAACAATCAATAATGGCAAGAGAGTTAGCAAACATGACTCCCATTTGGGAGCCTGGAACTGCATCTGGATATCATTCNCTTACTTATGGCTGGTTGGTGTCGGAGTTAATTCTTAGAGTTACCGGTAAATCCTTAGGAACTTATTTTAGGGAGGAAATAGCAGAACCTAATGAAATCGATTTTTATATCGGACTTCCAGAAAACAAAGATGAAAAGGTTGCAGAAATGATTCCTTTTCCNAAAGGNAGTAATCAAAGCAATAATCATCCCAATGAAGCGCAAATTGCTTCTGGTAAGGGACCAAATCTTTTAAAGCATCAAAACACTAGAGAATGGAGGGCTGCTGAAATTCCCTCTGCGAATGGTCAAGGATGTGCTTCAGCTATTGCAAAGCTTTANAGCTTAGTNGTTACTGATGATAAGAAAATTAAAATCCTTAAAGATACAACAATAAAAACAATGACTGCTGAGAGAATCACAAATAGAGATCTAGTTTTAGATGTAGTAACAAGATGGAGCTCTGGCTTTATAATGAATATGCATAAAATCATATATGGACCTGAAGAGAGCTCATTTGGCCATTCAGGGTGGGGAGGATCTTGTGGTTTTGGTGATCCAAAAAATAATCTTGGAATATCTTATGTGATGAACAATATGAAAAATAATGTTGCAGCAGATGGAAGATCAATAGAGCTTATAAATGAAACTTACAAATGTTTGAATGGAGTGTGAAATGGGAAAATTAAAAAACAAAGTAGCTCTTATAACAGGTGGGACAAGTGGTATTGGAGCAGAAACAGCCAGACTTTTCATTCAAGAAGGTGCAAAAGTTGTTATTTCAGGAAGGTCAAAAGAAAAAGGTTCTAAATTAGCAGAAGAGTTAGGTAAAAATGCCTATTATTGCTTATCTGACATAACAAAAGAGGAAGATATAAAAAGGGCAATTTCTTTTACCACTGATAAATTAAGCAAATTAGATATTCTTTTTAATAATGCTGGTGGGCCTGTTGGAGCAGGTTTCGTTGAGGACCCTTTACTTGAAAATGTGACTCAAAAGAATATTGATTATGGAGTGCATTTACTTTTGGCAAGTGTAATTTTAGGAACTAAATATGCCATCGAGCCCATGAGAAAAAACGGAGGTGGTTGCATAATCAATAATTCAAGTATTGCAGGCCTGAGATATCGTCAAGGAGATTCCCTTTACTCTTCGCTCAAAGCAGCTGTTACGCACTTCACAAAAATGTCAGGTGTTGAATTAGGCAAAGACAATATAAGAGTTAATGCAATATCGCCTGGTGCAGTTGCTACACCAATATTTTGGGGAGGTTCTCAGGTTTCTAACTCCTTGAGTGATGAGGAAAACGAGAGAAAACTTAAGAAGCTTCAAGGCAATCTTGCAAAAGCTGTGCCATTGAATAGATCTGGTTTAGCTGTTGATATCGCCGAAGCTGCTTTATTTCTGTCGAGCGAAGCAGGAAGTTTTATCACTTGTCATGATTTAGTTGTTGATGGCGGAAGAACCTCTATGTTTAATGAATCATTAAGCTAATAGAGAAGTGAGCTCGAATTCTTAAATTAATATCCTGGGAAGGGATGGGTGAAATAAGAACAAGCTCACTCTCCAACACATCCGTGTGCAAGTGAAACTTATAGAAAATCTATATTTCTTCAAGAACTTTAGTAGCTAAAAGTTACAACTAATAACTTAACTTCTTTTTTTGGTCTCCTCAATGGGGATCACATTAGGTAGTTTATCTTCACCAAAAGCATTCTTTGCAGTCATAGCAAACAAAGAGATGAATTTATTAATTGACTCTAGCCAGTCTAATTTCATACCTGCATTAGCAAGCTCTCTATTGATGGTTTCCGTAGAATGTTTACTTATGAATGATGCAGACTCCAGCATTCTATTCCTTCTCATCATGAAGCAATAATCAGTAACCTCTGAAAGAATGGATTCATCAAAAGTATACATTGTTACCCTTCTGTCCTTTTCTGATTTAAATGCATCTATATATCCCAAAGTGAGACCCTCCCTTATCGTGGCTTTAATGGAATCAATTTTTAATCTTTGGGATCCAATTTTTTCTGTACGGGTAAGATCTGTATAGCTGACCATTTCACCATTGCCATATTTCCATAAAAAAGTATGAAAAATTGTATATCGAGTGGCATTACCTAAGAACCATACATACCAATCTCGATCGACATAATAATGTTCTCCTCTTGAGAAATGATGCATTGCTTCACCCCTAGTCAAAGAACGCATTTCTGAATTAGACCAATTTCTTTTTTTCTTCATAATGGTTTCAATAATACAATAATTATATAAATGAAATTGCTGTATATTTTATATTAATTAACTAAGGTCCGTATAATGAATTCCAATGGGGAAATAAATTGAATGCTTACAGGCTATTATTTTTTTTAACACTTCTTAATTTACTCAATTTTGTTGATAGGCAATTAATAGCGAGTTTTGCAAATTTTATCGTACCTGATCTTGGGCTTACTGATACCCAATATGGATTTTTAACAACAGTGCCTTTCATTGTTTTCTACTCCATTGCAGGATTATTTATGGGTGTTTTGGCAGATATGGTTAATCGACCTAAACTCATTGCCTTCGGCGTGGCATTATGGAGTGTTTTCACGGCCTTAACTGGAGTGGCAAAAGGGTTTGTTTCCATGGCAATACCTAGAATGTTTATTGGTGTGGGTGAATCCATACTTACACCAACATCAATGTCACTTTTATCAGACACGTTTCCTTCCAAAAGGATGGGCTTTGCGGCTGGTTTTTATTATATGGGAGTTCCTATTGGCGTAGGTGTAAGCTTATTAATAGCAGGTTACTTAGGAGAATCTTTAGGCTGGAGAAACTGCTTTATTCTTCTTGGATTAATTGGATTGATCTTAGGATTATGCGCTTTGCTATTTAAAGATCGCGAGAGAAAATACAATAAATCTTCTGATAAAGTAAATCAACTCTCAAAAGAGACAACTATAAATATTGTTAATACCCTTATCAAAGCTTTACAAACGTCCTCTGCTTTAAGATTCACTATACTTGCAGGAGTTTTTTATCATATTGTTCTGGGAGCGTCAGGTTTTGAGCAATTATGGTTGGTTCAAGAAAGAGGATATGAAAGATCTGAAATAGCTCAGCTAGTAGGTTGGATTGGTGTTTTTGCGGGATTAGCTGGAAACCTTGTGGGTGGACTGTTGAGTGATTGGTGGCAAGAAAATACTAATCAAGGTAGACCAATGTTTCTTTTTTGGCTCGCACTAATAACCTTACCAGTTGGTATTTTTTATAGATTTGTTGAACCTGGAACGTTTTTGTTTTGGACTGGTATTGTAATTGGGTATTTCCAATTGGGATGTTTCTTTGGACCAACTTTTTCAACAGTACAAGAATTAGTTCCTGAAAATATCAAAGCGACAGTCGTGTCCTTTTATATTCTGACTCTTAACCTTATTGGCTTAACCATAGGATCTCTCGGAGGAGGTTTTTGTGCTGACATTCTTAGATCTGCAGGCTATGCAGAGCCTTACACCCTAATGTTGGTTATTTTTTCAATAATTAGTATCATTTCTATACCTTGTTATTATTTTGCTGGAATAAAATATAAAGCAGATAAAATAACTCTAGAAAAAACTTTTAGCTGAGGAAAAATATATGAATAACGATGACCTTTATTTAGAACAAATACTGGTTGGTCCCATGGATAATTTTGTCTATTTAATTGGCTCTAAAAGTACCAGAGAAGTTGCCCTAATTGACCCTGCTTGGGATATAGATGCACTTTTGGAACATGTTCAAAAAAGAGGCCTAAAACTCTCATCGGTCTTAATTACGCATTATCATCCAGATCACTGTGGTGGTGGTATGGGAGGACATTCAATAGAAGGTATTGCTGAAGTTCTCGAAAAAGAACCTGTAAAAATATTCGTGAATAAACATGAAGCTGAAGGTTTAAAGAAGGTTACTGGCGTTTCCGACATCGATTTGAATATTGTAGAGTCAGGCGATCACTTGGCAATCGGAGAAAATGACATTGAATTTTTACATACACCTGGGCACACACCCGGCTCTCAGTGCTTCAAAGTAAATAATAATCTAGTTTCTGGAGATACCCTTTTTGTTCAAGGCTGTGGAAGAGTTGATCTACCAGGATCAAATTCTGAAGATATGTTTCATAGCTTAAGAAAATTATCGTCTCTTCCGGACGAAACTATTTTATATCCTGGACATCACTATAGTCCTCAAGAGTCTGAGACTATGGGTCGCGTGAAGGAAATTAACAGTTACATCAGAGTGGAGGATTTAGATCTTTGGAACCAAATAATGTAGTTAATTTTCTGCCCTACTCTCCTTGTAATTATTTAGTAAACCTCTAAAGTTAAGATACAACCAAATTGGTGTAACTGCGAGAATCCACCATAATTCAGTTACAACTAATAGGTAAATCCCAGGGACATTAACAAGTACAAAAATCAAAAATCCATACATTCTAGTTCTTGCACTTAAACTGGTTAGTAACAAGGTACCAAATAGAGAAAGGCCTTGATCCACAAATTGAGCTACATTAAATAGATTAAATTCAAACATAATTTCATAAAATGAGTTGGAGCGGGTAGCCGGAATCGAACCGGCATCATCAGCTTGGAAGGCTGAGGTAATAAGCCATTATACGATACCCGCAAAAGGAGTTGAATTATACATAAAACCTTAAAGTATGGTTTGGTTTAATTCTATTTATATAAAAAAAAAGGTAAATTAACCTGAAACTTAAAATTTCTAATGTATCTGACTTATAATCTTAATCTTGTAATTAATAAGGGGAGAAAAAATGACAACTTCAAAACAAATCAAGTCTAATATTTCAAAAGAAGGCATACTGAGTATATCTATTGATCAAGTTCAAGTTCCAGAACCAAAAGAAGGTGAAGTACTAATTAAATTAATTACTCTTACAGTACCTGTTGGGATTGAGGTAACACATGCTTGTGTATTAACTAAGTTTTCTTCAACTCCATCAACAGCAAACTTATATGTATAATTTGATTGCTGAAAAGGAGGTACTGATACTG
>PAOE01000024.1 GCA_002707915.1 Gammaproteobacteria bacterium
AAATTATGGAAAAATTTATTTATGTTTTTATTTTGGTTTTAATCCTACTAGCTTTACCGTATTTCTACCAAATATATAAACTAAAAACTATTTCGATAAATGACATACCAGATTCAGGATCTTGGGTAGAAGTCAGCAGAGGCAATATTTACATTGAGTGGTTTATTCCGGATGCAGATAAAGAAATTAAAGGGACCATGGTATTAGTTCATGGTTTCTCCACACCTAGCTTCGTTTGGAAAGGATTATTAAATCAATTTACCTCTGCAGGATTTAGAGTGCTTGTATATGATCACTTCGGAAGAGGATTTTCTGAAAGGCCAAGTATACCTTATGATAAGGAACTTTACGTCGAAACCTTAAGAGAGCTTATAGAATCACAAAATATCGAAGAAAAAGTTCATTTAGTAGGCTATTCAATGGGAGGTCCAATTGCTGGTTACTATGCAGAAAGATATCCTGAGGATAGCGAAAGTGTGTCTCTGATAGCTCCAGCGGGTTTTAGCAAATCTATTCCCGAGGTTAAGAGCTGGTGGACAGCCCCAATTATAGGAGATTGGTTTTGGAGAGTATTCAGCGATCGACTATATGGAATTGGCAATATGTCCGAAACACAAAGAAGTGATGATCCACTTTCAATCAATGAAGAGGAGTTTTTGCCACTTTTTCAAAAACAACTTCAATATAGGGGATTTAATGAATCTCTTTTGTCTACCATAAGAAATTTTAACCTTTTTGATGTAAGGTCTATTTATCAAAGTCTCTCCGAAAAAGATGTACCTACTATTGCCATTTGGGGTAAGTTAGACGGAGTAGTTCCTTACAGTGGGACGGAAGAGTATTTGAGAATATTTCCAAACGGAAAGTTAAAAACTCTTGACCATGGAACTCATGATATAACTTATAGACAGCCATCTACTGTAGGAAGGGCTATACTTGAATTTATAGAAAGAAAATGAGTTTTGAAGACATCGGCTCCTATTCAGATGATCAAGTAAAGGATAAGTTACATAGTCTTAGTTCGAATAAGGAGTTTCTGTCCTTTCTGAACGGGATACTTTTCCCAAAATTAAGTAATTTCTTTCCAAGCTTATTTAGAGCTTATATGAAATTTAAGTTTAATCATATATTCTCAGACTGTAACTCAATTAAAGAATTTCAAGACAATATGGCTCCATTAGTAGAGTTCATGATTTCAAAATCTACTGATGGATTTTCATTTAGTGGAGAAGAAAATCTTACAACCAAACCAACATTATTTATTGGNAATCATAGAGATATTTCCTTAGATCCTGCATTTCTTAATTATCTTCTCTACAAGCANGACAAAGATACCGTGAGGATTGCTATTGGAGACAACTTNTTGGATGGNGGCTTTGCAGAGGATTTAATGAGATTAAATAAAAGTTTCATTGTTCATAGAGAGATAAAGGGAGCTAAAGAGACTCTAAGAAAACTTTCTAATCTCTCAGCTTACATAAATCATTCTCTCTCAGTTGATAAAGAGAGTGTTTGGATAGCCCAAAGAGAGGGCAGAGCAAATGATGGCAATGATTTTTCTGATGAGGCAGTGCTAAAGATGCTTTACTTGAGCGAGAGAAAGAATATGAATCTAAATGAATGGATTAAAAGTGTAAATTTAACTCCTATTTCAATATCCTATGAATATGATCCCTTGGACATTATTAAAGCAACNGGATGGGATCATCATGAAGACCTTACGATTGAAGAAATTAATGCAAGTGATCTTCACGAGATGGTTGAAGGGATTTTTGGTTATAAAGGTAAAGTACACCTACACATAGGAAAGCCTATAGAAAGAGAAGTTGATAACACTGAGGAATTAGCACGAATATTAGAAGATCAGATAATCGAAAACTATCATCTTTGGCCGAGTAATTTTTCTGCTACAAAAATGCTGGAAGAATTGGAAAATAATCTTGATTTAGATACCGAATATGAGCCAGGTACTGAATTAGATTTCTTGGCAAAAAGGTTTTCTTCTTTGTCGCCAGAAATAAGAAAAGAATGTTTGCTAATTTACTCTAGGCCTTATTTAAANAAAAAAAAGGGCCAAACTTTCGTTTGACCCTTTNTGCATCTTAAATGGGGAGTTTAAGAGTGCTACTTAACGGGGAGTTAAGAATTACATTGAAAAAGTTANAACGAATGTGTCTTCGTCAGCGAGTCCACTTGAGTCTTCAGCGCTNAAGTCAGTCCAAGCNAGTGAAACACCTAATCCAGCAATAGCTACTGGCAGATCGTAACTGATGATAGTNTATTCTCCATACTCGTCATAATCTCCATAAGTNAATCCAAGTCCTGTTTCACCTAATGCAACAGATATCTCNGAATTATCCGGAGCNGAATCTTGTCCAGATGAGAATGTGTAACCAAAGTAGCTGTAACCGAAGCCTACATAAATTTCTTCAAAATCTAGAGAATCTTCACCTGGGTATGTGTATGCTAAGTAACCGATATCATAGCTNAACCCATTATCGAGTTCATTTGCATAGCCAGCATACCAATCAAGTTCTAGTGCAGCNCCATCTCCAAATTCAACATTGGACGCCCACGTTCCGAAATATAAACCNCTTTCTCCNGCGATGTCAAAACCACCAGAAATNGCTGGCTCTTCTGCAGTTTGTGTCATACCTCTCCAGATGTAATCACTGGATAAGGCTACGTTGCTTTCGAACTCAGCAGCTTGTAGAGACATAACACCTGAAAACAATGCTATGACCCCAGTTTTTAAAANATTTTTCATTCTAACTCCTTAGTTAATTTAAATTACAAATAATACTATGCAATCTATGTGCCAACATTTATAAATATATTCTACAAAGAAATGCACTATTTTCGTGCAAAGAGGGTTTTTTTAGTTCTTTAAGGGATAGTATTTATGAATTTTTTCTTCTTATCGTGTAATATCATGCCACTTAAAAACGCATTTAAGGAGTCAAAATGGAAATTTCTAATAAAGTNGCANTAATAACAGGAGGGGCTTCTGGTTTAGGGCTNGCTACAGCAGAAACTTTAGTNGAAGCTGGATCAAAAGTGATGCTTTTGGATTTAAATGAGGATAATGCTAAAGCTGCAGTAGAAAAATTAGGTTCCGATTCTAGTTACGTCATTGCAAATGTTACCGATGAGAAATCAGTTCAGGCAGCAATTGATAACACAGTTGATAATTTTGGCGGNCTTCACATAGTAGTTAATTGTGCAGGTATNGGNAGCGCAAGCAAGACNGTAGGGAAAGATGGTGCACATCCTCTTGATTATTTTAAGTTAGTAGTAGATATAAATTTGAATGGAACATTTAATGTACTGAGGCTCGGCGCAGTAGCCATGGGCAATAATGAACCCAATGAAGATGGTGAATGTGGAATTATAATTAATACAGCCTCTGTTGCAGCCTTTGATGGCCAAATTGGCCAAGCAGCTTATAGTGCAAGCAAAGGGGGAGTAGTTGGTATGACACTTCCTATAGCTAGGGATTTNGCAAGAATGGGTATAAGNATCAATACAATTGCACCGGGAATTTTTGACACACCCCTTATGGGTATGGCACCTGATTCTGTCAGGAATCCCCTTATAGAAATGACACAATTTCCCAAGAGACTTGGCATACCTAATGAATATGCCGCACTTGTTAAGCATATGGTCGAAAATCCCTTTCTCAATGGAGAGACAATTAGGCTGGATGGTGGAATAAGGATGCAACCNAAATAGATGGAAATTCTCTTAGATTACTTAATTTTCTTATTAAAGGTTATCACAGTGGCTTTAGCTGTAACTATTCCTTTATTAATGATAATAGGTTCTTCGAAAGGCAAATCTTTTCCCAAAGGAAAACTCTCTATTACTAATCTTTCAGATAAGTATGAAGAAATGGGTAATTCTGTAAAAGGATCGATTATGCATCCTAAAGAGCTAAAAAAATTTAACAAAGAATCTGCTAAAAAGAAAAAGAAAAAAGAGAAAGATGAAGTCGATGAATCTATTTTTGTGCTTAATTTCAAAGGTGATATTCAAGCAACTGAAGTTGAAAAACTTAAGCAAGAGATAAACGCTATTCTTCTCGCTGACACCGAGTGTTCTGAAGTTGTTGTGAAGGTTGAGAGTGGCGGTGGTTCTGCCTACGCTTATGGATTGTGTGCGGCTGAGCTTAAGAGACTTGTTGATAATGGAATCAATTTAACTGTTTGTATAGATAAGGTTGCTGCAAGTGGAGGCTATTTAATGTCTTGTGTTGCTTCNAAAATAATTGCTGCACCATGGGCTATAGTTGGTTCCATTGGAGTNATAGCTCAACTTCCTAATTTTCATCGACTTTTAAAAAAGAATTTAATAGATTTTGAAATGCATACTGCAGGTGANTTTAAAAGAACACTCACAACCTTGGGTGAGAATACAGATGCGGGAAGAGCGAAGTTCAAGGAAGACTTAGAAGATCTTCACCTCATCTTTAAGGACTTTGTGAAAGAACAGCGACCCCAAGTAAATACTGATGTAGTTGCTACTGGTGAGGTATGGCAAGGTGAAAAAGCAGTTGAGGTTGGGCTTGTGGATGCCCTAGAAACCTCTGATAATTATCTCGTAGGTTTATCCAAAAAAGCGAGATTATTTGAAATAAGCTTTNTAGAGAAAAAAAACCTATCAGAAAAATTTGCTTTTTCCTTTCAACTGATTCTGGAAAAATCTATGTTGAAACTTTATGACTTAATTAACAGGGATAGGTTTACCTCATGACAACATTCAAAGCGCTCGAATCCTCAAAAGAGGAAGATCAAAACACTTTATCAATAATTGAAAAAAATATTGATNATCTGCCTGATGGCGATATTCTCATAAAAGTTAGTTACTCGTCACTCAACTACAAGGATGCCCTGTCCGCNACAGGTTCTCCAGGTGTTACAAAAAATTATCCTCATACTCCTGGTATAGATGCCGTTGGCCAAGTTCAAGAGTCTAGTGACTCTGCTTTTAAAGAAGGGGATGAGGTAATAGTTACTGGATATGATCTTGGTATGAATACTGCTGGAGGTTTTGGACAATATATTAGGGTGCCCGCTCACTGGGTNATTAAATTACCAAATGGATTGAACGAAGTTGAAGCAATGTCTCTAGGTACTGCCGGCTTAACTGCAGGATTATCCATTCAAGCTCTAGAAAAATATTCTTCTACGACAGGATTTGAGGGATCAAAATCAATAGTTACAGGTTCTACNGGTGGAGTTGGTTCAATAGCAGTGATGCTCCTATCCAAGCTGGGATCTGAAGTGACAGCTGTTACTGGAAAAAATACACAAAAATCTTTTTTAGAAGATCTTGGTGCTAGGGAAGTAATTTCAAGAGAAGAATTATCCGAGATGTCAAGATTGCCTATGGGTAAACCAATTTGGGATCTAGGTGTCGATGTGGTAAGCGGAAATACACTTTCATTATTATTATCATCACTTAAACCAGGTGGTGCAGTAGCGTGCAGTGGTCTAGTAGGAGGTCCATCTTTTGAAAGTTCTATTTTCCCTTTCATCTTGAGAGGCAATGCTCTCTTAGGAATTGATTCAGTTGAGATTCCTCTTAGTCAAAAAGAAGAAGTNTGGAAGAATTTTGCTTCAGATTGGAAATTAGACTTATCAAAGTTGGTTAAAGAGGTTCCTTTGGAAGGCCTTGAAAATGAGATAAATTCGATTTTGCAGGGAGGACAAGTAGGAAGGGTCTTAGTGAATTTAAATTAATTNGAGGGAATCAAATGTCTGATCAACATACTGAANAAGAAAAAGAACTAATGCGTGAAGAAGANAGCAGATTGGACGCTATTGCAGCTGTCGTAATTATTTTAAGCTTNACAGCTGCAGCTTATTTTTATGTATCAAGCCAATAATTTATTTAGGAGAAACTAAAATGGATGTTGTAAATTTTTTNAAAGATAAAACGAGAATACCAGTAATAGGTGCCCCTCTATTTACTGTCTCNTATCCNGAACTTGTATTGGCTCAATGTAAAGCAGGAGTGGTTGGCTCTTTTCCAGCATTGAATGCGAGACCTGAGGAAAAATTGACTGAATGGATTTCAATGATGAAAAAAGATCTCGCAGATTATAAAGATCAGAATCCAGATGCAGTGGTTGCTCCATTTGCTGTCAATCAAATTTGTCATCATTCAAATAATAGACTACAGCATGACATGGAGGTCTGCGTGGAGCACGAAGTACCAATAATCATAACCAGTTTAAGGGCACCTAAATTTGTCGTTGATGCCGTGCATAGTTACGGTGGTGCGGTAATGCATGATGTTATTAATATAAGGCACGCAAAAAAAGCAATCGATGAAGGGGCTGATGGTCTTATTCTTGTTTGTGCAGGAGCCGGGGGTCATGCGGGAGCCTTAAGTCCTTTTGCATTGGTAAGAGAGGTGAGAGAATTTTTTGATGGACCTATAGCGCTTTCAGGAAGCATATCTCATGGTGCATCTATATTGTCCGCACAGGCCATGGGTGCTGATTTTGCCTACATTGGAACACGATTTATTGCTACTAAAGAGGCAAATGCTTCGGAAGGTTACAAAGATATGATTGTAGAGAGTACAGCTAATGACATTATGTATTCGGCTACTTTTACTGGTGTTCATGGAAACTACTTAAAACCCAGCGTTGTCAATGCAGGTTTAGATCCCGATAATCTTCCCTATGCTGATAAAAATGATATGAATTTCGGTAGCTCAGGGATGGGAGGAGATAATCAAAAGAAAGCTTGGAAAGATATATGGGGTTCTGGACAAGGAATAGGTAATTTACATGATGTGCCCTCAGTGAAGGATGCGGTTGATGCATTGGTGGATGAATATGAGGAGGCAAAAAAAGCTCTTGAAGTTAAATCAGCTTAGTTAATCGCCTTTAAACTCAGGCTCTCTTTTTTCAAAAAAAGCCGTAACTGCTTCTTTTCTGTCTTTAGTCTCGTGAGTCAGTAGTGTCTGATCATAGTCCATGTGCATTATTGACTCGTCGTTTTTATATACAAGGTTATTGACACTTCTTTTGATCATCTGTGCGGCTATCGGCGATTTGGATGCGTATAAGAGAGCCATATCCTTTGCTTTATCCATAAGAATGTTGCTGGGACAAACCTCGTCATAAAATCCCCAAGACAATAGGGTTTCTGCATTCTCATTNTCACCACCAATTACCATTTTTTTTGCNCTTGAAGGTCCTATTAGACGAACGGCTAAAGGTAAGCCTAACCAGTTAAGATTAATTCCNAGATTGATTTCTGGATAACCCAANATTGCATCCTCNGAAGCAATTCTGAAATCACAAGCCGATGCTATACACGCAGCTCCNCCTAAACAGTAACCATTTACAGCAGCAATTGTTATTTGATCTATTTCCANTATTGATTTTATNGCTGGTTTTCCAAAATTATTTCT
Source organism: Gammaproteobacteria bacterium (assembly GCA_002707915.1). Lineage (GTDB taxonomy): Bacteria > Pseudomonadota > Gammaproteobacteria > Magnimaribacterales > Magnimaribacteraceae > Magnimaribacter. Next base: position 7,429 of record PAOE01000024.1, read on the forward strand.
CCANGACTCTAGTTTAGAGGAAAGCTGNGCTTTTTCTTTAAGGTCAGCTCCAGCAGAAAAGTTAGCACCTTCNCCAGTAAAAATAACAACTCTNGNTTCTAAATCTTGTCTGAAATGTTCTTGCAGNGCACAAAACTCNTTNAGAACATCTATGCTTAAAGCATTCATGGATTTTGGACGATTAATACTTACGATTGAAATAGAGNCNTCTTTNTCAATTTTTAGATATTTCATTTNAGTNTTCTGCNAAATATTTTTCAGCATCNAGAGCGGCCATACATCCTGAACCGGCTGAAGTTATGGCTTGTCTGTAGATATGATCTGAGACGTCACCTGCAGCAAATACTCCTGGAATACTTGTAGCGGTGGANTTACCATCGGTNCCTGAAATTATTTTTAGATAACCATTCTCCATCTCAAGNTGATCTTTGAATAAATCAGTNTTTGGTTTATGNCCAATAGCNATAAAGAGCCCNGAGAGAGGCACNTCACTCTCTGATGAATCTTTTGTATCTCTTACTTTTATAGCATTAACNAGATTNCCGTCTCCTTTGACTTCTATCAATTCATGATTCCACAGGATTTTCACNTTNCCTTCCTTTTCTTTCTTAAATAACCTNTCTTGTAATATTTTTTCTGCCCTTAAGGAGTCTCTTCTATGAACTAGAGTCACTGATGAGCATAGATTTGAGAGATATAAAGCTTCTTCAACCGCAGTATTTCCACCTCCAATAACTGCAACCTCTTTATCTTTATAAAAGAAACCATCACACGTAGCACACGCACTCACACCTTTACCCATATATTCTTGTTCACTTTGTAATCCAAGATATTGAGCTGATGCACCTGTGGCAATAATCAGAGAATCAGACTCATAAGTGTTCACATTACCTGTTAATTTATAAGGCTTTGATGAGAGATCGGCATTTTCTATGTGATCAAAGATGACTTCAACTTCTAAAGATTCCACATGTTTCAACATTCTATCCATCAATTCTGGACCCTGCAGACCATCACTGTCCCCTGGCCAATTTTCTACATCTGTGGTTGTAGTTAATTGACCTCCTTGTTCCATGCCTGTAATTAAGCAAGGACTTAAGCCCGCTCTTGCTGCATAGACTGCTGCTGTATAACCCGCTGGACCTGATCCAAGTATTATTAATTTTCTTTCAAGTTTTTCCATTGTGATGATTATATAGTTATCTTTGAATTTTGTTATTCGGATTAGAACATCTTCCTAATAAACTATACAATAGGTAAAACCTAGATTTGTAAGTGGTAAAAAAGTCTCAAGCAATAAAAAAGAATTCAAACCAAGCAGTTTCGGTTTCTAAAATCCGTTTTAATAAACTCATATTAGATTCTTGGTTTATAGTGCAGGGGTTTTTAGGAATCTTCGTGCTGTTAGCTCTGACTACTTTCTCACCCAAAGATTTGGGTTGGAATAGCCAGGTTTTTTCTAGAAATAGTCAAGATATGGCACAAGTATCAAATGCTGTTGGTAGTTGGGGCGCTTACTTAAGTGACTTTTTACTTACAATTTTTGGGTATATGTCTTATATCCTTGTCTACTGGCTTTTATGGCCAATTGCTCGGCATTTTTTCTTAGCTAAGAATAGAGTGCCTTTATCTGATATCTATACAGGTTTACTGGGGGTAAAAATATTTGGCTGGATATTGGTAGTCTTGTCCGGAGCAACTCTTTTTTCTTTAGTGCTCGAACCAGGTAGCAGTTTTTTACCTCAAGAGGGAGGGGGTTTGGTCGGTTCAACAGTTTCCTCTATATTTATTATTCCACTTAGTTTTATTGGGAGCTTGTTACTCTTCACCTCACTTTTGCTTCTTGGACTGACATTATCAATTGAAGTCTCTTGGATAGCGCTAATAAACAAAATACAGCAATCTTTCCTTTCTTCAGGATCTTCATTTGGAGAGAAGTTGTCAGAACTCATATTCAACTTAAGAGAAAAACAAAAGCTGAGACAAGAAAAGCTAAGTAGGCAAGAAAAAGTCGTTATTAATACTAAAGTTAAGGAACAAACTAAGCCAGCTGAAGTAATTAAACCGAAACCAAAAATTGAAAAAAGCAAAAGAGTAGAGCAAGAAAAACAAACAGAGTTATTTGAGTATAAAGAGCCAAGTACTCCCCCAAAACTCTCACTATTAGATGAAAAGANAAATGAATATTCGGATGAGACATCTGAGGAATCACTGCGCAGATTAGGAGATTTAGTTGTTGCAAAATTAGCAGAATATAATGTTAATGATGTAGAGGTTGAATCAATACAACCGGGTCCAGTTGTTATTAGATTAGAGTTAAAACTACCCAGCGGCCTTAAAGTAAATCAGATATCAAATATTAGTAAAGATTTAGCTAGATCTCTCGCGAAAACGAGTGTAAGAATTGTAGAAGTTATAGAGGGTAAAGATACTATAGGTATAGAAGTTCCAAGAGAGGACAGGCAACCGGTACTTTTGAGTGAAGTTCTTTCAAGTAAAACTTATGATGATTCAAAGAGCCCAATTACCGTAGCTCTCGGAAAAGATATCAGTGGGTCTGCTGTAGTAGCTGATTTGGCTGCCATGCCACATCTACTGGTTGCCGGCACAACAGGATCTGGTAAGTCAGTAGCAATAAACTCAATGCTAATAAGTATCCTTTACAAGGCAAGTCCTGAACAGGTAAGAATGATTCTAATTGATCCCAAAATGCTTGAACTTTCAGTTTATGAAGATATCCCGCATTTACTTGCGCCAGTCATTACAGATATGAAGGAAGCTTCGAGTGGACTTCGGTGGTGTGTTAACGAGATGGAAAGGCGATATAAATTAATGGCACACCTTGGAGTAAGAAATTTGAATGGTTATAACAAAAAAGTTTCAGAAGCAATATCTTCAGGTAAACCAATCAAGGATCCTACTTGGAAAATTAATGAAGCAGAGGAGGGTGAAGAAGCACCAGACCTAGAAGAACTCCCATTGATTGTTTTGGCAGTAGATGAACTTGCTGATTTGATGATGGTTGTTGGAAAAACTGCAGAGCAGTTGATAGCAAGAATTGCACAAAAGGCACGAGCGGCTGGTATTCATATGCTACTAGCAACACAAAGACCCTCGGTAGATGTAATTACAGGACTTATAAAAGCCAATATAGCTTCTCGAGTGGCTTTTCAAGTAGCTTCAAAGATGGATTCTAGGGTTATATTAGATCAAGGTGGTGCCGAGCAACTTTTGGGTAAAGGAGATATGCTTTATCTTGCTCCGGGAACTTCTATACCTCAAAGAGTTCATGGAGCATTTGTAGGAGATGATGAGGTGCAGAGAGTAGCCGATGATTGGAGACAAAGAGGAAAAGCAGAATATTTGGATGAAGTAACACAAGAGGAGGGGGCAGTTACCGGTATGCCTGGAATAGTCTCGGAAGAAAATGAGGATGGAGAGAAGGATGAACTTTATGATGAAGCTGTAGCATTTGTAGCTCAGTCAAGAAGAGCATCTATTTCTGCTGTGCAAAGAAGATTGAGAATAGGTTACAACAGAGCCGCGAGGATGATAGAAACCATGGAAGAGGCAGGGGTTTTAAGTCCTATGGCTTCTAATGGTAATAGAGAAGTATTGATACCGCCTCCTCCGGAGGATTAAGTTGAAACTGATTCTTTTTTTCTTTTTTCTTTTTTCACTCACTTCATATTCAAGCGAAAACATTGTNCTTGTGNTNTCNATGGACGGAGTTCGNCATGATTATGTTGATCAACCAGATTTAGAGGCATTTAGGTTTTTGAATGAAAATGGACTGAAAGCCAAGTCGTTAATTCCNGTTTATCAATCTTCAACTTTTCCATCTCACGTTTCAATGGCTACTGGCGTAACACCTGAAAAGCATGGGATTATGCATAACTCTTTTTACGATAGGTCAAAAGGTACTTATAGCTACAGCGGTGAAGCAGATTGGATANAAAGTCCTCCAATATGGGCAATTTTGGAAAAACAAAACATCAAGACCGCAACTTATTTCTGGGTAGGCTCTGAGACAGACTGGAGAGGTATTGATATATCTTACAGTAANGCACCTTTTGATGGAGAAATAGGCGAAGAAGAAAAACTCAATGAAATTATTAACTGGTTAACTTTAAAACCTGAACTACGTCCAAGATTAATCATGAGTTGGTGGAGAGGCACAGATTCGGTTTCTCATAGAATGGGCTCAACTCATCCCTTTGTNTTTGAACAANTGCGAAAGCAAGATAAAATTTTGAAAAAGTTGATAGATGAGATAGGTGATTTAGGTCTTTGGAATGAAGTTACCCTTTTGGTTGTGAGTGACCACGGAATGTCTGATGTATCAAACTTCATTAATATAAAAAAGATACTCAATGATAGTTCTATAGATGCAAAAATTTCTTTGGGACCAGCAGTTGGGCATATTTTCTTAAACAATAAAGAAGAAAAAGATAAAGTTATTCAGGCTTTAGAAGTAAATCAATACCTGTCTGCATGGCCAATAGAAAATCTGCCATCAGCATATAATATGTCTCACAAAGACAGGACAGGTGATGTTGTTGTCACTACTACCGCCCCTAATATGCTAGTCAGAGGAATAATTTCTAATCCCCCCAAAGGTATGCATGGTTATAATCCTAAAATAAATGATGAAATGGATGGCATTTTTTTCGCGTATGGTTCAGGTGTTAGAAACAAAAAAATAGGCAAAATAGATCAGATCGATATTGCACCAACCATTTTGAACATACTTAGAGTCAAGATACCCGAATACATGACAGGCCGAATAATTAATTTGAATTAAATGAATAAATTTTTTTCTTTATTTTTGTATTTTGTGTCTTTTCAACTTCAGTTGATGGAAATAAGCCCACAAAATTTATTTGATATTTTTAATTCTAGAAGTTTTTTTAGTGCAGATTTCAATCAATCTACCATTCAAGATGATAAGGAACGAAAAATTCAAGGATCAATTAATGCAAGTAGGGATGGAAAATTTAAAGTAACCTATCTAGAGCCAATATCAGAGATAATTTCTTCAGATGGGAAAAACTTATTTAGGCTTGATTATGAGCTAAATCAGTTGGATGTCTTTTCAGTGGAGGATTATTTTACAAATATTGAATCCCCAATCAGTTTTTTTACTAAAAGTTCAGGTGAATTGAGTGAAATATATGCAGTCGATCATTGCGATCAAACAGATGAAATATCCGTTTGCTCACTCACTCCTATAGAGGACGATACATTTTTAAAAAAATTATTTATTTCTTTAGATATTAATACAATATATTCAATTAGTTACAATGATACGTTCGATCAAGAAGTAAAGATTTTTTTTACCAACCTAAGCTGGCAAAATCTTTCCGATGAAAAGTTCACTTTTGATATGCCTCCAAAAATAGATATTGTTTATCATTAGAAAGTTTTAGAATCTAATAATGATTGATACAAAACTGCTACGCAAAGAGACTAAACTCATAGCAGAGAATCTACATAAAAGAGGATTCATATTTGAAATTAAAAAATGGAATCAACTTGAGACGAAAAGAAAAGAGTTGCAGAAATTTAATGAAGAACAGCAATCAAAGCTAAATGAAATATCAAAAGAAATAGGCATCAAAAAAAACAAGTCTATTGATTCTTCTGATCTTCAAAAACAGGCCAAAGACCTTACCACAAAAATTAAAGAGCAAACGAAAGAACTAGACAAGCTACTCTATGAGATTGATGAATTTATTCTCTCTTTACCTAACTTAATCGATAAGGATGTTCCTGAAGGAAAGGATGAAACAGATAATTTAGAGCTTAGAAAAGTGGGGAATCCAAGAGAATTTAGTTTTTCACCTATGGACCACCTTGAAATAGGTGGAAATAAAATTGATATGGAGCTTGGAGCAAAGATTGCTGGCTCTAGATTTAAAGTTCTTAAACAAGATATAGCTCTTCTTCAAAGAGCCT
>PAOE01000025.1 GCA_002707915.1 Gammaproteobacteria bacterium
TCATTTTGCCCATTTACTCCCTGCTCTCTCAGAATTGCTAAAGTTGGATTTGAGCTACGTATGTCAATCTTCTTAGGTATAGAAAAATTAATTTTAGGAGAAAGTCCCAATTGATCTAAGTCGGTATCCATTTCGAACTCTGATTTAGCTGTCTCAGGATTATCTCTTAAAGATTGGATTTCAAAACCCACTCTATGCCAATTTTCTAGCAATGTTTTGGTATTTGCAGTTATCAACTCCTTCTTGTGAAGAGAAAATGATAATTTATCAGTTTTGTCTATCGAACCAATATCGTAAGTATATTTATGAAGGTTTGATTTTTTGAGCGTATTTAGTACAAAATCGATATCTTTAGAATAAACCTGAATCACAATTCCTAACTCCTCATTGAAAAGGAAATTTAGTAATTCGCTTTTTTCAGAAATAACCGATTTAAGGTTTATGTCTAAGCCCAACCTGCTAGCGAAAGCCATTTCACATAATGTTGTGATTAAGCCCCCATCAGATCGATCGTGGTACGCAAGGAGTTTGCGGGATTTAAGAAGTTTATTCATACACTCAACAAAAGCAGGCATCTCTTCTACGCACTCAACATCCGGTGAATCTCCATTATTGTTCCCAATAACTTGTGAAAATATGCTGCCGCCCATTCTTCTTTTTCCTTTTGCCAAATCAACAAATAAGATAGAAGTATCATGTTCATCTTTAAGCTGAGGAGTTATGGAAATTGAGACATCATCAGTTTTGGAAAAGCCTGAAATAATTAGTGAAAGAGGTGAAATAACTGATTTATCCTGAGACCCTAAACTCCATTCAGTAGACATTGATAGGGAGTCTTTACCTACGGGTATTGTCATATTCCATTCTGGGCATAATTCCATTCCTATAGCTTGAACCGCCTCAAAAAGATCTTCATTGCCATTTAATTTTCCAGGAGAACCCATCCAATTTGCTGAAAGCTTTATATCTGAGATTTTACCTACACCTGAGGGAATAATGTTAGTCACAACCTCTGCTACAGACATACGTGCAGCTGATCTTGAGCTTATAAGGGAAAGTGGAGTTCTTTCACCTATTGCCATAGCTTCGCCACTCTTTGTAGAAAAACTTGACTTGCACATGCCATAGTCAGAAACCGGCACTTGCCAAGGGCCAACTAGTTGATCACGATAGATCAGTCCTGTCACTGACCTATCCCCAATAGTGATAAGAAAATTTTTACTGGCAACTGTTGGATGTCTCAATACACTACATATCATTTCCTCTGTGACTTTCTCATCAAAAATAAAAGGATAGGTCTCCGTCCTAGTTCTATTGAAAGAAAGGTGAGTTTTAGGGGGTTTGCCGAATAAGATATCCAATGAAAGACTTATTGGATAATTATCATTTAATGAATCATAAACTTCTAAAGAGTTTCCAGAAACAATTTCTCCGACTATGGAAAATGGGCAACGTTCACGCAGGCATATCTGAGAAAATTTTTCTAAATACTCTTCAGATACTGCTAGAACATATCTTTCTTGAGATTCGTTACACCAGATCTCCATCGGAGTCATTCCAGGTTCAGAATTTGGAATCTTTCTTAAATTCACTATTCCTCCGTGTCCACTATCCTTTACAAGCTCTGGTATGGCGTTAGAGAGACCTCCTGCACCTACATCATGAATAAATAAAATAGGATTTTGTGGTGATTGCCAGCACCTATCTAAAACTTCTTGGCACCGTCTTTCCATTTCAGGATTTTCTCTTTGCACTGAAGCGTAATCCAAATCACTATCACCTTCACCGGAAGAAAGTGAGGAAGCAGATCCACCCCCTAAGCCTATTAGCATTGCTGGACCACCCAGTACTATAAGTTTAGAACCAATCGGAACCTCTTTTTTAAACACATGCTCTGATTTTATGTTGCCCAAGCCTCCCGCAAGCATGATTGGTTTGTGATAACCATAATGATGAGAATCTGTTTTGTTTTCATAAGAACGAAAATAACCAAGAATATTTGGCCTACCAAATTCATTATTAAATGAAGCAGCCCCAATAGGTGCTTCTATCATTATATTTAAAGGAGAGGAAATTCTCTCGGGCCTCTCCTCTTTTGTTTCCCATTTCTCTGTCAAAGATGGGATACGTAAACTTGAAACAGAAAAGCCTGTTAGGCCTGCTTTAGGTTTAGCCCCTATTCCTGTTGCCCCTTCATCTCTAATTTCTCCTCCGGAGCCAGTAGATGCTCCAGAGAAAGGAGAAATTGCAGTTGGATGATTATGAGTTTCTACTTTGATTACTAAATTAATGTCCTCCTCATGATATCCATATCTATCGTCTACCGGATAAAATCTAAAAGACTTGTTCCCCTCTAAAATTGCAGCATTGTCTTCATAAGCTGAAATAATACCTTCNGAGTAATTATGATAGGTATTTCTGATCATATCGAAGAGGCTATTCAAATGTTCCTCCCCGTCTATGGACCAACTNGCATTGAAAATTTTATGACGACAGTGCTCAGAATTTGCTTGAGCAAACATCATTAGCTCAGCATCTGTTGGATTTTTATTGGTCTTAGAATAGTTNTCATAAAGATAATGAATTTCATCNTCACTAAGTGCTAATCCCAAATCTCTATTNGCTTNTTCCAAGGCATTTTTACCNTCAGAAAATATATTTATATCCTTTAAATTCCCTGGCNTAGAGATAGAAAATAACTCGGAAGTTTTTCTTATATCAGTAAGCACCTGTTGAGTCATTTTGTCATATAGAGAAAATCCCATTTGACTCAACTGCTCAGNNGGTATTTTATGATTGAAGAAATATCCCATTCCTCTTTCAACTCTCTCAATAGTCTTTAGACCACAATTTTGAATAATCTCTGTTGCTTTAGAAGACCAAGGTGAAATTGTTCCTAGCCTAGGAGTGATAAAAAAAGAACTTTTGTAATCTGAAAGTATGTCCTTTTTTATCTTTAAAAGGTCAAAAAGACGAGTAAGATCCTCATCAGAGATTTCTTCTGTATCTTGTATTTTGCATAAGTATATTTCCTGACACTGNAGGTCGATATTTTCAGGAAAAGAGGGTAAATTTTTTAGCTTATTCAATCGAAACTCAGAAGGACTATCTGAGCCTACTAGAGCTAAGATTTTCGTTGAAACTTCAAGTAATGAGTTCATTGATTCTGTATTTCATTTTAATAAATGACTTTACTATGTAAATAGCTTATGTTGTGGTTTTTTTTNATAAATACCACTAGATGTAGTATTTTTCCAATTTTGCACATAAAATAAATNATGAATGGGGTCATGCTTAGCTATATAAAACTTAGGTATTCTTTTTTTTCCTTTTTAGGACTTCTAGCATTTGTTAGTCTCGAGGCTCCTGTTCTAGCTTCCTATACACAGCAGAATGAAGAATATTTTAAAAATGAAATNGATTATCTTTGGAAGGAAGACAGACCTGGCTTAGTTCTTTTTAAAAAAAGAATTAATGAAAGACTACCAAAATATCAAGAAACATTTAAGAAATCTGCAGAGGGTCTTGATATACATTGGACCCTAATTGCCGCAATAAGCTATCAAGAATCTCATTGGAATCCCAAAGCAAAATCTAATACAGGAGTTAGAGGTCTGATGATGTTAACCCAAAAGACTGCAAGAGAAATGGGAATTACTAAAAGAACAAATCCTGAGGACAGTATCATAGGAGGAGCAAATTACTTTCAGAAAACTTTTGATAGACTTCCTGAAGATATACCTAAACTGGATAAAATTTGGATGACTTTGGCTGCTTATAATTTAGGCTATGTAAATCTTAATCTAGCTAGAACTCTTGCCGAAGAAAAAAACCTTAACTCTAATATTTGGTCAGAAGTCGCTGATTGCTTGGAGGAAATCCTGATCAATCGTTATGGCGCAGAATCAGAGAAATTTGTTATGCACGAAGAAGTTATGCGTTATGTGAAAAGAATTGACCTTTATTATAAGACACTATCAATGATGGATAGAGATAACGAAATGTACCTACTAGCTCAGAAGTAAAAGTTTTTTTAATTCTTCTACCCTATCTCTGTAAGCTGCCGCTTCTTCAAATTCCAAATTTTTAGCATACTTATACATTTTATCTTCTAGCTTTACTATCTCTTTTCGTGCCTTTTCCGGATCGTCGAAAGAATCTAAAGGATCAAATTGAATTTCTTTTAAATTATCAAGCTTCCTTTTTGATTTAGTTTTTCCTTTTACAGATCTTGCTCCTTCCATGATGTCAGCAATATTCTTTTTAATGCCTTTAGGTTTTATTGAGTTTTGCAAATTAAATTCCTCTTGTATACCTCTTCTTCTGTCTGTTTCCTTAATTGCTCTATCCATCGATCCAGTTATCTTATCTGCATAAAGAATTGCTTTTCCCTGCAGATGTCTAGCAGCACGACCTATCGTTTGAATTAAAGAACTCTCTGATCTGAGAAATCCCTCTTTATCTGCATCAAGAATTGCTACCAGTGACACCTCAGGTATGTCCAGTCCTTCTCTGAGTAGATTAATTCCTACTAAGACATCGAATGCACCTAACCTTAAGTCTCTGATAATCTCAACCCTTTCAACAGTATCTATATCGGAATGCAAGTAGCGAACTCTGGTTCCATTTTCGTCTAAATATTCTGTCAAGTCCTCTGCCATTCTCTTAGTTAAAACTGTTACAAGGACTCTGTTCCCTTTTGATACCGTCTTATTTATCTCTTCTTGAAGATCATCAACTTGATGGGTCGCAGGCCTGATTTCAACTTGCGGATCTGTAAGCCCCGTGGGTCTCGCAACCAACTCAACTACACTTCCAGAGTTTTCAATTTCGTAAGTTGATGGAGTGGCGGAGAGAAAGATGCGCTGTCCAGAAAGTTTTTCCCACTCGTCAAATCTAAGGGGTCTATTATCTAAGGCGACAGGAAGTCTAAAACCATAATCAACTAAAGTTTGTTTCCTTGATCTGTCGCCACGATACATACCACCTAATTGAGGCAAGGAAACATGAGACTCATCTACAAACACCAAGGCATCTTCTGGAAGATACTCATATAAAGTTGGAGGAGGCTCACCAGGTTGTCTATCAGATAAAAATCTTGAATAATTTTCTATACCCGAGCAAAAGCCCAATTCTTTTAACATTTCAACATCATACTTCGTTCTTTCTTCNAGCCTTTGAGCTTCAACTAGCTTGTTTTCTTTCCTTAGGAAATCTAGTCTTTGTGCTAGTTCTTCTTTTATAAACTCAATTGCTTGAAGTACTTTTTCTCTAGATGTAACGTAATGAGATTTTGGATAAATGGTAATACGTGGAACTTCCCTAAAAACTTCACCAGTTAAGGGGTCAAATAATTTTAAAGAATCAATTTCATTGCCAAATAATTCAATTCTCAAGGCTTCCTTCTCNGAATCGGCNGGGAAAACATCTATGACGTCCCCTCTTACCCTATACATNGATCGCTTAAATTCTACTTCATTTCTTTGATATTGAAGCTCAGCAAGTCGACGTAAGAGAGTGCGTTGATCTACTTCATCCCCTCTATCAAGATGCAATACCATTTGAAGATATGACTGTGGATCACCTAAACCATAAATAGCTGAGACTGATGCTACAATTACAACATCTCTTCTTTCCATTATGGCTTTTGTTGCCGAAAGCCGCATTTGCTCNATGTGTTCGTTTATTGAGGCNTCTTTCTCAATATAAATATCAGTTGTTGGAACGTAGGCTTCNGGTTGGTANTAATCATAATAAGATACAAAGTACTCAACCGCATTATTTGGAAAATATTCTTTAAATTCTCCATAAAGTTGTGCTGCTAAAGTTTTATTATGTGCCATGACTATTGCAGGCCTCTGAACTTCATTNATTACATTTGCCATGGTGAAAGTTTTACCAGAGCCTGTCACGCCCAAGAGAGTCTGGTTAAGAAGACCGTTATTAAGCCCTTTAACTATTTCTTTGATTGCCTTGGGCTGATCTCCAGCTGGCTTATAATTTGATACTAGGTCGAATTTCTTTGACATATTTTTATAAAAAATATTATACGCTGAGAATGAAGGCGTTATAATTACAAAATTCCCCGATAGCTCAGTTGGTAGAGCAAATGACTGTTAATCATTGGGTCGCTGGTTCGAGCCCAGCTCGGGGAGCCAATTTTAGGCCTGCTACATAAGTAGGCCTTTTTTTATTATGGTACTATATTTTTATGCCAGCGATTTTATTTGATCCTTCTTCTGATGAACCCTTTGTTCTAAGTCGTTCCAGGGTAGATAATTTTCTCGAGTGCTCAAGATGTTTTTATCTCACAAACAGAGTTGGTATAGCAAGGCCACCTTCATTCCCCTTCAACCTCAATAATGCAGTTGATGAGCTTCTGAAAAATGAATTTGATATTTACAGAGAGAAACAAGAACCTCATCCAATAATGCTAGAAAACAAAATTAATGCTTTACCCTATCAGCATCCTGACTTAGAAGAGTGGAGAGAATCACTTAGGCATGGCGTTAAGAGAGAGCATAAGAAAACAAATTTGATATTAAGAGGTGGTTTAGATGATCTTTGGATTAATACTGATACCAATCAACTCATTGTAGTGGATTACAAGGCAACATCTAAGAAAGGTGAAGTGAGCATCGATGCCGAATGGCAAATTGGCTACAAAAGACAAATAGAATTCTATCAGTGGTTGTTGAGAGGAAATTCTTTCGATGTTTCTGATATAGGTTACTTTGTGTATTGTAATGGCATCGCTGAAAAAGATGAATTCAATAACATTTTAGAGTTTAAGACTAAATTGATACCTTACAGCGGAAATGATGCTTGGGTTGAGCCTACTCTCTTAGATTTAAAGGAGACTCTTTTAAGAGATCAAGCTCCGGATGCAAATCCAAAGTGCAGTTATTGTTCTTACGTAAAGAAAACCTTAATGGTATGAATTAATTTTTCTTCCAAANTGTGCCAGTTTCTTTATCCTCGAGAATAATACCTTTCTCCAATAAACTATCTCGAATGCTGTCTGAAAGAGCAAAATCTCTATTTTGCCTAGCTGTGCTTCTTTGATCGATTAAATTCTCAATTTCCTTATCTGTAAGGTCAACTCCTGATTTAAAATAATCTGCGGGATTTTTTTGTAATATCCCAAGGCTCTGTGAAAGCATTTTTAATTCTGAACCTAAATTATTAGCCTTCTCTATCTCTTCATCTTTTTTTAAATTATTAATTTCTCGAGTCATTTCAAAAAGAATCGCAATAGCGGCGGGTGTATTGAAATCGTCATCCATTGCATCAGTAAATGTTTTAGAGTATCCACTTCGGTTAGCAGATTCGGAATCGAGATTTAATCCATCAAGAGAGTTATAAATTCTATCAAGTGAACTCTTGGCTTCTTTGAGTAATTCCTCTGAATAATTTAATGGACTTCTGTAGTGACTTGATATCAAAAAAAATCTTAATACTTCTGCAGAATTAGCTTTCAGAGCATCTTTAATTGTGATGAAGTTTTTTAAAGATTTAGACATTTTTTCTTTATCAATTCTCAAAGAACCTGTATGCATCCATATTTTTGCAAACTCTTTCCCAGTTACACACTCTGACTGAGCTATTTCATTTTCATGATGAGGAAACTTAAGATCAGATCCACCACCATGTATATCAAATGTTTCTCCCAATGCATCCATACTCATGGCTGAGCACTCGATATGCCATCCAGGTCTTCCAGGACCCCAGGGAGAATCCCATTTCATGCCAGCAGTATCTTTCTTCCACAGAACAAAATCTACGGGATTCTTTTTATCTAGATTAATGTCTATCCTTGCGCCTGAAAGCATATCCTCAATTTTTCTCTTTGAGAGCTTGCCATAGTCTTCAAAAGATTCTGCAGAAAAATATACATCCGACTCACCTACATATGCGTGTCCTTTTTTTATAAGAATTTCTATTAACCTTATTATTGAATCAATATTTTCAGTAGCTCTTGGTTGATCGTCTGGTTCTATCATCGAAAGAGACGAAAAATCTTCATTCATTGAATTGATATATCTATCAACGAGTTCAGCAGGCTCAACTTTAAGCTCTTTAGCTCTATCAATAATTTTGTCGTCTACATCAGTTATATTTCTTATGTATTTAACTTCATAATTACGACTTCTGAGGTATCTAACAATAAGATCAAAGGCTACAAAAGTTCTAGCATGCCCAATATGTGTATCATCATAGACTGTCATACCACATACATACATACGCACCTGATTTGGGTTGATTGGCTCAAAAATTTCTTTTTTTCCTGTCAAGCTATTGAAAATTTTCATAATTCTGAAGCTTCTTTGAGCCTACTTTGTACCCTATCAATTCCTATTAGCTCCACTACCCTATCAAGTTCAGGACCGTTTGTTTGTCCTGTAATTGCTGCCCTAATTGGCATAAATAATTCTTTACCTTTTTTTTCGGTTGCTAGAGCAATATTTTTAACGGTTTTTTCCCAATCTTGAATTCCCTGACTTACTTCATTGCAGGAGGCTTTAAAAAATTGCCTTCCAGCATCTAAAAGAATTGGCTTAACTTGCTCATTTTGATTCAAAGGAAGTAAAAATAAATTTTCAATATAAGTTTTCACTTCCACAGGGAAATTTATATTTTCTTTGACGAGACTCAAAAACTTGTCCTTGTTGATGTCACTAGGCAATGCCTCCAAACTATCTTGTAACCAAATATAAGTCTCGTCTGATGATAAACTTTCAACTGCTTTTTTTTGCCAAAATAAAAGTTGGTTTTTATCAAATTTACTTGGAGAACTAGAGATATTGTTAGTATCAAATGATTTAGAGAGCTCTTTAAGCGACATGAGCTTGTTGGTATTAATTGAGTGACCTACCCTAGAGAGATAGTTGCATACAGCAATAGGCAAATAGCCTTCGCTCCTCAAGTCTTCAATAGAAAGACTACCGTTTCTTTTTGATAACGGCGCACCGTCAGAACCCGTAAAGAGAGAAACATGAGCAAATTTAGGCAAAGGAAGATTCAAAGCCTCGAGTAATGCAATTTGTCTAGGTGTATTGCTCAGATGATCATCCCCTCTGAGGACAAGATCAACTTTCATCAATGAATCATCAATTGCATTAGCAAACATAAACGTAGGCGTGTTGTCCTGTTTTTTGACTATAAAATCATCAAGATCGTCTGTTGCAAAGGATTGTTCACCCTTTACAACATCAACAAATTCTATGTTTGATTTTTTTGGAATTCTGAATCTATAAACCGGCTTATTACCTTTTTCAAATTGACTCTGTACATCCTCAGCAGAAGCTTGTGCCCAAACACCCGTATACCTAGGAGGTTGTCCTGAAGCGATTTGATTTCTTCGTATTATTTTCAATTCTTCTTCAGTGGTAAAGCATGGATAAATTAAATCAGCCTCGATTAGTTGCTGATAAAAGGTTTCGTAAATATCTATCCGTTGGGATTGGAAGTATAACTCTTGATTGTCAACTCCAGGACCTTCATCCCAATCAAGACCAATCCATTTTAAATCCTGAGATATAGCATCTGAAAATTCTTTTCTAGATCTTTCCCTGTCTGTATCTTCAATCCTTAGTAAAAAAGAACCATCATCTCTCTTTGCTGCTAGATGGCTAAACAAAGCAGTTCGTAAGTTTCCAAGATGTAGTAACCCTGTTGGGCTGGGGCAAAACCTTGATTTATTGACCTTCATATTTCAAATCTAATGGAAGCTTGCTCATAAAGTTCGTATTATAGCCTTCTCAAGCAAATGAATTTAGTAGAAAAGTGAAACAGCCTACATCTTTATCCAAATTGATTTTATTTTTTATAAGTTTTTTATGGATAACAGGCTGTTCTGACAAAGAAAAGGAGATAAACGTGATTACTTTTACAACTACATTAGGACCCATTGTTATAGAACTATTTGAAGAGGAAGCGCCGGTAACTTCTAAAAATTTTCTAGAGTATGCTGAAAGTGGTTTTTTTAATGGAACACTCTTTCACAGAGTTATACCCGGTTTTGTTATTCAAGGAGGCGGTATGACATCTGGTATGGTTAATAAAGAAGGCAATCCACCAATCATGAATGAAGCAAATAATGGCGTCAAAAACCTTAAATGGACATTGTCAATGGCTAGAACTAATGATCCTCATTCTGCGAGCTCTCAATTTTTTATAAACTTAGTTAACAATACCTCTTTAGATCACACCGAAGAGACTGTGCAGGGCTGGGGATATGCAGTTTTTGGTGAAGTTGTTGAAGGCTTTGAAACTGTAGAAGCAATAGCTGCCGTAGCTACTGGTTCTTCTGGGTTTCACCAGGATGTACCTATCGATGAGGTCAGCATTATTGATACTTCTGTTACTCAGGAGAAGTAAAATTTTTCATCAGGCTAATGGCGTATTGTTTTATCTCTGATCTTCACCTACACGAAGGTAGACAGGACCTAAAACGAGCTTTTTTTTCGTTTCTAGAAGAAAAGGTCACTAAAGCAGACAAACTCTATATTCTTGGGGATCTTTTCGAAACTTGGATAGGTGACGATGATAATAGTCCTTTTGTCGCTGAGGTCATAGATGCCCTTCAAAAGGCTAATGAGTCAACAGATATTTTTTTCATGCATGGGAATAGAGATTTTCTTTTAGGGAAAGANTTCTCTTCTCTNACAGGTATGCAGATAATTACTGATCCTTCTTATGAAAAGATGTTCAATCAGCCGGTGCTTTTGATGCANGGAGACCTANTATGTGTCGATGATGTNGATTATCAAGAATTTAGAAATNCCAGTAGAACGCCTCAATGGAAAGATGATTTCTTAAGTAAATCCCTATCCGAAAGAAAAGAAATAGCTCAAAATCTTCGAGAAATTAGCAAGCAAGCTACTGGAAAAAAGAGAGAAGAGATTATGGATGTTTCTCAAGAGGANGTAATAAAAGTAATAAAAGAACACTCTGTATCATTACTTATCCANGGGCATACACACAGACCTAATACTCATGAGATTGCTACCGATAACCTATCGGCAAAGAGAATAGTACTTGGGGATTGGGATAAGCATGGTTGGTACATATGGATGGACTCAAATTCATGCGAGCTAAGGAANTTCTCTATTTTCTAGAAAGAAGAAACAACTGTATTAATAATCCAGCAATTAGTAACAACATTCCAATAATAATTCTCAAATCACTGTAATATCCAAAAGGTTCTACTGGATAAGCTATTGTCTTTTCNAGGGAAGCAGTCTTAAACTTATGTCTNTCTTGCATATCAGGATGAGTAGCTATCTCTACAAATGCTCGTCGACTCTT
Organism: Gammaproteobacteria bacterium; assembly: GCA_002707915.1. Taxonomy (GTDB): domain Bacteria; phylum Pseudomonadota; class Gammaproteobacteria; order Magnimaribacterales; family Magnimaribacteraceae; genus Magnimaribacter. Next base: position 11,311 of record PAOE01000025.1, read on the forward strand.
GTATCTCATCAGTGCTGCTTGGTCCCAAATTTCCGCTCCCTCTATTCCAACTATATCCATCGTTTTCGATATGCTCTCCCCAAAAAATATTGGATGACAAGCTCTTTTTAGTAGATTTGGCCACATATGCTCCATATACCTTGCCATTAATTGATCAGAAGATTCACCTGGATTTGCGCCATCAACATCTCCAGGATTTCTATTCATCTCAATACTGTTAACCATAATAAATTGTTTACCGGTATCCTCTTCCATAAATCCTCTGAGGAAATCTACTCTTCGTTGAAATTCTTCTGAACCTAGAGGTACCCCACTATTCACAAGGTTTTGCTCATGTTTTGCTATAAAGGCTTGTACTTCNTCTTGACTTAGTTTTCCTCCTANATCTGTNTACCAAAAGTAAAAGCTAAAATAGAGCACGCCCAAAGTTAACCAAGTCTTCATATTGTTCAAATTATAATATTTTTTTTATTTTAAAAATCTTAGTTTAAAAACTTTACAAAATCATCCTTTAATTATACTGTATATATATACAGTATTAATTTATAAAACCCTTATGAAGATTGACTATCTGGGCGATGCATCAGAGGATGATTTATCCTCTCTAAAAATCCCCTATTTTTTAAATACAGTTAGAGTGGGTTGGCCAAGTCCAGCAGATGACTATATAGAGAGACCTATAGATCTAAATGAATATTTAATAAGAAATTCTGCTGCCACTTACTTTGTTCGTGTAAGTGGAGATTCAATGATAAATGCCTACATAGGAGATGGTGCTATATTAATAGTCGATCGAAGTATAGAGCCAAGCCACAATAAAATTGTCATAGCTGCAATTGATGGCTCATATACTTGTAAGAGATTGCTACTCAAACCAAAAATCTGCCTTGTATCAGAAAATCCCAAATATTCACCGATACTAATCGATAGAGAAGAGGAACTTGAGATTGCTGGCACCGTCATAGCAGCCATAAACCTTTATTAGTAGATTATGATTTTTGCCTTAGTAGATTGTAATAGCTTTTATGCTTCATGCGAGAGAGTATTTAGACCGGATATTAAAAAAAGTCCTGTTGTTGTTTTATCTAATAATGATGGCTGTGTAGTTGCTCTATCTAAAGAGGCTAAACAATTGGGAATCAAAATGTGTGAGCCCTGGTTTAAGATAGAAAAATCTTTTACAAAACAGGGAGGCATTGCCTTTTCATCAAACTATGAACTATATGCCAATATTTCTTCTAGAGTCATGCAAACCTTAGAACACCTATCACCCAAAGTAGAGGTGTACAGCATAGACGAAGCATTTCTTGATCTGACAGGCTTAAAAAATTTGGAACAATTTGGATATCAGTGTCGAGAGACTATAGATCGTTGGGTTGGAATCCCTGTTTGTGTTGGTATAGGACCAACTAAGACTTTAGCTAAAGTTGCAAACTATGGTGCTAAGCACTATCCAGCAACAAATGGTGTAGTTGATATCATGGATGAAAAAAGAAGAAGAAAATTAATGTCATTAATGCCCGTAAGGGAGGTTTGGGGTGTTGGAAGTAGGATAAATAGAAAGTTAAATGATATGGGAATAGAAACAGCTCTTGAGTTAGCGGAGATGGATACTAAGCTAATAAAAAGGAAGTTTAGCAGTGTGCTTGAGAGAACTGTAATGGAATTAAAAGGATACTCATGTATAGGCTTGGAACAACAACCTAAAACAAAGAAACAAATAGTGGTAAGTAGGACATTCAGCAAGAAAGTTAGAGATCTTGAATTTATGAATGAAGCTGTTAGCGACTACGCATCACGAGCATGTGAAAAACTAAGGAAAGAAAATCAATATTGCAAGATGATATCCATCTTTATGCGTACAAATTATTTCCGAAAGCAAGACAAGCAATATCATGGATTTAGAAGCTGCCAACTGTTTGCTCCTACAAATGACACCAGAGATGTCTTAAATGCCGCGCGCCAGCTGACGCGACAAGTGTTTCGCGAAAATACTAATTTTGTAAAAGCTGGTGTAATGCTCAGTGATTTTTATGATGAAGATGTGTATCAAGGAGATTTATTTAAATCTATTGATAGAAGAATCAATAGCAAAGAGTTGATGACGACAATAGACAAAGTAAATGCGTCTGGGATAGGTAAGATCACTTTTGCATCTCAAGGAATTAAGAAATCATGGTCAATGAGACGACTCTTAAAATCGCCGAGGTATTTAACGAATTGGGAAGAAATACCAGTTGTTAGATAAAGTTAATAGCCGCTATGAAACCTAAATAGATCATCTTTCATGTTAATAAAGGCTGACTCTACTTGAGATAATTCTTTAAGTCTTTCAGTCCAGTCTATTTTAAAAATTTTGGTAAATAAATCTAGGTAGAGATCACAGTGCCTTGCTTCAGCCCTATAAAGCTTGGTATAAAAGTTTCTGAGAGAGCTCGGTAAGTAAGGTATCAAAGCATGGAATCTCTCACAAGATCTCGCCTCAATTAAAGCGCAAATAATCAAAATATCTTGAAATTTTTCCGGCTCCTTATTGGAAGCGCTTTCATATAAAGTTTGAGCATATTTACCTGATTTAAGATTTCTATATTTGAATCCTTGTTTTTTTATCAGGTCTAAGACTTGCTCAAAGTGAAGTAATTCTTCTCTAGCTAATGGTGAGAGAAGATCAGCTAAATTATGATGAGGGTATTTATGAATTAATGAAATAGCTGTTGTTGCAGCTTTCTTTTCACAATGAGCATGATCAATTAGCAATATATCTAATGATTTAAGAGCCTTATTGACCCATGCTTTTGGTGTTGAAGAAATAAGAATTTCTTCCCACTTATTAGACATTGAAGAATTTCTCAACTTTAAAATATCTTTGGTAATGCGCTTCAGATAACTCAAATAACTCTTCTTCAATATTTTTTTTCAAATCAGTTAAATTAGTCTCATTTCCAGCTAATAGGTCAAAGCCAAATTCTTTAGTGTCATGAATAGATTGACTTCCCGATCTAAGTAAGTCAAAAACCCAACATAGAGAATCAGAGTCTTCGTCGAATTTTATTTTGTAATGTATCAGTTTCTCTTTAAGGAGGTTTTCATTAACGACGAAAATTTTAGACTGCATTATTTGCACTTTAAGAGCCTCAAGTCTATCTAAGACGGACCTTTTTTCTTCGTTTGTGAAAGAATTCCATTGAATTACCTCATATTGAAATCGTTTACAGCCTCTACACACTTCATCTCCAAAGACGGTAGAACATACTCCGATACAAGGTGTTTTAGTAGACCTGCTCATAGATGTTAATGATATATCTCTCTGATTTCTAAGCAACTTTAAAATGAAGATTATGATAATATGCCGCACCAAATATTAACTTCTGCTAAAAGTGCCATGCTAAAAGAATATAAAGATCATGTTGAAGAAAGGTTGCAACAAGGTATACCACCGCTACCTCTGAATGCGGAGCAAGTAGCAGATTTAGTAGAATTGCTTAAATCGCCTCCTGCAGGTGAGGAAGAGTTTATATTAGACCTTATAAAAAATAGAACTCCTGCGGGAGTAGATCCAGCTGCTTACGTAAAAGCAGCTTTTTTGACTGCTTTGGCAAAGGGAGAGACATCTTCTCCTTTGATAGACAAGAAACTTGCGACTGAATTATTAGGCACAATGTTAGGTGGATACAATGTTGAATCATTAATCAAATTGCTTAAAGATGAAGAAGTTGGAGCAATAGCAGCTGATGGCTTAAGCAAAACACTTCTGATGTTCAATGCAAAATATGAAGTAATTGAATTGGCAGCTGAAAATGAGAATGCAAAAAGAGTTGTTGAATCTTGGTCCAATGGTGAATGGTTTACGAGCAAATCTAAACTTCCAGAAGTAATTAAAGCTATAGTCTTTAGAGTTGATGGAGAAATTAACACAGATGATTTTTCCCCTGCTCAAGATGCTCCATCTAGNCCAGATATTCCTCTTCATGCACTNGCAATGTTGAAGAAAAATATGGAAGATCCNATCGGTACTATTGAAAAANTGAAAGAATCAGGNCTTCCGGTTGTTTTTGTAGGAGATGTTGTTGGGACGGGATCTTCAAGAAAATCTGCCACAAACTCTCTTCTTTGGCATATTGGTGAGGATATTCCTTTCATACCTAATAAGAGACAGGCNGGTATCTGTATTGGTGGGAAAATTGCACCAATATTTTTTAACACCCTNGAAGATTCTGGAGCTTTAGCCTTTGAGTGTGATGTTTCCAAAATGAATCTAGGTGATGTTATCGAAATATATCCCTACGAAAAAAAGGTAATGAATGCNAATACAAAGGAGCTTCTCTGCAATTATGAATATAAATCNAATACTCTACTAGATGGNGTAAGAGCCGGAGGTAGAATACCACTGATAATTGGTAGAAGCCTCACNGATGAGACTAGAGAAAGCCTCAAATTAGAACCTTCAAAGGTTTTTACAAGACCTGAAGAAGCAGAAAGTTCTAATAAAGGGTATACCTTAGCGCAAAAAATGGTTGGTAAAGCTTGTGGNGTTGAGGGNATAAGACCAGGCATATATTGNGAACCGAGAATGTCTACAGTAGGAAGTCAGGATACAACTGGACCTATGACGAGAGACGAGCTTAAAGAACTGGCTTGTTTGGGNTTTAATTCTGATCTTGTAATGCAATCCTTTTGCCATACTGCTGCCTATCCACTTCCAAAAGATATTGAGATGCAACATTCATTACCTGAATTTATTCAAACTCGTGGTGGAGTAGCATTAAAGCCGGGTGATGGCATTATTCACTCTTGGCTAAATAGAATGTTACTACCTGATATGGTTGGAACTGGTGGAGACTCTCATACTCGCTTTCCTCTTGGTATAAGTTTTCCTGCTGGTTCAGGATTAGTTGCATTTGGCGCGGCTTTGGGAGTAATGCCGCTTGATATGCCTGAATCTGTNTTGGTCAAATTTAAAGGAGAAATGCAACCAGGTATNACTCTTAGAGATCTTGTNAATGCGATTCCATACGCAGCTCTAAAATCTGGACAACTNACACTTCCTAAAGAAGGGAAAATAAATGTATTNTCAGGNCGNTGTCTTGAGATTGAAGGTTTGCCAAATCTGAAAGTTGAGCAGGCTTTTGAATTATCTGATGCCTCGGCTGAAAGGTCTGCATCTGGGTGCACCATTAAGTTAAATGAAGAGCCTATAAGAGAATATTTGGAGTCAAATATTACTCTTTTAAGATGGTTGATTTCGGAAGGATATGAAGATAAAAAAACTTTAGAGAGGAGAGCTCAAGCCATGGAAGCTTGGTTAAAGAATCCTGTTCTTATGGAAGCTGATGATGATGCAGAATATGCAGCAGTCATAGAAATTGATCTAAATGAAATAACTGAACCGCTTCTTGCCTGTCCTAATGATCCTGACGATATCAAGCCCCTTTCTGAGGTATCGAATACCAACATAGATGAAGTTTTTATTGGATCTTGTATGACGAATATTGGGCACTTTAGAGCCGCAGGTAAACTATTAAAAAATGAGTCAGATTTGCCCTCTAAACTCTGGATATCACCTCCTACCAAAATGGATAAACATCAACTTACTGAAGAGGGATATTACGAAATTTTTGAAAAAGCAGGTGTNAGACTCGAAATGCCAGGCTGCTCCCTTTGCATGGGAAATCAAGCAAGAGTGGAGGCAGAATCAACGGTTGTTTCGACATCGACTAGGAACTTTCCTAATAGATTAGGTGATGGAGCAAACGTGTTTCTTGCATCAGCAGAAGTAGCCGCAATCTCAGCTACACTTGGTCATATTCCAACCCAAGAAGAATATCTTAGTTATATGTCCGATATAAATGCAATGGGAGCTGATGTATACAGATACTTAAACTTTCATGAAATTGCAGCCTATAAAGATGCTGCCAATAATGCAGTNTTGCCATCAATAACTATTGAAGAGGTACAAACTTAATTTATTTGACGAGAAGCNTTAGATTTATCGTTTCGGTTATCTTCAAGATTCTTAAGATATTTATCGTCAATATCGTCAGTTACGTATTTCCCATTGAAAATAGAACATTCAAAATGACGTATTTCCTCATTCCCGACCTGTGCTGCTGAAATTAAATCTTCAAGATCTTGATAAATCAACCAATCAGCTTTTATAAATTCTTCTATCTCTTTCTCAGTTCTTTTATGTGCCACTAATTCTGTTGTAGCAGCCATATCAATTCCATAAACATTTTGGAATCTAATTGGAGGCGCTGCTGAAGCAAAATAGACTTTTTTTGCTCCGGAAGCTCTGGCCATATCTATAATCTGTCTACTAGTAGTTCCTCGTACTATAGAGTCGTCAACCAACAAAACTACTTTATCTTTGAATTCTAAATCAATGGGATTTAATTTTTGACGGACAGATTTCTCTCTCTTCTCTTGAAATGGCATGATAAAAGTCCTTCCTATATACCTATTTTTAACAAAGCCTTCTCGGTAGATAACACCTAGTGTATTTGCAAGCTGTAAAGCTGATGTTGTGCTACTGTCCGGAATAGGTATTACGACATCTATATCATGATCTGGATTTTCTTCTAGAATTTTTTTTGCAAGGGCCTCGCCCATCCTCAATCTAGATTTATGCACAGATATTTTATCAATTTTTGCATCAGGTCTTGCTAGGTAAACATATTCGAAGATACAGGGTGTCGGGACAGGATTATTTATGCAAGTTTCAGTCTCCATTATGCCATCAGGACTAATAAATACGGCTGAGCCAGCCTGCACATCATCAATCACTTCATAGCCGAGAGAGTCTAAGACCGTGCTTTCAGATGCGATCATATAGTCTTTTCCAATTAAGTCGCTATCTTTAGATCCCACAATTAAAGGACGTATACCAAAAGGATCCCTAAATCCTACAATTCCAACTCCATTAATCATTATCACTACTGAATAAGCCCCCCTTACTCTTTTATGTAGGGCTCTGACAGCTGCAAATATTTCTTTTGCACCTGGTTTTATTGAGCCTTGTTTTTGCAGTTCATGTGCAAATACATTCAGCAGAACTTCACTATCAGAATCAGTGTTTAAATGCCGTAAATCATTGTGAACTAAGATATCCCTGAGTTCTTCATGATTTGTCAAATTACCATTATGAGAAATGCTTATACCAAAAGGTGAGTTTACATACATCGGTTGAGCTAATTCACGATCCTCTGTCCCTGCAGTTGGATATCTAACATGCCCAATTCCCATGTGGCCCCTCAAAGTTAGAATGTGTTGATTTCTAATGACGTCTCGTACCAGCCCAAGCTGTTTGCGCAAAAAGAATCTATTATTCGTTGAGGTAGCGATTCCGGCTGCATCTTGACCACGATGTTGAAGAATTGTTAGTGCGTCGTAAATAACAGGAGATACCTCTTTTTGACTTACTACTCCAATTACTCCACACATAAATCTATTCTATATCAAACTTTTATTTCAGGATTATCTTTATCCAAAATAACCTCAGAATTTTCCAACCATTCCTCAAAGATAGGCTGCGAAAGTTCATAAAACTTAATTGAATAAATCCTTGAATAAGAATCAAGCCACCATTGATACTTGTCAAAGAAGTTTAAATTGAACACAAATACACTCGTCAGTATCGCTAACATCTTCAAAGACCCAAAAAATGTACCAAACAACCTATCAACAAACTTTAATCCGATTACAGAGATTAATCTGGAAAAAACCACTCCTGTAAACTTCAAAATAATGAAACACACTAAGAATAGAGCGATAAAGCTAAATATATTTACCCAAGTAGAAGCATCTACATAAACTTCAACGTACGGGAAAAAAATAGGTCCATACAGCCATGCTAAACTCAGTGAAAGAATCCATGCAGCTGCTGAAAAAACCTCCTTTATAAAGCCATTNAAAAAACCCATAACAGCAAAAGTAAAAATTATGGTCAGTGAGAACCAGTCTATGTATGAAAGTGTTTCAATCATACTTTTGAAGTTTTGCTTTGATTTTTAATGAGAACTCTAGCTCTTCAATTACTTTAAGCGAATCNGATCTATTTANAGTAGGACCAATAAATAGTATATGAGGCCTTGAGTCTCCTTCATAATATTCTGAATAAACTTTATATCCCCTTTTCTTCAATAGCCTTAGNTCATCTTTCATATTTTCAAGATCTACATAAGTTTCGACTTTAACGGTCCAAGCTTGTGGAAATCTCATTTCAAGTTTTGGTAACTGGAAGGAATTGACTTCTTCGTTAATTTCTAATTCTTCATTAAGAGGGATCTCAAGTTTTATCTCGGGAAAATCTTTTAAATCACCATCAACATTTTTATGAGTCTTAATATTTGGTTGATAAATGAAGCTAACTGCAAAAAAGATAAGAATAAATAGAATTAAAATAATATTAATAATTTTCATCTTCAGGCTTATTTTTTAATTGATTTAATGCCTTATAAGCTTGACTGACGGTAATGAAAGAACCAAAAACCAAGCAATCATTCCCTTCATGGTACTCTCTTTCAACAGCTGAATAAACAGAATCTGCTATGGTAACTTTCCCGTTTATANTTTCAGAGATAGCATTTACAAGATCATCAGTATTAAATCTAATGTCATNCATTTCACAAACAATCCACTCACTTATTAAGGGTGATATNTCTCTTATCATCGATGAAAAATCTTTTTCNGAAANACAGGAAAATATAGCTTTAAACTTTTTACTTTTATGATTTTCACTTAGAAAAGTTATCAAGTTTCTAACAGATGCAGGATTNTGAGAAGCATCAAGTATAAAATTTTCTATAGAGTCACATCTTCCTTTCAAAAAAGTTTTTTCAATAATTTGATGAAAATTTATATCACGATCAGTCAATATCTTGAATGCAGTTACAGCAGAGGCTATTGATTCGTTATTCAAATTAGAAAATGGTATGTTTTCCAACTGAAAATCATAATCCAATAATCTATATTCCCAATCCTTCATATTCTTCTGAATAATGTAATCTTCACCCAATTGAAATTTTTTTGAACAAACTTCTGAAGCTCTTNTGTTGACTGAGTCAGGCATATTCGCATTGCCTAAAATCCCAACCCTTCCTTCCTTTAATATAGCTGCTTTTTGGAAACCGATATCATTCAAAGTTCTTCCAAGCCATTTCTCGTGGTCTAAATCTATATTAGTAATTATGGAAATATCAGAATCCAATAGATTTACAGGGTCATACTTACCACCTATACCAATTTCCAATATTGCAAAATCTAGTTGTGCTTCCGAAAAGATATCAAATGCTGCTAAAGTGGCNTAATCGAAATAAGTGAGCTTTGTTTTACCCTTACAGTCTTCTATTTTTTTGAAGGAACTTACAATTTTCTCATCACAAATCTGGTTTTCATTTATTCGAATTCTTTCGTTGAAATGAATCAGATGCGGTGAAGTATAGACACCAACAGTAAATCCAGCAGAAAACAAAAAGTTTTTTAAAAATTCTGCTGTNGATCCTTTTCCATTAGTGCCCGCAATCAAAATTGTCTTAGCAGCTATAGGCTTTTTTATAAGCTCAGAATAGACACCCTTGAGTCTTTCCAGTCCAAACTCTTTTTCATTAGGTCGTTTTGAATTTATATATCCAAGCCAGTCGCTAAGGCGGTCGGAGTTCATTAAATTTATTTATTCGATAGTAAGCTCAATAATAGCCTGTGAATAGTATCCTTGAGATCTTTTCTATGAACAATCATGTCTATTGCACCATGGTCTAGTAAAAATTCACTTCTCTGAAATCCTTCAGGTAACTGAACATTCAATGTCTGTTCGATAACTCTAGGACCCGTAAACCCAACTAATGCTTTGGGCTCAGCTATATTGATATCACCCAGCATAGCAAGGCTGGCAGATACTCCTCCATAGATAGGATCAATCATGACAGAAATATAGGGTAGTTTAGCTTGTCGCATCTTCTCTATGGCTGCACTAGTTTTTGCCATTTGATAAAGTGAAATTAGTGACTCCTGCATTCTTGCTCCACCGCTAGTTGAAAAGCAAACCATGGGTAATTGATTTTCTAGTGCATAGTTCACCGTATCGACAAATTTTTGGCCTACAACAGAACCCATAGATCCTCCCATGTATCTAAATTCAAAGGCTGAAGCGACAATCGGTAATTTTTTAAGAGACCCTTTCATTGCAAGTAGGGCTTCTTTTTCATTACTACTTTTCTGAGCTGAATCTATTCTCTCTCTGTAGGGCTTGGTATCCTTAAATTTTAACCAATCCTTAGGTGCTTTTTCACCTGATATTTCAATCATTTCTGCGGAGTCCAAAAATAACTCGAGTCTTTTTCTAGCACCGATTCTTATATGATGATCACATTTTGTACAAACAAATAAATTTGATTCAAGTTCTGGTACATAGAGAATATTGTTACAGGAAGGGCAACTTTGCCATAAGCCTTCAGGTATGGTTGATTTTTTAGGTGTTCCTTTTCTAATAAAAGAAGGTAGGATCTTTTCAAACCAGTTAGCCATTTAACTTAAAGCTTCTGAGAGTTCCCTTGTTTTTTTTGTAACCTTTTCTAAGATATCGCCACCCTCTCCTACTAANTCTACAAATACACTCCCTACAACTACNCCATCGGCAGCNTCCTTGACTGAAATAGCAGACTGAGCATCNTTAATCCCAAATCCTATTACAACAGGTAGCTCAGTCAACCCTTTGAGCTCTTGAACTTTTTGTTTTGCATCGGCAGAATCGAGATTGGCTGCACCTGTTATCCCCTTAACAGATATATAGTAAACATAACCGGAAGATTTACTACAAATATTACTTGCTCTATCTAAGCTAGTTGTAGGTGCAATTAATCTAATGATATCAATGTCATTTTTTTTTGCTTGCAGAGTAAAATCTGAGCTTTCTTCTGGTGGCATATCTACTATTAGAAGGCCATCAAGACCAACTCTAAGAGCCTCACTCATAAACTTCTCTGCACCCAATGACTCAAATGTATTCATATAACCCATAAAGACAAGCGGCGTTTCTTTGTTAATTTCTCTAAATGACTCAACTAAAGAAAATGCATCAGTGATAGTTGTTCCTTTTTCCAAAGCTCTCTCATGTCCTTTTTGAATAGACACACCCTCAGCCATGGGATCAGAAAAGGGAATTCCAAGCTCGATAATATCTACGCCCTCATTTACCATTACCTTCATAACTTCAAGGGTAGTTTTTAAGTCAGGGTCTCCAACAACGATGTAGTTTATTAAAGCCTTCCTGTCTTCAGCTTTGATTGTCTCGAAAACTTCTTTGATTTTGGTCAAAGTTCAATGCCCTCTAAACTGGCAACAGTATTAATATCCTTATCCCCTCTTCCAGATACATTCACCACAATAATTTGATCCTCATTCATTGTAGGGGCTAACTCTTTTACATGAGCTAGACCATGCGCAGTTTCCAATGCAGGCATTATACCTTCAACCCTTGTTAGTTCTTTGAAGGCATCCAAAGCTTGTTCGTCGTCTGCAGTAACATACTCCGCTCTTCCAATGTCTTTTAACCAAGCGTGTTCAGGCCCTACACCTGGATAATCTAAACCGGCTGACACTGAGTGGGTTTCAATTACTTGGCCATTATTATCCTGCATTAAATAAGTTCTCATGCCATGCAAAACGCCTTCTTTGCCATCATTTAGCGGAGCAGCATGTTTACCAGTACTAAGTCCTAGCCCACCTGCTTCGACGCCCACTAATCTCACATTCTTTTTTTCGATATAGGGATAAAATAGTCCCATAGCATTTGAGCCTCCACCAACACAAGCTATAAGGACATCGGGGTCTTTTCCAATGAGAGAAGTACTCTGCTCCAAAACTTCTTCACCAACAACAGAATTGAAGTCTCTTACGATTTGAGGATAAGGATGTGGGCCTGCTACGCTTCCTATTATGTAATAAGTGTCATCTACATTTGTTACCCAGTCTCTCATTGCTTCATTCATAGCATCTTTCAGAGTTGAAGTACCAGAACTAACTCCAACCACTTTTGCTCCCAGAAGCTTAATTCTAAAAACATTCAATGACTGTCTTTTGATATCCTCTTCGCCCATATAGATTATGCACTCTAGACCATGTCTAGCTGCAACTGAGGCAGTTGCAACTCCGTGTTGACCTGCTCCTGTTTCTGCAATGATTCTTTTCTTTCCCATGTGCTTTGCCAAAAGAATTTGTCCAACCGTATTATTAATTTTATGGGCACCAGTATGATTAAGGTCTTCTCTTTTTAGATAAATCTTTGCACCACCCAGTAACTCCGTCCAACGCTTGGCAAAATAGAGAGGCGAAGGTCGTCCTACATAATGAGCCAGATCCTCTTTGAATTCATTTAAAAAGTCATTATTTTTCTTTATTTCTTCATATTGTTCCGACAATTCTTCTAACGCAGGAACTAGTGTTTCAGCAACATACCTTCCACCATATATTCCGAATCGTCCGTTTTTATCTGGCATCAATTCTTCAGACATAATAACTCCTTACTTTTTCAACTAAACTCTTAACCTGAGCATGATTTTTATATCCAGGCTTCTCTTCAACACTTGAACAAACATCAATCCCAATACAATTTTTAAGATTCAATGCTTGATGAAAATTATCTTTATCAATTCCGCCGGCTAGCAGAAAAGGTAAGTCAATTTTGTTTTTAATTAACGACAAATCAAAAGTTTTTCCCGTGCCGCCATAGTGATCATCGTCATAGCTATCGAGTATTAACATTTTAGCATCTTTATAATCTTGATTTACTTTTTTCAACTCTGTTTCTGAATTTATTCTTAGAGCCTTCACATAATCCCTTTTGAAACTGCTGCAATAATCTCCACTTTCTTCACCATGGAATTGAGGAATTGCATTTGGAAATTGAGATAAACATTGATTAACAATGTCAGGATCTTCATTAACAAATATCAAAAATAGGTGGATGTTTCGATTCATACCTACCAGCATTTTTTTTACATCACTCAACTGTACATATCTTTTACTATTTAAATAAAGGTTAAATCCAATTGCATCAATATCTTCTGAGCAAATGAAATCAAGGTCTTTTTGATTCGTTATACCGCAGATTTTTATAAAGGGTTTCATATAAAAATTATAATTCAATCGACCTCAAGAAGAGTTAAATAAAAGTATTTTTAAAATTTGGAATGTCAAAGTTATTAGGATATTTAGGTCCCAAAAAATAAAGACCAGAAGGACTTACTGTCTTGCCAGCAATTTTTCTATCTTTTTTATTGAGTATAGTTCGAACATCTTCAGGATCTAATTCCCTTTTTGCAACCATCAATAATGTTCCAACAATAATGCGTACCATATGAAGTAAAAATGCATTGGCTTGTATCTCAATTGTTATAATATTATCTTTTTTTATCACTTTTATATCCTCNACTTCTCTAATGGCTGTCTTAGATTGGCATCCTGAGCCCCTGAAAGATGAAAAATCATGTTCTCCCAAAAGATATTCAGAAGCTTTTTGCATTGATGCAATATCTAAATTTTGAGTTACAAATAGAGACCTTTTTGTCCATAGTCCAGAGAATATTTTATCGTTGTAAATTTTGTATTGATAGCACCTGCTGATTGCAGAGAATCTAGCATGAAAACTTTCCGATACTTCTTTTGACCATAAGACTCTTATATCACNGGGTAAATAAGAATTGATACCCCTTATCCATTCAAATTCNGACCGTGATGATGTTGTATCAAAATGAATTACTTGCAATAAAGCATGGACACCTGCATCTGTTCTTCCACTGCAATAAGTCTTTACCTCTTGGTCTGCAACTTTCGAGATTGAGCTCTCTAGATGACCTTGAATAGTTTGATGTGTAGCTTTTTGTTTTTGAAATCCAAAATAATTAGAACCTTCATAATCTACACCAAGAGCTATTCTTAATGACATGATTACTATTTAATAGATTCAAGGAGATCATTCGCAACTGACTGATCATTGCTATTAAGATTTTCTTTGAGAACTTCTTCAAGTAAGCGTCTTGCTTCATCAATTTGTTCCATTTCAATAAGGCTCCTTGAAAGATTTATTTTGGCATTGATTTCATCTCCAATATCATTTGATACATCTAAATCAGAAAGGATTATTTCTTTCTTTTTCTCGAAACGGATCAGGTAAATAATTAATGAGAATAATAGGAGGCCGCCAAATAGGCCTATTATTCCCTCCGGCAGTACACCAGTTAAATCATAAAATTCTGTTTCTACATGACTTAAAAAATTTTGCATCAATTAATCAAATATTAGCTCTGCAATCTGAAGACTGTTGAGAGCAGCTCCTTTGAGAAGATTATCTGCAGCAATCCATAGATTTATCCTATTATTACTCCATAAATCTTTTCGTAATCTTCCAACATGGACTAAATTGTCTCCATCAGCATCAGTTGTGGCGGTTGGATAATCATTGGCTTCAAGACCATGATGTAATTTCAAACCTGGAGCATCTTGTAGTACAGAAATAGCTTGCTCCTCTGAAATAGTTTCTTTTGTTTCTAGATGAAGGGATTCCGAATGACCATTGAGAACCGGAACTCTGACGCATGTTGCGGTAACTTCAATTTTATTATCTAGTATCTTGTGGGTTTCTTTGAGGATTTTATTCTCCTCTTCTGTGTATCTATTTTCGTCGAAATCTCCACAGTGAGGCAGGACATTATTTGCAATTTGTTTTGGATAAACAGATGTAACTGAAACCTTATTACCATTATAGGAAGATAATTGACCAATTAATTCTTCTGTTGCTTCCTTCCCTGTTCCTGATACAGCCTGCAATGTAGTTATATCAATTCTTTTTATTTGAAATGCATTATGAAGTGGTTTTAGTGCTACAAGCATTTGGATGGTAGAGCAATTTGGATTTGCAATAATGTTTGGTATTTGAAAATTATTGAGCTCATGACCATTTACCTCAGGAACAATAAGAGGTATGTCATCTTCATATCTAAAACGAGATGAGTTATCAACCACGACGCATCCTTGGGAGACTGCCTTAGGAGCATATTTCGATGAGACACTTGATCCTGCTGAAAATAAGGCTAAATCAGTTGAACTAAAATCAAAAGATGAGAGATCCTGAACTTCATGTTCTTTTTTTCTAAATTCTATTATTTTTCCCGCAGATTTTTTACTAGCTAATAGAACAATCTCGGCATCAGGATAAAAGTCATTTTGAAGTAAGTTCAGAAAAGTCTGGCCGACCATTCCTGTTGCACCAACTACTGCTATACGTTTTGCTTTCAACATAATTTATTTTAAATGTTCAACTATCTTATTTCCCATCTCAGAAGTGGAAAGTATATTTTCCTCAAGTCCTTCCAAATCATTTGTTCTGTATCCTTCAGACAAAACTTCTTCTATAGCGTTTTCAATTGACAAAGAAGCTTCATCCAAACCAAAGCTATACTTGAGCATCATTGCAATTGATAAGATAGCTGCGAGAGGATTGGCTAATTGTTTTCCGGATATATCTGGAGCGGAGCCATGAACAGGTTCATACATTCCTTTATTTTTGGAATTTAATGAAGCAGAGGGCAGCATACCTATAGATCCCGTTAACATAGCTGCAATATCTGAAAGAATATCGCCAAATAAATTGCCAGTTACGATAACGTCGAACTGCTTGGGCTCTCTCACAAGTTGCATAGCTGCATTATCTACTAGCATATGTGATAGCTTTACGTCAGGATATTCAGAAGCAAGGCCACTCATTATCTCTCTCCATAGTACACTGACTTCGAGAACATTAGCTTTATCAACAGAACATAAAGATTTGCCCCGTTTTCGTGCAGCTTCAAAGGCTACTCTTCCGATCCTTTCAATTTCTTCTTTACTGTAAATCATGGTGTTAAAAGCAGACAAGCCTGAATCATTTTTCCCTCTTGGCTGACCAAAATAAATTCCACCAGTTAATTCCCTGACAATAAGTAAGTCAAGATCTTGAACTTTTTCAGATTTTAA
>PAOE01000026.1 GCA_002707915.1 Gammaproteobacteria bacterium
TTTACCTGTTGCTTCTGATTGCGAATCTAAGATTGATTCAACTCTCTCAGTTCGTGTGTATCCAGGGCAAACAGTATTTACTGTAATTCCATCAGGAGCAATTTCATCTGATAAGGCCTTAGCCCATCCAAGTATTCCCATTCTTAAACTGTTCGATAGGAATAATCCGGTAACTGGGGTTTTCACAGAAACTGATGAAATATTTATTATTCGCCCCCATTGTTTTTTTTTCATGTCGGGTATTACAAGTTTTGATAATCTCAAACATGACATCATTGTCGAATTAAAGGCTTTTTGCCAATCGGTATCTTCGAGATTTTCGAAGGTGCTTGGCGGCGGGCCGCCTGTGTTATTGACCAATATATCTATTGAACCTAAGTAATCTTTTGCATCTTTGTAGAGTTTCGTTATTTCTTCAGGAATATCTAAGTTAGCTTCTATAGCTATGATTTTTATTTTATCGTCAACCTTTTCCTGTATTTCTTGTTTACAAGCATTTATTTTTTGTTGGTCTCTTGAGCATATTGCAAGATTTACTCCCTCTGAAGCTAGGTCTAATGCAGCAGCCTTGCCCAATCCTTGACTAGACGCACAAACAAGAGCATTTTTATTTTTTAGATTAAGATTCATTTTTATTTAAAACTTTTGTGTCAAAGTATCATAATAATTGAGTATTATTGTCTAGCTAATATAAAAATTGGGGAATTTATGATGAGATTTGTGTCGAAAGGGATTTTACTTTATCTGGTTTTGATAAGCTTTTATCTTTATCCCAATTCCTATGAAGCCTCTGCATCTGGGATGTCATATGAGAGACTTCAAAAAATTGCCCCCACTTTAAATGAGCTATATTTGAAGACTGGAAAATTTCCAGGTTTCATCTCAGCTGTTGCCAGGAAAGGTAAAGTGGTTCACTACGAGACTTTAGGCTTTGCTGATATTGAGACAGGAGAAAGTTTAAAAAGAGACTCTCTCTTTAGAATTTATTCAATGAGCAAGCCAATTACTGGAGTTGCTCTTATGATTCTATTGGAAGAGGGCAAAGTAAGATTGAATGATCCTGTTTCTTTGTATATTCCTGAGTTTGGAGAGACAAAAGTTCTGGTCTTAAAGGATGATGGTAATTCTGAATTAGTTGATCAGAAGAAAAAAATGACGATTAGAGATTTGGCAACTCATACTTCGGGCCTTGCTTACGACTTCACTGCAAATAAAGAGCTTGCCAAAATATATCGAGAAAATAATCTCAGCCCATATTTCTCGATAAGCAATATCACTAAAGAAAATCTAGCGAGTGGAATGATTAATGCAGAAAAGCCTTACGATGATATATGTGATTTTGCTGAAACATTAGCAACAAAAGCACCTTTGATGCATCAACCTTCAGAAAATTACACTTATTCTGTTGGTATGGATGTTCTTGGCTGTGTGATCGAGAGAGCTTCAGGTATTCGCTTCGATCAATTTCTTGAACAAAAGATTTTTAAGCCACTCAATATGAACGATACTTTTTTTACAGTTCCTGAATCAAAAAAAGACAGATTTACAAGCTTATATGCAGAAATAAAAGATCTCAGAAGATTTTTCCCTGAATTAGATCAGAGCCTTCCGAAGGATTTGACTATGTTGCGGGTTGACACTAAAAAAATGAGTCCTTATTTTCAGGAAGCCACAGTATTTGATGGTGGATCTGGCCTAGTTTCTTCAACGGAAGATTATTTAAAATTTGCTCAAATGTTACTTAACGGGGGAGTGCTTGGAGATCAAAGAATCATAAGCAGAAAGTCAGTTGAGCTGATGTCTGGAAATCATTTGCCAGATTCCTTTTCCTCGGATGCCTATCTAGAAACAGCAGGGGGTTATAGGCGCGGTGCTGGCATTGGATTAACTGTTGGTGTTTTGACTGACCCTGCAAAAGCAGGTCAATATGGCTCCAAGGGAATGTTTTTTTGGGGAGGAGCAGCTTCTACTATTTTTTGGATAGATCCTGAAGAAGATCTTGTGGCTGTATTGATGACTCAAGTTCTTGGTAGTTCGGAGCGTTTAAGAGAAACTTATTCAGCACTTGTCTATCAAGCAATTGATGACTAACCGAGAGATATGAAAGGGTATTGCATAATTATTTTTGCTTGTTTGCTATCGCCGCTTGGCGTGGTTTCTGAATTACCAATTATTGAATATAAATCTATTCATCATCCGGTTATAAGCAAAACTGGAATGGTTGTCTCCCAAAGAGAGATTGCAAGTAAAGTTGGGGCTGAAATTTTACGAAAAGGGGGTAATGCAGTTGATGCTGCAGTTGCAACCGGCTTAGCTTTAGCAGTTGTATTGCCACGGGCAGGCAATATTGGTGGGGGAGGTTTTATGTTGGTCTATCTGAAAGATTTAGATAAAACTATCGCAATAGATTATAGAGAAAAAGCTCCAAAAGCAGCTTACAGAGACTTATTTTTAGATGAAAAGGGTAATTACGACAGGAAAAAAGCGCAATTTTCATTACTCTCAGCAGGAGTTCCAGGAACCGTAGCCGGTTTACATCTCGCCTTGATCAAATACGGCACCATGAGCTGGGAAGAAGTTATTGAGCCTGCTATTACTTTAGCTAAGGACGGTTTTCCTATTCCTCATGATTTAGCAAATATTCTTGCTTCTGAGAATTACAAAAAAAGACTTACTTCTACAGCTGCTGGTTCAAAATCATTTTATAAAAAAGGTCTCAAGAATTATGTTGCAGGGGAAATATTGATACAAAAAGATTTAGCATGGTCTCTAGGACAACTAAAGGACTTTGGTCCAAAGGCGTTTTATGAAGGAGAAATTGCAAAAAAAATAGTTCAAGAAATGAAAAAAAACGGAGGCTTGATTACATTGCAAGATCTCAAAAATTATAGACCTGTAGAACGAGAACCTGTTAAAGGCACATATCGTGGATACGACATTATTTCTATGCCGCCAGCAAGTTCAGGAGGTATTCATTTAATTCAGATGCTGAATATGCTTGAACAATTTCCTTTAAAAGATCTAGGATTTGGTAGTGCAAAAACAATTCATTTAATGGCCGAGGTAATGAAAAGAGCTTATTCAGACCGAAGTAAACACCTTGGTGATATGGATTTTTATGCTGTTCCTTTTGGTTTAATGAATAAAGATTATGCATCAAAGTTAAACGAAAAAATCTCCATTGATCAGGTAACCCCTTCAAAAGACATAAATCCAGGTGATCCTTATCCTTATGAAAGTCCTGATACAACTCATTTTTCAGTGATGGATAAATACGGAAACGTTGTTTCTAATACCTATACTTTAAATTTTTCTTATGGCTCCGGTATTGTCATACCCGGAACAGGAATGTTAATCAATAATGAGATGGATGACTTTTCTTCGAAACCAGGTGTTCCTAATGGTTACGGCCTTTTAGGTTCTGAAGCTAATTCTATCCAAGGAGATAAAAGACCCTTAAGTTCCATGACTCCAACTATAATTTTTAAAGATAAGAATCCTTATTTTGTGCTAGGAAGTCCTGGGGGAAGTAGAATTATAACAACCGTATTACAAGTTGCATTGAATGTAATGGAACATGATATGAATATAGCTCAAGCTGTGAATAGTCCTCGCATGCACCATCAATGGCTTCCTGAAGTGTTGATGCTCGAGGATGGCTTTAGTCCAGATACAATAGAAATTTTAGAGGATAAAGGCTACCAAATTTATCCTTCTCGAACTATGGGGAGCGTTCAAGCAATAGTCAAAGAAGGTGATTATTTTTACGGAGCTGCTGATCCAAGAAGGCCTGACTCAGGCGCTGTTGCGCCTTAATTCATGAGAAGACTTCTAACTACATTTATATGTTTTTCCCTGATGTCTTCTTTATCGGCAAGAACTCAAACAACTTTAGACTATCAGAGTATAAGTCACCCAGTAATTGGAGAAAATTTCATGGTTTCTACTCAGAATAGGTATGCAACTGAGATTGGTTATGAGATTTTAAAAAAAGGAGGCAATGCTGTTGACGCAGCAGTGGCAGTGGGCTTTGCTCTAGCTGTAACACTTCCCAGAGCAGGAAACTTAGGGGGAGGGGGTTTCATTCTCATTTATGAGAAGGAAACTCAAAAGGTTTCTTCGATAGATTATCGCTCGGCAGCACCAGTGGCTGCTAAAAGCGAGATGTTCATATCTGATAATAAAGTACAAAGATTTGGCCATCTTGTGAATGCAGTTCCTGGATCTGTCGCTGGTCTTCTCAAGGCTCATAAAGATCATGGAAGTTTACCCTTACCTGAACTTCTGAAGCCCTCAATTGAACTTGCAAGAGAGGGTTTTGAGGTAAGTTATGACCTCAATTATGTCCTTGAGTGGGGCAAAGAATCCATGTTGATGAATGAAACTTCTAAAAAAAAGTTTTATGACCAATCCTTAGAACCTGTAAAGGTAAAATCTATCTTCAAACAACCTTTACTTTCCAAAACTATAGAGAAGATTGCTATGAATGGTAAAGAAGCATTTTATGAAGGAGAAATTGCTAAGTGGATAGTAGATGAATCTCTATCTAATGGAGGTTTTATAACCATTCAGGATATGTCTTCATATGAAGCGAAATACCGAAAACCACTGGTGACTTCCTACCGTGGCTATAAAATTGTGACTATGGGTCCGGCTGCGAGTGGAGGTTTAGTTCTACTTCAAACACTGAACATAATGGAAAACTTTGACCTGAAAGAATCTGGCCACAACTCTGCTGAAACGATACATATTTTATCAGAAGCAATGCAAAGAGCTTTTGCTGATAGAGCTAAATATCATGGTGATCCAGATTTTTATGATGTACCCGTTTCAGAGATGCTGAACAAAGAATATTCCAAAGAAAGGGCACTTACTATTGGCAATAAAAGATCGAAAGACGGAGAGATATATCCGGGTGATATAAAGAAATATGATGAAAGTCCTGATACGACACATTATTCAATTATCGATTCTTATGGAAATGCTGTTTCAAATACTTATACCTTAGGTTCTTCTTTTGGCTCAGGTGTAACCGTTTCAAAAGGAGGATTCTTGATGAATAATCAAATGAGAAATTTTTCTCATTTTTATGGTACTGAAGAAAATACATTTGGTTCAAGTGAAGCAAATAGATTAGAGCCTGGTAAGAGGATGATAAGTACCCAAACACCCACATTGGTCTTTGATAAAGATGATAATCTTATGATGATACTTGGCTCTCCTGGGGGTGGAAGAATTCCAAATATAATTACACAAGTAATTAGTAATGTAATTGATCATGGATTAAGTTTTACGGAAGCTGTTATGGCACCAAGAATTAATCAAAGGCTTGAGGGTAAATTACAGCTTGAAAATGGGTTTAGTCCCGACACAATAAAGCTACTGACTGAAAAAGAACATACGCCTGAAAGTTCAATGACTATGGGCAGTGTACAAGCAGTATTTCTTGAGAATGAAAAGCTTTACGGTGTATCAGACACAAGAAGACCTGGATCAGCTTCAATGGGAGACTAAAGTAAAAAATAAGGCACTAGTACTACAGAGACAAAAGATACAATTAGAATCCCCAAAATATTCACAAGAAATCCAGCTCTAGCCATTTCTGGAACTCTAATCAATCCTGAACCAAAAACAATTGCATTTGGTGGCGTAGCAACAGGAAGCATAAAGGCGCAACTTGCAGCAAGTCCTACTGCTGCTGTTAGGAGAATGGGGTTAAAGTCAGATTGTATAGCGACAGCCGCCACGACCGGTAGAAAAGTTGCAGTAGTAGCAAGATTAGAAGTTAGCTCAGTTAAAAAAAGTATCATGGTCACTGTTATTACAACCAATAAAACTAAACTTATACCTTCCGGTAGCAAGTTGCCAATCCAAATTGCAAGACCTGTCGTTTGAACTGCATTTGCTAGACTTAAACCTCCACCAAATAATACCAACAGACCCCAAGGCACATTTTCTTGTGCATCCTTCCAGTCGAGTAAGGATCCCTTGGTCTCCTTGCTACCGCTTGGAATTAAGAAAAGAGCAAGCGAAGCTATCATTGCAATACCTGCATCGGACAAACCACTCAATAAGCTGAAGTCATCTAATAGAGTTCTTAGCATCCAAGCCAAAGCAGTAAGAACAAATACTATTAAAACTTTCATTTCATTTGAACTTAAGTTTCCCAATTCATTTTTCATTTTAATTAGCAAGTCTTTTGTAGCAGATGATGTTTCAAAATTAACTTTAAAAATAACCTTCGTAAGAATAAACCAACAACCTGGTAGCATTACACAGCTTAGAGGGACGCCTACTTTCATCCAATCAATAAAACTAATGTCCAAATCATAATTATCAGCCATAAATGCAGCCAGCATGCCATTTGGTCCAGTTCCAATTAAAGTGGACATACCTCCTATAGTTGCTCCGTAAGCAATACCGAGCAGAAGAGCTAATTGAAAGGAATTAAGTTCCTGAGTGCTTGTATCTTTCACGGTTTCTTTTACCACAGTTATCACTGCCAAACCGATGGGCAAAAGCATTATAGTAGTGGCAGTATTCATGACCCACATGCTAATAACAGCTGCGGTTATCATAAAGCCTAAAATCAACGAAGAGCCTTTCGACCCTGCGTTGTTAAGGACTAATAATGCTATCCTTTTATGTAAGTCCCATTTCTGTATAGCTGTGGCTAGTAAAAAACCACCCAAAAATAAAAAAACTATTTTATTAGCATAGGGATTAGCTGCTTCTTGAATATCAACCACTCCCAACATAGGAAATATCGCAAGAGGAACAAAAGCAGTGACAGCTACAGGAACTGCTTCCGTAGCCCACCATGTCCCCATGAGCAAAAAAATAGCAGCAGTTCTTTGTGCCTCAACGGACAATCCTTCTGGATTAGGAAGAATTAGCACAATAATTGCTAATGTAAGTCCTAGCAGAAAACCTTTGTTATTGAATGCGAAATTTATCACTCGTTAATTCTAAGAAAAAAAGGGAGCAAATGCTCCCTTTTTGTCATGTAAACATTACATTCTCAATCTGAAATCAAGATAGTAATTCCTACCATAGTCTTGATGAGCATCCGCAAAGAATCCATAAAATCTATCAGCTAATGGAGCCCTTTCATCATCAATATTTTTTACAGCTAACTTGATTCTGGCATCGTAATCTCCGATATCGAAATTGTAGTAGACAGAAACATTGGTGGTCCTCATTCCAGGAATCATGAATCTTGTTCCATCGGATCTAGTTTCACTGCTTTGATAAAACTTACCTTTTCTCAGAGTAGAGATCTGAGCACCCCAATCACCATATCTGTAATTAAGTTTCATGCTAGTTTTTTTGACGTAATTTCCATCTTGAAGCGCCAAGTCGCCGAAACCTGCAAGGGTGACGTTGAAAGGAATAATACCACTTTCCTGTGCTGCTGCTAATTGAGCATAAGTAGCAGTTGGTTTTTGATAAAACTTATCAGTTTCTGAGTGATTTATTGAGAGCTTAAAGCTACCAATGTCAGTATCAACATCATAATAAATTCCTAGGTCATCTCCCTCTATAGTCCTAGTAGCAGCATTAGCATATGGATCTGTAGCTACGAGCACTTCTCCAACAGGACAGATTCCTGCATTAGTAAAAGCTGCTAATTCTGCTTCGGAATATGAGAAATCAGTATCTCTTGTAACAAATGGATTGCTGTACCCAGAACAATTATCTGTCCCGTAGTTTATAAGATTTATTAAATCATTTACGACAACATTACTTCTTCCCAGCAATACGATAGTATTTTCCTTCTCAATTGACCATTCGTCATAAGTAATTGTCAAACCTTCAATTAGATCAGGTGTCCACACAAAACCAACTGAGTAGTTATCTGATTCCTCAGGTTTGAGATCTGGATTACCGATTCTAAAACTTTGGATTGAATATCTATCATCGAGAGCAAAGCTGTTGCTTCCTCCAATGTAAACTCCAACGGCATCATTTACATTTCCATATCTTGTTACATAAAGCTGATTTTTTTGTATGAGATTTGGCACTCTAAATGAAGTTGAGAAAGAGCCTCTAAGAGAAAGATTGTCCGAAACATTCCAGCCAAGAGCAAATTTTCCAACAGTTGATGAATCTGTATCATCTGGATCTTCGTGTCTTATTGCTAATTGAGATTCAATATTCTCAGTTAAAGGCAGTATAAATTCTGCGAAGATCGAATTTGTTTCTCTCTCACCAGTCGTATCAGCAGTAGGACTTGAACCCAAAACATCACCTACAAATGGAAAAGTCAGGCCTGTAACCGTTGAAGTGAACCTCGTGGTTCCATCAAGTCTTGGGTCCCTATCATCGGTATATTCTTCTTTGCGATATTCAAAACCCACCAACATCGCAACCGGTCCTGCAGGAAGATTAAATATCTCTGGATTAGAGGCTTTGAAATCAAAGGAGCTTAATTCACTAGTGTCATTTCTGTAAACATCAATAATTGCTGGGGCTAAGGCAGTTTTTACATCAGATGAAAATATGTTTATCGCAGAAGCGGTAGAGTCAGCTAAGCCTGCCTCAAGTAAACTATTAGAAAGTCTGTTTTGTGTAAAATCTTCAGACTCTGCTTTGGATTGCAATACTGCTGTTTCCCAATCCCAGCCTGAATCCGTAGTCCCTCTCAAACCGATTAAGTAACGAGAAGTCTCTTTATCTACATTTATAACTCTCGGACCTATATCTGGTCTCCAGTTATCAATTCTTATAT
Source organism: Gammaproteobacteria bacterium (assembly GCA_002707915.1). GTDB lineage: Bacteria > Pseudomonadota > Gammaproteobacteria > Magnimaribacterales > Magnimaribacteraceae > Magnimaribacter. The sequence continues at coordinate 8,732 of PAOE01000026.1, forward strand.
TTTTGTTAGAGCTGCTATTGTCGGCATTGATTCCTAGTAAATTAGTATAGTAATAGTCAGGTCCAATATTCAGTAGAGCTGTAGAAAAGTCCCCTGCAGGTTCTTTGAGTCTTCTATACTCTGAGTTGTATTGACCGATTTCAGCAAATAATTCATAACCATCATCCAGCTCATGATTGATGAATACAAAGGTGTTATCTCTTTCCAATTCACCTCTGTAATCTCTGAACTGTCCTGGATTTATGTAGTATTCACCATTGGCTAGTGATGTTGTGTCAACACCAAGACATGTGCCATACCCGGTATCAAAAGAATCAGATCTAGAGCATCGAGGATCAGAAGAAGGCATGATCTGTATTTCACCTGCACTATCAGAGTAACTAGTTCTGCCTCTCAAATCTAATTGAGCCCATTTTCCCGAGTACCTATTGTTAAAGGAACTATCGTTTGCCCAAAGTGAATCAGCAGGAATCCATTTTCTGTGATCAGAGTCACCCCATCTTGGATCTTCAGAAGCTGCAATTGCATCTCTATCGTAGTAGTCAAACATTACAGAAACATTAGTTCTACCATCATTGAAGTCTCCTCCATATTTAATCTGAATTCTTTGATCTTTGGCTGCAAAGTGATCATAACCATTTCCTCTGAAGTTAACTTCAAAACCTGTGAAGTCCGTTTGAAGAACGTTATTTATAACTCCTGCTACAGCATCTGCTCCATAAATTGCAGACGCACCATCTTTTAGCACTTCGACCCTATCCAAAGCATTTGTAGGAATGAGATTAGAGTTTACGGACATAGTTGGGACGAAATCACCACCTAGAAGTTCAGTTTGATATCCTGCGTTATTTACAAGCCTTCTGCCGTTTAGAAGAACCAAGGTGTTACCAACACCCATATTTCTTAAGTTATAAGCACCAACATCACCTCTTGCTGAGTTAACGCCACCAGAGTCAGATTCAGCCTCAGTGAAATAGTTAACACCTTGTTCGGCAATATTTTCTAGTAATTCAGTACCATCTTCTGGACCAATGGCTTCTATATCATCTGCAGAAAGAACAGAAACTGGAAGTACACCAGTTATTTTAGCTCCTTTTATCTGAGAGCCGGTGACAACTACTTCCTCAACTTCTTCTTCAGCCATAAGCAAAGAAGACAGAGAAGAAATGACTAATCCTGCCATCAAAATGAATTTATTCATAGATTTTCCCCAAAAATATTAAAAATATATGTGAACCTTATGAAAAATTCATAATTTTGTCACTAAAAGTCGTATATTATTCTTAATAAAATATGAATAAGAAATATATACTTTCGTTGGATGGAGGAGGTGTAAGAACCCTAGCCACTATTACCTTTTTAAGGAAATTAGAAAACGCACTAGGTATAAAAATTCATGAGAAATTTGATTACTTCGTTGGAACTTCTGCAGGTGCCATCTCCTGTCTTGGTTTATCCGTAAAAAGATTTTCCGCAAATGAACTCCAAGGTATGTGGTCCAATCAGAACCTAAAAAGAATCATGAAAAAATCTTCATGGGAATCAAGATTTGGTCTTTTGCAATCAAAGCCTAAATATCAAAGCGATGGAAAGCGTACAGTGCTAAAAAATTATTTTGGAAAATCTACTTTGAGTGAAGCTACTAAGCCAGTGGCTGTTCTAAGTTATGACATACAGGAAAGAACTCCTGTACTTTTTAGGTCGTATGATCCTAGATATGAGGATATTTCAATAGTTGATGTAGGTGATGCAACCAGTGCAGCCCCTATTTATTATCCTACCGCCCAAGTTGGAGATATGTTTTTGATAGATGGTGCTATAGTCGCAAATCATCCTGTTCTTCATGGCTACGTTGAGGCAAAAAAAATGTTTCCTGATCATGAACTGCATGTTTTAAGCATTGGTACGGGATTAAGTAAAAGACCTCTGAAAGGCGAAGCTTCAAAAGACTGGGGAATTGTTGGCTGGATGATGCATGATCTTTTTGGTTTGATGGTGGAAAGTAGTTTGGATCATGAATTAGCTGGAAAAATTATTGGGAGTAACTATTTAAGAGTTAACTCGCCTTTAGGTGGGGTTAATAGAAGATTGGATGATAGAAGTGATCATAATTTGAATAAAATTATAAAAATGGGTGAAATGTGGTGGGATAAATTTGGAGAAGAAGCGGTCAAACTTTTAACATGAAAAGATTAGTATTTTTATTTTTAATTTTGTCACTTAGCGGTTGTGCTGTTAACCCTGTAACGGGTAAACAAGATTTTGTTGTTCTAAGCGAAGAGCAAGAAATACAGATGGGTAGAGAATACAATGCCCAAATCCTGAGACAGTATCAAATCTACGAAGATGAAAAAATACAAAACTATGTTCAATCAATCGGTGAGTCTTTAGCAAAAAAAAGTCATAGACCAAACTTAATTTATAGATTTACAGTTCTAGACAGTCCAGAAATAAATGCTTTTGCACTTCCGGGAGGATATATTTATATCAATCGTGGCCTGATGGCCTACATGTCTTCAGAAGAAGAGCTGGCCGCGGTTTTAGGCCATGAGATAGGTCACGTAACAGCTAGACATAGTGTAAGACAATATTCTCAAGCTCAACTTATGGGCGTCTTATCAGCGGCAATCGAGATAAATTCTGGCAGAACTGCCGGGGATCTAGCCAACTTAGCATCCGGAGCATTGTTATCGGGCTATGGTAGAGAAATGGAGCTTGAAGCTGATGATCTTGGAGCACAATATATTTATCAGGATGGTTATTCTCCACAGGGCATGTATGACGTTTTGGCCGTCCTAAAAGATCAAGAAATTTATTCTAAGAAGGTTGCTAAACAGAGAGGAATCGAACCACGAAATTATCATGGGGTTTTCGCTTCACATCCCTCAAATGATAAGAGACTTCAAGAAATATTAGATAATGTTAGTCAAAACTTTGTGAAAGGTACCAATAAAAGTAAAAGCAACTATCTTGCCATGATTGAAGGAATGGTTTTTGGAGATTCCCAACANGCAGGNGTTACAAGAGGAAATGAGTTTTTTCATGGTCCGTTNAATCTCTACCTTTCCTCTCCAGAAAATTGGGAAATCATAAACAATGCNAACTCTTTANTTTTNAANGCTCCATTTGGAGAAGCTACTTTACAAGTTACCCTNGAAGACCTTAATTTTGTTGAAAGTCCGGAGGANTATTTAAAANGATTNGTTCGAAATACAACTGATGAAGANGTTNTAATGATTGATGGATTATCTGGTTTTACAGCTAAGACTTATAGATCAGGTAGGACAACAAGAATGGCTGTCATTTTTAAAGATGACAAAGCTTATCAATTTATTGCGTATTTAAAAGATAGAGATGGCGATTTCTCATCTTATGATCTTCAATTTATGAACATAATAAAGTCAATNAGAAGCTTAACTAAAAGGGAATTGAAATATTCTCAGCCGCTTAGAATAAAAACTTATAAAGTGAGACAAGGCGAAACTTATGAATCCATTGCTTCTACAAGTAGTATTACATTAAATCCTGAAGATCAATTGAGACTATTAAATGGTGACTATCCCGACAAAGAGCTTNCTGTCGGGAGAGTTATAAAGATAGTTGACTGATTTTTTTAAAGGGGNTTGTTNAGATGTCCTCCATCAACAGGAATTATAGAACCTGTCATGAAAGAAGATGCATCGCTTGCAAGNAAAAGTAAAATACCNTCTAAATCAGACTCCAACCCAAGCCTTCTCATTGGGATATTGTNAATATAATCTTGACCTTCTTTTGTTGCGAAAAAATCATCATTAATTTCAGTCAAAATATATCCAGGTGCGATTGCATTGACCCTAATGTTTGATCTTGCGAGTTCTAGGGCCATACTCTTTGTAAGTTGAATTAAACCCGCTTTCGCTGTTGCATAACTTGAGAGATTGAAGCCAACTCTCAGTCCTAAGATAGACGCAATATTGACAATGCTTCCAGATTTTTTTGATTTAATTAGTTGGTCAGTAAAATTTTTAGCAACCCTATAGGCACCATTGAGATTTGTATTAAGAACATAATTCCANCTTTCCTCGTCTAAGTCNTTGAATCTCNTNGGATCAGAAGTTCCAGCATTATTTATNAANATATCTGCTGTNCCTATTTNCTCNTCNACNGANTTAAAAAACTCTGCNACACTTTTCTCTGATGTCACATCAAGCGGAAGAACCAACACCTCACCATCGATTTCTTCTTTTAGCCTTTCTAAATTTTTTACTCTCCTNGCACAAATAACAATATTTGCTCCTGCGTTAGAAAGGGTTTTTGCGAAATGCTTTCCTAATCCTGACGATGCTCCTGTGANTATTGCCGTTTTTCCTGAAAGGTTAAAAATATCATTCATNGTTTTATTTAATCTTCTTTAATAGTTTTTCAACTTGTTTAATGAGATCGTCTTGGTGGGGCTGCAACTCTTGTTGCCCTAGATTACCAATTATATTTTGAAAGGGATCTTCAATTCCCATGTTTTCATTTGCTAAAGTTTCCATCACTGCGTGAGCAAAAAAGGGGACTGTTGCAGCACTATAACCACCCTCGTGTGTCATTAAAATTCTNCCTTCACACATGTCATTTGCTGCTTTCATAATTTTAGTAGTCAGTGATTTGAATCCCTCGCTTGTAAGCATTTGCCTCCCNATAGGATCTCCTGCACCACCATCAAATCCTGACGGTACAATTATGAGTTCAGGTTCATATGCATATAGTGCAGGAATGACAACACGATCAAACGCTTCCTCATATGCACCAACACCTGATCCTGGTGGTAGAGGAATATTGAGATTGAATCCTTCGCCTTTACCTTCTCCATTTTCAGATATGAGACCTGAGTTAGAAGGGAAATTCCTATCTTGATGTATAGATATTGTGAGAGCTCTTGGATCATCATAAAAAGCTGCCTGAGTTCCATTTCCGTGATGCACATCCCAATCAACAAAGGCTATTTTCTTCAAATCTTTATTCTTTAATGCATGTTTTCCAGCAATGGCNGCGTTCCCAAAAATGCAAAAGCCCATGGCTCTATTGGGCATCGCATGATGTCCAGGTGGTCTAACCAAAGCGTACGCATTATTAACTTTTCCNTCTAGGATTTTATCTGTGGCTTCTAAGACTCCTCCAGTTGCCAAAAGAGCAATATCAAAAGTTCCAATCCCTGTAGGAGCAGTAATACCAGCATCAACGGTAATTGAGTTATTGAGTGATTTTATCTTCTCAAAATGATTTTCTGTATGAAAATATAGAATTTCATCTTTAGTAGCTTTTCTTGGTGAAATTTTAAAAAGCTTTTCGTATAAACCTGAAACCTCTANTAAGTTTTTTATTCTTCTTTTAGCATCAGGACTTTCAGAATGGTTCAATGGCTCGACAGGATAACCATAAGGAATATAGTCGGCATGATTACCAGTATGATGCCAAAGGTAAAGTTCATGAAAAACTAATCCTGTTTTCATAATTAAATTATTTCAAAGTATCTTTCTAATTCCCAATTAGAAATAGAACTATCAAACAAGGTTCTACTTTTTAGATATTCTTGGTGCTCCCAAAATCGAGTATTAGCGAAATGGTTTACAAACATATTTCCAAATATTTTTTTGGCTGCATCAGAGTTTTTAAAAAGCTTTGCAGCTTCTCCTAAATTTTCAGGGACTTTGTATTTTTTTTCCACATTAATATTATATGCACCTCCTTTGATGGCTTCAGTTGGTTCAATTTTTTCCTTTATACCCAAATAACCAGCCCCAAGCGTAGCCGCAAGTGCCAAGTAAGGATTCGAGTCTGCTCCGGGGAGCCTATTCTCTATACGTTGACTATTAGAATCTCCTTTAATTACTCGGAATGCGCAAGTTCTATTTTCTATACCCCAAGTCATATTTATAGGCGCCCACGCCCCAGGACAAAGTCTTTTGTAAGAATTTACGGTTGGGGCGATCATAACTGAAAATTCCCGCATGTAAGTTTGTAAACCACCAATAAAATATAACAGTCTCTTAGGTAGTTCATCTTTTGAAGAAGCGAAGATGGATTTGCCTTTTTCATCTTGAAGCGATAGATGGATATGTCCTGACTGACCTGGATAATCTGCGGACCATTTCGCCATGAAGTTTGCTATCAAGCCCTTTTTTTGGAACATGACTTTTGAAAACGTTTTAAATAAGGTTGCTTTATCTGCACTATTCAAGGACTCATCGACAAGTATTGCAGCTTCAAGAACACCTGGCCCCGTTTCAGTATGAAGCCCTTCTAGTGGCATATCCATAGATATGCAAAGCTCAAGTAATTCGTTGTACAAATCTGATTCTACTGAGTTTCTTAGTACTGAATACCCAAACATTCCGGGTGTGAAATTGTTTAGCTTTTTAAATTCTTTTTCTCTTATGGAGTGAGAATTTTCAGAGAATAAAAAGAATTCATATTCAAACGCTGATCTTGAAAAGATTTTATCTTTTTCCATCAAGTTTAATACCTTTTTTAGTAACCCTCTTGGACAGACTTCAGCGTCAGTTAATTCCGCCAGAAATAAAGGTGTGCTTTCTTCAAATGGGAGATCTCGTGCAGAACCCGGAATAATGGATGTGTTTACATCAGGAAATCCAGAGTGCCAACCAGTAAACAACTGCTTTTCTGGAATGCCTTTTGTATCATACAACTCGTCATTGCTGTCCCATCCAAAGATGACATCGCAAAATCCAAAACCTTTTTCAGTGGATTTGATGAATTTATCAATATGCATGTATTTTCCTCGAAGAATTCCATCAATATCTGTCACNGCGACTTTTACATAATTTGTTTTAGACGCTTTTAAATATTTTTTTACATCGTTTGCAGATTTTAATTTTCTAATATTCATTATCTTTNAGGTTTTGGCATAAAGTTTAAGCAACCTGTTAAAATTGTAACAATTGTAACTTCAAAGTTTATCTGTTGAGTAAAAATAAGANAATATCAGTNTTAGGCGGCGGNAGTTGGGGTACCGTTCTAGCTCATTTAGCTTCTTTAAACGGCTATGAAGTAACTTTATGGATGAGAGATGAGGATCTTGCAAATCAAATTAATACAGAAAAAATTAATGGAAATTATTTACCCGGTTTGAGCCTGAAAGATAATCTTGTTGCTACTTCTGCAATACAAAAAATATCAAATTCAAATTCAATAATATATTGTATTCCTAGTGATGCCTTCAGAGAAGTTGCTATATCAGCTGAGCCTTACATTTCAGTAGAAACCAANCTTGTAAGTGCAACTAAAGGCGTAGAGAGCAGTGGATTCAACCTAATGAGCAAAATTCTGAGTGAAATNCATCCCGAGAATCCAATTGGCGTAATAAGCGGTCCAAATCTAGCNGAGGAAATNGCTTCTTCTCAGCTTTCAGGAACAGTTATCGCAAGTACTTANAAGAANTTGCGGAAAGATATNGTNGATATTTTATCCTCAGACTTTTTTAGAGTTTATGAAAATACAGATCCATATGGAGTTGAAATGGGCGGAGCTTTAAAAAATATTTACGCTATTGCTTGTGGTATNGCCGATGGTTTGAATTCTGGTGAAAATACCATAGGAATGATGATGACNAGAGGTTTGGGTGAAATGAGTCGATTGGCTGCTANTTTGGGAGCTAATCCACAAACTTTTCTTGGCTTGGCTGGTGTGGGAGATTTAATAACAACCTGTGCATCACCTTTGAGTAGGAATCATCAATTTGGTAAGTTTATTGGAAATGGAAGNTCTATAGATGAAGCAAAAATGCAAATTGGACAAACTATCGAAGGTCTTAAAACCTTAAAAGTTGTAAAAGAAGTTTCCGATAAAAAAAATGTCGAGATGCCTATAGTAGATTCTCTTTACAAAATCATCTATAAAGGAGAAAGTCTCAATGGCTCAATACAGAAAGTCTTGGGAAAAGATATGATAAAAGATGTTGAATTTATAAATTAANATGNCTGATAAAGAAGAAAATATTATCGATGTTAGTGATGAGGATTTAATCGATAAAGAGGAGTGGAAAGANAATCTCTTGAAACAGGGTAAGTGGATCAGGCTCTTTTGGATGCTTGCNTTCTCTTTTGTTTACTACTTGTCAATGACAGTTCTNTGGTTAATTGTCTCATTGCAGTTCCTATTTGTCCTGATAACAGATAAAAGAAGTCATAACATTGAGAAGGTGTCTTTAGGTTTTCGAAATTATATGGTTCAAATCCTAGATTATCTTACCTATCATTCGAGTGAAAAACCTTTTCCCTTCAGTGATTTTCCAACTGAAGAAAAAGATAAATAAAACAATAAAAAGGTGAGTAAGAAGCATGGATAGTTTAAGCAATAAAATTGCTGTAGTTACAGGGGGTGGAACCGGAATGGGACGAGAGCTGGTTAGACAACTCGCTAAAGAAGGCTGTCACGTATCGATGTGTGATGTCATAGAAGAAAACATGCAAGAAACATACGATATAGTAAAAAGTGAATCACCTGATATAAATATTTCTATGCATAATTGCGATGTATCAATCGAAGAACAAGTAATTCAATTCAAAGAAGAGGTGCTGTTGGCCCAAGACACAAATAAAATCAATCTTCTTTTCAATAATGCTGGTATAGGAGGAGGAGGAAGCTTTGTGGCTGGAAGCAGAGAGGAGTGGGAGAAGTGCTTTGCNGTTTGTTGGTATGGAGTTTATTACTGCACTCGTGCTTTTGTAGATTACATAATAAATAGCGAAGAAGGTCANATAGTAAATACCAGCAGCATTAATGGATTTTGGGCGAGTCTAGGCGGGACTCCGCATACCTCTTACTCAGCTGCGAAATTTGCTGTTAAAGGCTTTAGTGAAGCGCTCATCGATGACTTAAGAGTAAATGCACCTCATGTTGATGTTTCTGTTGTGATGCCGGGNCACATAGGAACTTCAATAGCAGAAAATACCGGAAAAATTATAGGTGGTATCAAAACAGANGAGGACTTAGAGAAAGTTAAANAAAACATGATAAAAATGGGTATGCCTGTTCATAACTTTACACCAGAACAAATCAAACAACAGATAAAAGAAAANGCTGAGGCGTTTAAAAATAACGCACCAACAACNTCAGCTGAAGCAGCTGANNTTATTTTATCAGCAGTAAAGAAGAANCAGTGGAGGATTTTGGTAGGTGATGATGCTAAAGCCATAGATGAATGGGTNCGGAGTGCTCCAGAGAATGCATACAATATTCACTATAATGGAGAGAAAAGGGAGAATTTAGATGAAGACATTTAAAGAAAAAGTTGCAGTCATTACTGGAGCTGGNTCGGGCATGGGCAGATATCTTGCTGTATTACTTGCAAAAGATGGTGCAGATGTTTGCATATGTGATGTTAATCAAGAAACATTAGANGAAACTGCAGAAATGNTNAGAAAGTACNANGTTTCTGTNTCTTCNCATCTTCTAGANGTNNCTGATAAAGAGTCCATTGAATCTCTGCCTCAAAAAGTCATNGATCATCATGGAAAGATAGATTTNGTNTTTAATAATGCNGGGGTTACGACAGGGTCTCATTTTAAAGATATGGAAGAAGAAAATTGGAATTGGGTGATGGGTATAAATTTCGACGGTGTCATTAATAGCACTAGGGCTTTTATACCTCATATGATCGATCGTCCTGANGCAGCAATAGTTAACACGTCCTCNATTTTTGGAATGGTTGCNGTTCCNGGNCAAAGTGTTTANCACGCNACAAAGTTTGCTGTAAGAGGTTTCACCGAAAGCTTGGCTCTTGAAATGAAAGCAACTAATCCTAACTTGCAAATACACTGTGTTCANCCTGGTCATATAGGAACTAACATAGCTGCAACAGCCAGAATGAATGATGAGGACTTTCAAAGAGATGNAAATACNAGAAANTCAATTTTCACAAGAAATGCTCCCCAAACACAAAAGGAAATGGGAGATTTATTCAGAGAGGGAGGTATGCACCCTAGTAAGGCGGCTCAGATTATTCTTAATGGTGTCAAAAAAAATAAAAGTAGGATATTCATTGGTTTGGATGCNAAACTTTTGGATTTATCTCAAAGACTTTTTCCAAAACATTATCATAAGACTTGGGCNCTTTTTATGCCCCTTTTAATGATATTTAAGGATAAAAAGCCAATCAAATCACTCAACTAACTTTTTCAATGTGGAGTAGTTTGGGTTATCTATTTTCATTTTATTTATAGATAACTTCACCAAGAGTCTTTTTAGATCATCATTTTCCAAATCAATATGCCCATTGCTTATCAGCTCTGCAAGATCATTGATTGATGCTGAATCACTATCTAAAAGCTTACGCAGGTCTTCATAAATTTCCTCTGAAAGTATTTCGCCATCAATAATTTCTCTTTTTACAATATTCAGCACATTCTCAACAATTCTTAGTTTAAATGCTAAATGAGGTGGAACTTCACTCTGTATTTTCTCTTTCAAGAAATAACTCACCGCATCCAGTAATTCTGTATTTGTTGGCTTATCAAAAATCATCATTTTCCTCCCAAAAAAAGCAGATCAACAATATCTAACTCTGTCTCTGAAACTCTTCTTCCAATAGCTGCTTTTTCAACAGAGTTCACTGAACCATTTAAGTGAGCAGCCGCTTGTATTAAACAAATTACTCCCCATCTAAAAGTACCAAATACTTGCCATGTCTTAACAATCTCATGGCTTACTTGAAAGTCACTTACAGAGTTATATCCTCTTAACAGATCTTCTAAATCACCAAAACCTCCTACTACTTTTTCAGTATTTCCGAACCTCCATGAATTACCACACATCCATCCTAGGTCCTGCAGAGGATTACCTATATGAGCCAACTCCCAATCAATTATTGATGCTAACCCCTTTTCACTGACAATTATGTTGCCTAATCTGAAGTCTCCATGAACTAAAGAATCCTTTAATTCACCAAAATTTTGATTTTTTAACCATAAAAAAGTGTACTCAAATACAGGAGATGGTTGATTAAAGGAAAGATAGGTTTGATATAAGTCTTCAAGCTGCTCAAAGACACTTTTTCTTGGAAGAAAAGAAAACTCATTGATATTAGCTTTGTGAATCTTAGCGATGGACTCACCGCATTCAAAAGCTAAACTTTTAAGTACATTCTTATATTTTTTATCTCTTAAGATTTTTCTAGCTATGGATTCACCCTCAACATATTTCATAACATAGCCATCTCCCAAAGGTTTGTCTTTTGTTGATACAGAAATGATTTCAGGTACCAAAGCACCCATTTTTTTTACATTTTTCTGAATTGCAGCTTCTT
>PAOE01000027.1 GCA_002707915.1 Gammaproteobacteria bacterium
CACGATGACCACGATGACCACGATGATCACGATGATCATGGAGATGACCATGATGAGCATGATCATGAGGAAATGTTCGCTAATCTAATTCATGCAAACTATATTCAACAAGATGCTGAATTTACTGGATATGAAATTGAAATTGGCAAAACATTTAATCTCGGATCAGGTGAACTGACTTTATCCTTTGGAAGAGATGATGTTGAAGCAGAGTTCTCTGACGGACACAATGTCCCTAGAATTAATCCGGCAAGGAATATTTATACAATATCTTATATAGAGAATGATTGGGTCTTCAAAGTCAGCTTAAAAGATGTTGAAAAGCAGGATGACGTTGGTGAGGGTGAAACGGTCACTGATTCTTATCAGATGCTTAATACTAGGTTAACAAAAACATATATTTTAGATGGCTCTGAATTAAAAATATCTGTTTTCGGCAGTAACTTGCTCGATGAAGTTGCAAGAAACCATTCTTCCTTTGTTAAGAATCAAGTACCTCTTGCAGGAAGAAATTATGGAGCGAAATTTAGTTATAAGTTTTAATCCTTTTCTCAGGCCTAGTCATAGTTAGGCATGTATTGTCTCCCCAAAGGCACTACTAAGAGGGGCCAGAAATGAATTCTGGCCCCTTTTTTTAATGAGAATATTTCTTAATAATCATTTAGCTATACTTATTGTTATAGTATTAACTGGTTACTAAATAAGGAGAGAAAAGGAATGCTCGATGTAAATAACTTTGATGAAAATAAAATAGACTGGAAACCATTACCTGGACCAGATGGTAATCCAGCCGATCACATAGGATGTTCAATTTTAAATGTCGATGATGAAGCAAAAATTGTTGATGTTCTTTTTAGGTTTTCCGCAAATGAAAAAATAGTCAACCATAGACATACGGCTGTTTTTAATACCTTTGTCGTAAAAGGTGAGCACCATATATATGATTTGCAAGGTAATCTAAAAGAGGTAAGAAAACCAGGTACCTTTAAAGTAGGAAAACCAGATATAGAACCCCATACTGAAGGCGGTGGAGATGAGGATGTTTTTATTCTATTCAGCTTAAGACCTTATACGGCTGACGGCCCCATTTATGAGATCTTAGACGAGGATGGTGAAATCGCCTCAGTGATGACTTTTGAAGGATTGAAGGAATTATACGAAGCTAACGCTGCGTAATTTTTCTGTTATTTATTTCCTTTTATTGCGAAATAAGTTCCCAAAATAAGAAGGAACAATTGCTCGCTTGCAAATAGGACTTTATTTCTTTCACCAAAGAATATACCCCAATCTGAATGGGCAATTAGGAGAGCAAAAATCATAATTATGCCAATTGCCCCGCCAGATAGTCTAGTTATCAAATGACCTAATTCACTGACAGACTTTGCCAAGACTCCTCCTAGTATAATTCCTATTCCTGCCAACATTTCCCCCCAAGTTACGAGGAACGCAGTTACTTCAGGTAAGGGTATTCCTTTTGAGCCCAAATAACCCGCAAAGCCATCTGTCTTTCCATACCCGTGCAAAAAAAATGCTATTCCTAGCCCCAACCTAAGTAACCAGTCAGCAACACCACTAAGTGGTTTAGCAATCCCATCAAAGAAACCATTGAGTTTTTCCATTTTCTATCTCCGTTATATCAATTGTACTACCAGCTTCTAAAGATACTAATAATTTCACCATCATCGGCATTTACTAGATCACTTATGGAACCCAGCTCACTAAAAAAATCATTTGGATCTATTGCCCCTTCTGGAGCAAATACACCTTTTTTTAAAATTCTTCCATCTAATAAGAGTTTTAAACCGCAGGCAAGTGGTATACCCGTAGCCTCACCCATGCTAATCAAGCCAGAGGCATTGAATGTTGCAGTGCACGAAGCTTGTTGACCCTCTCTAATTCCTGATGCGACTGCATAAAGAGGAGGAGGATCTTCAGAATGAGTAATATTTAGATTATCCNCATTTTGAGTTTCTTCTNCCTCAAGTTCTTTTCTTATAGCTGTAGAGAGGTTTTGGACAATGTTCGCTGCNTTTTCTACTGAAATAATTTTCCAATCGACAANNTTCATAATCCATNTGAGAAATACAAATCCGCTTCCGTGAGCTAGATTTATACTATTGATTATTGNATTNAAGTGGTGGGGNAAAGTAATTGCTTCTGGATGCCCAAAAATACGGGGCTNGAATTTTGTAAAGCCNGGCAAATCAACCTCAATCTTTTTGAGAGGCTTGACCATCTTTGGCTTGCCATTTTCTTGTATTCTAACTTTTCCGGTCATTTGNTGAACAGCATGTATCATGGCTGCATTTACACCTGATTGGGATGACTCTTCTTCTGCTGCAGCACCATCCATACTCCAGCCAGTATAAAGAGTTTTAACTTCATCCAATTCTTGTATTGCTGCAGCTCCCANCATATTTGTAAGACCGGGACTCGCTCCCATGCCTAGAATGGCTGTAACAGANTTACTTGCAGCTTTGTCATGCANTTGGAGCATTTCCAAGGTTGGTTCCCAGTCGTCATTAATATCGAGATAGTGACATGAACTATCAATAGCTGACTCAAGGACCGGAGGTCCGTATTTATAAAATGGGCCAACTGTATTTATGACCACATCTACTTTCTCCATTTGCATTTTTAAAGAATCAATATTCGTCACATCCAAACCAATACCAGAAACTTTATCATTCATAGAATTTGCAAATGCTATTGCNGCATCAGTATTAATGTCAGCAACAATTACCTCTTCAACATTATCAAAATCCATACAGGTAGAGACTGCNAATCTTCCCATTCCGCCGCTTCCACCTAGAGCCAATACCTTCACAGACATTTATTCCTCTTTTTTGAATTCANTCACAAGATATTAGCAGAGTAATAAGATCTGGTCTTTGAAACTAAGAGAAATTTGTNATTTAAGAATATAAAAATATGAAGTTTATCGAATTTCTTTTTTTCTTAATCTAATTGATTTCGGTGTAACCTCTACGAGTTCATCATCCTCAATAAATTCCAAGGCCTGCTCTAAAGTATGTTCTATATGAGGAGTGAGAATTAAATTTTCATCTGATCCTGCAGCTCTAATATTTGTAAGTTGCTTTGCTTTAGTTGGATTCACTGGGAGATCATTATCTCTGGAATGCAGGCCTACAATTTGACCATTGTATATTTCTGTTCCATGTCCAACAAACATACGTCCTCTTTCCTGNAGATTGTGGAGCGAATAGGCCAATGTCTTACCAGCGATCATAGAGACAAGAACACCATTGGCTCTTTTAGCAAGCTCTCCTTCTTTTGCTTTACCGTAATGATCGAAGACACTNGTCATAATTCCTGTACCACTCGTCATGGTTAAAAAAGATGATCTAAATCCGATCATACCTCGTGAAGGTGCCAAAAATTCTAATTTAATTCTCCCTTTCCCATCTGGCTCCATATTTTGTAGATCAGCTTTTCTGATACCCATCTCTTCCATTACTGACCCTTGATGCTGTTCTTCAATATCTATAACAATTTGTTCAAATGGTTCATGAATTTCGCCATTAACTTCTTTTTGTATTACTTCNGGCTTTGAAACTCCAAGCTCATAATCTTCTCTCCTCATGTTTTCAATAAGTACCGATANATGAAGTTCTCCTCTGCCCGACACTTTAAATTTATCGGGAGAATCACCCTGCTCAACCTTTAGGGCAACATTATGTATTAGTTCTTGCTCTAACCTTTCCTTCAGGTTCCTAGAAGATATATATTTTCCCTCTCTTCCNGCAAATGGGGAATCATTAACTTGAAACGTCATACTCACAGTTGGTTCGTCAACTGACAANGCTTCAAGTGCTTCAATCTTGTCAGTACTACAAATTGTGTCCGATATATTGAGCTTATCGATACCTGTAATACAAACAATATCTCCAGCTTGAGCCTCGGTAACTTCGTTCCTTTCTAAACCGTTATATCCCATTACTTGCAATATTTTGCCTTTTCTTTGNTCTCCTTTAGATGAAACTACTACTACTTGGTCATTTGGCCTTACTTTTCCTCTTTTTATTCTTCCTATTCCAATCACACCAACATAACTGCTGTAATCAAGTGCGCTTATTTGCATTTGTAGAGGTCCGTCGAGATCAACTGAGGGAGGATTAACTTTTTCTGTAATAAGATTAAATAAAGGAGTCATATCTTCCGCCATATCTTGATCATCTAGACCTGCAATACCGTTTAATGCTGACGCATAAACAANNGGAAAATCTAATTGTTCGTCCGTACCGCCAAGCCTATCAAACAAATCAAAAACTTGATCCAATACCCAATCAGGTCTTGCACCCGGCCTATCAACTTTATTAATNACTAGAATAGGATTTAATCCTTGATCAAATGCTTTTTGTGTCACAAATCTTGTTTGAGGCATGGGGCCATCTACAGCATCAACAAGAAGAAGGACTGAATCTACCATAGAAAGAACTCTTTCAACTTCACCACCAAAATCAGCATGTCCCGGAGTATCAACTATATTTATTCTGAAATCCCTCCAATTTATAGCTGTATTCTTTGCAAGAATAGTTATTCCTCTTTCTTTTTCTTGNTCATCNGAATCCATCACCCTCTCAGAGTCCATATTTTTTCTATCNAGCGTTCCGGATTGTTGAAGTAGTTTATCCACTAANGTAGTTTTGCCATGATCTACATGAGCAATAATGGCTATATTTCTGAGATTTTCGATAGACATGGATATTTAAAAAGGCGCAATTATAGGCTTTTCTATCGAATGTTCTATTAATTTTTTACCATTGAATGCACCAATGGTTTAGGACAACAATTGAGCGACAATGCTGCTTCTATGGAAAGATTTTTAAAGCTGCGAAGTTTATTAAGAAAGATCTTTGCTTCTTTATTGTTTCTTTCCTCGGCGATCAGAAAATATTTAATTGCCAGAGTCGGATCCGGTTCAAGATATTTTCCATCGGAATAGATTATTGCAATATTAAAGGGTGCTTTAGAATGACCTTGTTCATTAGCTCTTTGGTACCAATAGACAGCTTTCTCCATGTCTCTATCTATTCCTCTTCCCAAAGAATAATTCACACCAGTATTATATTGAGATACTGATATACCTTGTGTTGCCAAAGATAGATCGTAAACAAAGTCTTCCTTCTCATCCACTGAAAAGATAGACGAATGATTGATAAAAAAAATGAGAAGTATCAGTCNTTTGATAAAACTCCTCATAAGATCATTTATTCCATACTTACAACAACTTTGCCCAAGACCTTCCTTTCTTCCAAGGTTTTTATAGCTTTGGCTGAATCTTCTAGAGCATAACTCTCTGTTACAAAGGGTTTGATTGCACCTTTTGCATGGAGATCAAAAAGTTCCTTGAAATTTTGTGCATTCTCTTCACGATCTAGTCCGGCAAACTGACCCCAAAAAACTCCTACGATCTGGCATTCTTTCAGTAGTGTCAAATTAAGAGGCATCTTTGGAATTCCTGCTGTAAATCCAATAACTAAGTACTTTCCATGCCTAGCTATTGCTCTCAGTGCAGGTTCAGCATAATCACCGCCAACAAGATCATAAATCATATTTACACCTCCCCCAGAAATTTCCTTGATTTCATCTGAGAACTTTTTTTGCAAATCACGATCCATATCTCTTTGATAAATAATTCCTTCATCTGCACCTTCTTTAATACATAAATCAATCTTTTCTTGAGATGAGGCCGCAGCTATAACTTTTGCCCCCATAGCCTTAGCTACATGAATAGCTGTAATCCCCAAACCGCCACCGGCTCCAAGAACTAAAACAGATTCTCCTTCTTTTAATTCACCTCTTTGTTTGAAGGCATGATATGTAGTTCCGTAGTTTAGAGGAAATCCAGCTCCAGTCTGAAAATCCATAGATTCAGGTAGTGGCATAAGCTGATGTTCAGAATAAACACCCTTCTCACGTAAACCTCCAGAGCCTATGCTCCCCAAAACTCTATCTCCAACTTTATGTAAGGTAACACCTTCACCTACTGAATCAACCACTCCAGATATTTCGCTGCCAGGACTGAATGGGAATGGGGGTTTGAACTGATACAATCCTTGAACAATTAAAACATCGGGAAAACTTATCCCCGTAGCCTTAATATCTACAACTACCTCTCCAGGTCCCGCCACAGGATCATCTATTTCCTCAACTTGATGCGACTCTATTGGTCCAAACTCTTTACATAAAAATGCTTTCATCAGATTATCCTCTTTAGATATAAAGCTGTTAACTTAACGCTAAATTTTAAAACGTCAAGAAATCTTGGACAGAAAATCTGCAAGATATATTTCAAAGTCAACTTGGGATGATTGATCTATTTTTATTGCATCACTTAGGGAATTTTTTGCTACTTCAGCAAACTTAATATCTTCATTATTAGTAATGCCATTTAAAGTTTTTTGGTGCAAAAAGGATAATTCCATCGCATATTCTTGGTGAGAGATATTTTTCTTCTGTATTTCGTTTAATAGAGAACCACTCTTTGACAAATTTGGATTATCCACTATCTCTTTTTTTCCATTCATAGCATTTTGCCAAGAGTTATCGCCACCTTTTTCTACCTCTTCGTCCATGAATACAGCAATCTTTTTCATACCTTCAATAATATTGATTGCTTGATCTTTAAGATAAACTTGCCCATCTTGCGTTTCAATCTTTGTGTCAAGATTTCTGCCTTCGTTGACCACCTTTTTATGAGTTTTGAAGAGCTCTTTAGACTCTTTATTAGTAATCTCAGGACTTTCTGTAAAAAAACAAAATAGAATTAATAAGTCTAAAAAATATATTTGCTCTTTGGTGATACCAATCGGAGAGCTAGGGTTTAAGTCTATGCACCTGAGCTCTAAATAATCTATTCCTTCATCTTTAAGAACATTGATGGGCCTTTCTCCACTAGGACAAACTCTTTTAGGTCTTATAGTGCTGTAATATTCATTTTCTATTTGAATAATAGAGTCATTCAATTGAATACGCTCAGCATCTTTAAACTCTCCAATTTTTTTGTATTGCTCGAACGGTGTATGAAGGGCATTTTTTAAATCCAAACAATATGCATCAAGGGAGTTAAATGAAATATTTAAACTGTCTTGAGCATGACTTATGTAGCCCAAATCACCCATTCTAAGTGAGGTTGCATAGGGTTTATACAAATCTCCGGTACTTAACAATTGCAGATCATTGGGTCTATTTGCAGCGAATGAACCACTTGCTAGAGGTGAAGCTCCATAAAGAAGAAGATATATCCAGCCATAACGACGGAAATTTCTTGCAATGCTGAGATATGTTTTGTTTTTAAAATCTTTAATATTATCTGAATTTGATTCAGCTAAGACTTCAAGAAATTTATCAGAAAAAGAGAAGTTATAATGGATTCCAGCTATTGCTTGCATCATGCTNCCATATCTATTTGAGAGACCTCTTCTATATATAGTTTTTATCATTCCTTGATTGGATGTGCCATAGTTGCCNATACGAATATCATCCTCNGAATCTATAGNGCAGGGCATGCTCATTGGCCAAAGAAGCTCCTCTTCTAAATTTTTATTTACAAAAACATGCAATGCTGTCAGAAAATCAATTACCTCATTAGCACTAGTAAACGTTGGTGTTACCAGTTCCATAAGGGCTTCTGAAAAATCTGTCGTTATAAAAGGATTTGTTAAGGCTGAGCCTAAAGCCAAAGGATGATCCTTTTGAGATAATTTTCCTGATGTATCAACCCTTAGACACTCTTTTTCAACTCCACGATTGATAAAATTAAGTTCTTGTGTGGCTTTTGATTTCTTTAATTGATCTAAAGAAAATCTTGTCATTGCTTTTACCTTGGTCCGGCCTCAACAATCGATTGCGATACATCAAATTTTTGAAAGTTTTCTTTGAATTGGGCAACTAATTTAGCTTCATACTCGTTGTATGAATCAGGATCATTCCAGTTTTTTATTGGGTTAAGCATTTTTGAGTCTACGCCTTCCAGTTCAGCNGGAACTTCTAAGTTCAAGCCTTCTATTTTTTCTGTTTTTGAACCTACTAACGCNCCGGACTGTATGGCAGAGATAATCGCTCTGGTTACAGGTATGTCAAATCTTTTTCCAATTCCATATGGNCCGCCTGTCCAACCTGTATTCACAAGATAGACCTTACTATCAAATTCTTCTATTCGCTTCATCAGCAAATCAGCATAAACCCCAGCTGCTCTGGGAAAGAAAGGAGCCCCATAGCAGGTTGAAAATGTGGTTTTGAATGCCTCAGTTGAACCAACCTCTGTTGAACCAATGGCAGCAGTATATCCACTGAGGAAGTGATAAGCTGCAGCTTCCTTACTTAGAATAGATACAGGAGGTATAACTCCTGAAAGATCGCAAGTTAGGAAAATAACTGCATTGGGCTCTCCTCCTGAGTTTTTATCAGCCCTTTTCTCAATGTGTTCTCTAGGATAAACAACGCGAGTATTTTCGGTTAATGAGGAATCTGAATAATCTGGATCCTTTGATTTAGAATCAATCACAACGTTTTCCATAACACTACCTTTTTTGATTGCATCCCAAATAACTGGCTCATTTTTTTGGGTCAGGTTAATACATTTTGCATAACACCCACCTTCAAAGTTAAAAACCGTACCTGGCCCCCATCCATGCTCATCGTCTCCTATCAGATTTCTGTCTGGATCTGCAGAAAGAGTAGTTTTCCCTGTTCCAGATAAACCAAAGAAAAGGCAAACCTCTCCATTTGAGCCAACATTAGAAGCGCAGTGCATCGGTAGAACATCTTTTTCAGGAAGTAAAAAGTTTTGGACAGCAAACATAGATTTCTTCATCTCACCGGCATAAGGCATTCCAGCTAGGAGAACCTTTTTTCTTGAAAAATCTAACAACACTACTCCATCACTGTTAGTTGCATCTCTTTCTGGATCACAGACAAATTCAGGTGCACTCATCATTTCCCAGCTATCCTTACCTTTTGGATTGAAATTTTCTGGCCTTATGAACATTTGCTTGCCAAAGAGATTATGCCATGCCCACTCGGTTCTGATATTTATTGGAACATAGTAGTCAGGGTGCTCTCCTACGTGTAGGGATGAAATAAATGAATCTTTATCATCCAAATACTTTTTTACCCTTTCCCAAAGATCTTCAAAGGCTTGACTGTCAAAGGGCTTATTTACATCTCCCCAATCAACTGAATCTTCTGTTGTAGAATCTTTAACAATGAATCTATCGAGAGGACTTCTTCCAGTCCTTTTGCCGGTTTTTACCAATAGCGCTCCATTCGAAGCTAT
The DNA here is from genome assembly GCA_002707915.1 of Gammaproteobacteria bacterium. GTDB lineage: Bacteria > Pseudomonadota > Gammaproteobacteria > Magnimaribacterales > Magnimaribacteraceae > Magnimaribacter. The sequence continues at coordinate 9,302 of PAOE01000027.1, forward strand.
TTCTCCTTCGTTTCTCTGAAGAGCTTTGTTGATTAATTCCTCAACAGATAGGTTTTCGTAGATCGATGACATTCAAGAATCCTTTTAAAAATTGCGGTGTATTATATAGGTAATCTTATTTATGAGAATGAATTTCATTTGCATATATGAGGGCATAAATCACATATGAGCACATAATTATTAGTCCTATTAAAACCCATCCAGGAATACTGATTCCTAAAAACGTCCATAAAACTTCGGCACAGTTTCCATCGCCTGTTAAAGCTAGAATAAATATTTCCAAGTATGGAAGCGTTTCAAACAGATATTCCATATCAGGAGCACAACTTGGGACCAAATCTTCAGGGAGGTTTTGGAGATAAAGCTGTCTTAGAGATAAGGCAATCCCGCAGAAAGCAGACACAAGGATTAAATAAAGATTTAATTTGAAATTTATAAGATTGGAAGAGTTTATTAATAGTCCTAGTAAAGCAAACAATCCTATCAATATGACAGAACCTCTCTGCATATAGCATAGAATACATGGCTCAAGGTTCATCATATGCTCCATGAATAGAGCCACACATATCATGCCAAAGGAGTACATTACAATGATCGCATAAACATTCTTTGGGTTTTTCAGAAGTAGATTCATCAGTGAGCTTGGTCCCAGTTATCTCCAATCCCGATATCAATTTCTAAAGGCACATCAAGCAGTGTAGCCTCTTTCATTGCTTCTGTAGTTAATTCAATTACTCTATCAATTTCTTTTTCAGGCGTATCCAGTATTAGCTCATCATGAACTTGAAGAATTATTCGAGCTTCACTTTTTTCTTTTTCAAGTGCTTGATACATTCTAATCATGGCTATTTTCATGATGTCTGCTGCAGTACCTTGTACGGGTGCATTTATAGCTGCCCTCTCTGATGCCTGTCTTCTAAGTGCATTATTTGCATTAATCTCTTTCAAATACAGCCTTCTTCCAAAAAGGGTTTCTACATAACCATTCTGACTAGCAGATTCTTTAGTCGATTCCATATATTGCTTAACACCTGGATATTTTTCAAAGTACATCGCCATGTATTCTGCTGCTAAGTTTCTCGTAATGCCCAATTGTTTTCCTAAACCAAAAGCAGAAATACCATAAATAAGACCGAAATTTATTGCCTTTGCGTTTCTTCTTAGATCTGAAGAAACATCTTCTATGCCTACATTAAAAACTTCACTTGCCGTTTTACTGTGAACGTCCTCTCCTTCTTGGAATGCTGAAAGCAAACCTGGATCTTTGGAAAGATGTGCCATAACCCTTAGTTCTATTTGGGAATAGTCAGCTGAAATAAATTTATTTCCATTTGAAGGTTCGAAAGCCTGCCTGATCCTTCGACCATCTTCTGTTCTTATCGGAATATTTTGTAAATTGGGGTCAGAAGATGACAGTCTACCTGTAGTGGTTACAGCTTGATGAAATGAAGTATGGACTTTTCCAGACAAAGAAGAAATTTGATTTGGTAGTTTATCTGTATAGGTTGATTTGAGCTTGCTGAGAGTTCTATGCTCAAGCAAAACTTTGGGCAATTCATATTCTTCAGCCAGCTCTGCCAATACTTTCTCATCTGTCGAAGGTTGCCCTCCTGGCGTCTTTTTTATTACTCTGTAATTGAGCTTATCAAAAAAGATTTCTCTTAATTGTTTGGTAGATCCAAGATTAAATTCTTCACCAGCTAGCTTATAGGCTTTATTCTCGAGTCTTATTATTCTTTCTTCAAGGTCTTTGGATTGAGCATTGAGTACTTTTGCATTTAAGATAGCTCCATTCCTTTCCATGTCTGATAAAACTTCAATTAAAGGTATTTCAATTTCTTCATTCAGTTTATTTAAAGATTCAATATTCTTTAATTTTGGACTTAACTCTTCATATAATCTTAAAGTGATGTCAGCATCTTCTGCAGCATAATTTGTCGCAATGTCTATAGGAACATCATCGAAAGAAATTTGTTTAGCTCCTTTACCAGCTACATCTTCGTATGTTGATGTTTTGTAGCCTAAATAATATGAAGCTAAGGCATCTAAGTTATGTCTTGTAGCTGAAGCATCGAGGACATAACTCATCATCATGGTATCATTTTTTATTGAGGCTATTTTCAAGCCATATTTCATCAAGATATTTTTATCGAACTTGATATTCTGACCTATAATCTTCTTTTCAGAGTTTTCTAAGAGTGGTTTCAACTCATTGATTACATCTTCTAATGGCAGCTGGATTATAGACTCATCATTATGTTTTATAGGTATGTAGAATCCCTCTCCTGCATTAAAGCTGATAGATATTCCAACTAGCTCAGAATCAATATAATCAAGACCAGTCGTTTCTGTATCAATCGCAACTGTGTCAGATTTGGAGGCTTCTTTGATTACTTTCTTCAAATCTTTTTTTGTAGTGATGCACTTATAAGATTTATTTATTTTAGGGGAAGTTGCTTGTCTCTCAGGAACTTCTTGAAGCCAAGCATTGAACTCCAGTTCCTTATAAATTTTTGATAGCTCTTTTGAATTTGGTTCACCAACTTTTAAATCTTCAATTCCCAAATCGAGCTCTACATCAGTTTTAATTTTTACAAGCTGATGAGCAAGGTCTAATGTCTCTAAAGAAGCCCTTAAATTTTCTCCTACTTTGCCTCCTATAGACTCGGCATTAGATTTTATTCCATCAATATCCCCGAACTCATCAAGCCATTTGACAGCCGTTTTAGGTCCGACTTTCTCCACTCCTGGGACATTGTCTGACTTGTCACCTATTAATGCCAAATAATCAGTGATATATTTTGGTTCGACGCCAAATTTTTTTAGAACACCGCTCTCATTCAATAATTCTCCCGACATAGTATTTACAACACTAACGTTTTTGCAAACCAGTTGAGTCATGTCTTTATCACCTGTAGATATAACTGTATCTAGTCGCTTTTGCCTTGCCTGTTCTGCAAGTGTTCCAATAACATCATCTGCTTCAACTCCCGGGATCATGATTAATTTAATTCCCATGAGGGTAATGATTTGATGAATAGGTTCAATTTGCTGAACTAGATCCTCTGGCATAGGCGGTCTGTTAGCTTTATATTCGGAATACATATCATGTCTAAATGTTTTACCTTTGGCGTCGAAGACTACAGCAAGAGGACTCTCTGGATGATCAATGAGAATCTTCTTGATCATGCTGATGACGCCTTTTATTGCACCTGTCGGTTGATTTTTGCTAGTAGTAAGTGGAGGCAAAGCATGATACGCCCTGTAAAGATAAGATGAACCATCCACAAGTATTATTGGATCTTGTTTTTCACTCATTAATTTTTATTTTCTCCGGTACAGTCTATTTCTACCTGATCCTTTATTTCTCCAGGAATCGTCCTCAGTTAGGCCAGCATTCCTTAATATATCTTCTATCGAAGTGAGATTTTCATCGAGATTATTTCCCTCAATTTCAATTAAGATACTTTCAATCTCTGATAAGGTTTTTGTTGCACCTTTAAGTATTTCTAACTCTTTCCCATCAATATCAAGTTTAATATGGTTTGGTGATGGAACACCTTCTATCTGCGATAGATCATCTAAAGTAATAGCAATAACTGATTGATATCCATTTACTTCAAATTCTCCAAATTGATTAGTATTTGAACCTATGCTGTTGTGTGAAGCTCCCGAAGCAGAGTCTTTCATAAATAGGTTGAGAAGGCTTGTCTGTGAGTTGCCTGCAAAGCAAAGAGCTTGAATATATTTGTCTAGACAGTTTAACCTGATGTTTGCATTTAACGTTGCATATGATTCAGCAGAAGGTTCAATTGCTAAAACTCTATTATCCTTTCCCATTGCAGCATATAAGCTAAACATACCTACATTTGCTCCAATGTCCCATAGAGTTTCCTCGCTTTTTAAATACTCCCTTATCCATTGGAATGTCTCTGGTTCACTCCTTTCAGAGTTAAAAGTTTGAGGTACTGACCCAGCTGAATCTATCCTAAAATTTATGATTCCTTTATCGGTCTCCATGGATAGGGTCTCTTTAAAAGAATCGGCTAAACGTGCGTAAGTTTTAGCTTTAGTCCTTTGTTTTGATCCTAATGTAATCAACTGGCTAAATTTTTGAATTATATATGATCGTGTTTTGCTAATTTTTAAATCCTCGTGTCAATTTTACATTACGAAAAAATTAAAAAATGAACTTTTTCTTATTTTTGTAGTCTCAAATATTGAAAGCAATTAACTCCAACTTTCAGTAAAGCTTCGAGCAACCCCAAATGCTCGGAGCTTTTTTACTTTAGACTTTTTATCCTCTCAGTTAAATTACTAATTCCGCTTTTATCGATTGCTGAAGTTGTTATTACGTAATGCTCTGTAGAGAGGCTCGAGAGGCTATTAACTGCTTCAGTTAACGCCCTAGAGACTTTATTTCTTGATAACTTATCTGATTTATTAAGGACGAGTATCATTGGAAGATCTTTACTTTCACACCAATCAATCAACTTTGAATCATCTTCTTTGAACGGATGTCTTATGTCCATTATTATGCAAATTGCTATAAGGCTTTTTCTAGTCATCAGATAGTCTTCTATTTCTTGACCCCAAGTCGCCCTCATTTTTTTTGATACTTTTGCGTATCCGTAGCCAGGCAAATCTATAATTTTTAATTGATTTGCTAAATCTATATCAAACACATTAATTGCCTGTGTTCTTCCAGGTGTTTTGCTTGTCTTGGCAAGTTTTCTATTATTCGTAAGGGCATTTAACACACTAGATTTTCCGCAGTTCGATCTGCCGCAAAAGGCTATCTCTAGGCCTTTATCTTCTGGCAGATCTTTATTAGAAGGAAAGCTACCCACGAATTTAGCGTTAAGAAAATAGGTATTCATGATTACAGTTATAAATTTAGAATCGCCAGAAAGGTTAGTATATAATGTCGTCGCGTCACATCATATTTAAAGATAAATTCTCTAATGAAACTAACAAAGATATCCTTGGTAATATTTTCAGCGCTTTTTTTATTGGGCGCAGGAGACCCTAAATCAGGAGAGTCAAAAGTTGCTGTGTGTTCAGCATGTCATGGAGCTGATGGAAACAGTGTAGTTGGCCTTTGGCCATCACTTGCAGGGCAAAATGAGAAGTATCTTTTGAAACAGTTAAAGCTGGTCAAATCAGGTGATCGAGTAATTGATTCAATGATAGGATTGCTTGATAACTTAGATGATTCTGATTTAGAAGATATTTCTGCTTTTTATGCTTCTCAGAAGAATAAAGTTGGTCAAGTAGAAGAGTCAAAATTAGAACTTGGGAGAAAGTTATATTACGCTGGTAATTTGGAGAAGGGAGTGCCCTCCTGTTCAGCTTGTCATTCTCCAAGAGGCTTAGGTAATGGACCCGCTGCTTATCCATTACTAAGTGGTCAACAACCAGAATATATTGCAAAAGCTCTCAAAGATTACAGATCTGGAGCAAGAATTAATGAAGATCCTTCAAAAATTATGGCTGCTATAGCCTACAAGCTTGATGATGTTGAAATAGAAGCTCTTGCTAGCTTTGTTCATGGACTATACTAGGTTGATGTCACGTTCATATTTTCTCACTTTTTTATTTGTAATATTTCTAGGTTGCTCCTCGGAGGAGCCAACATCTTTAGAGTTTGATTCGGGTGATCAATATCGGGAAGGTGTTCACTATGAGCTACTTGATAATCCAACTAGTGTGCGTAACCCTTCCAAAATTGAAGTAACCGAAGTCTTTTGGTTTGGATGTAATCACTGTTATGCGCTAGAGCCTTATATAGCTCGATGGAAAAGAGACATACCTTCAGATGTTACATTTATAAAGTCTCCTGCAACTTGGAATGAGATGCTTAAAACTCATGCCAATATTTACTTCACCGCTAAGGCGTTAGGGATTGAACAGCAATTTGTACCCGCAGCATTTAACACGATCCAGAATGAAGGGAGGATGTTGACCGGAAACACAGAATTAGAGTACTACTTCAGGGGATTTGATATTGATAGAGATAAATATAAAGCTGTTTCTACTTCGTTTGGGGTGAGAAATGCAGTTGATCAAGCAGATAAAAGAATGAAGCAATGGAAGGTTACCGGAGTACCAACGCTCATTGTGAATGGAAAATATAAAGTTTCTGCTTCTAGGGCAGTTCGAACTGATCAATTGTTTGATGTAGTTGACTTTCTTGTCGAGAAGGAAAGAAACTAGTATTAAAAGAATTTGAATAAGTTTCCCCTTTCCCCACTTTTTATTCCTGGAAATAAACCCGAATGGATATCCAAAACTTTTGACAAAGGAGCTGATAGTGTCATCTTAGATTTAGAAGACTCNGTTCCATTTNGTGAAAAAGAAGAGTCCAGAGAATCTCTATATGCACACCTCAGNGAAACCTCTTATGATGGAACTTTGATTGTAAGAACTAATCCTATTTCAGAAGAGCTTGGCCAATTAGACATAAGTCTTCTAACGCAGTCAGAACTATCAATTGATGCATTTATGCTTCCTAAGCTAGAAGAGGTCTCTTTAGTNAATGAGCTTCCAGATATTAATNTTATTGCCTTATTGGAAACACCTAAATCAATAAGAAATCTAGAAGAAATAGCCGCTTGCAGNAAAGTTAAAGGTCTTGCCTTAGGTGGTGCCGATCTAAGTGCTAGTTTGGGATCGACGATGGGCTGGGACTCCCTCTTGTTTGCTAGATCAAAAATAGTACTCGAAGCCTCTATTCATAACTTATTTACTATAGATGGTCCTTACATGGATATTGCAAATTTAGAATCTTTAGAGGAAGAGAGCCGAAAGTCAAAAGCACTTGGATTTAATGGAAAGGCAGCTATTCATCCTTCACAACTGCAAGTAATAACAAAATCTTTTCTGCCTTCAGATCAGGAGATCGAAGAGGCACAAGAAATTATTAGAGCTTTCAATAGATCAGATGCTGCGGTTATATCCTTCAATGGCAAGATGATAGATAATCCAATCATAGTGTCTCTAGAGAAAAGATTAAGACTTGTCGGCATTGATCCTAAGACTATAGACTAAGCGTTATGGTAAAAAAAATGAAAGAAATNTCACCTGGTAGGTATAGAGAATCCTTCGGGAGATATTATGAGGAATTTGTCATAGGTGATGTTTATGAACATAGGCCGGGCAGAACAATTACACAGTCAGATAATATTTGGTTTACTTTACTAACCATGAATCAGCATCCTTTGCATATAGATGATGAATATGGAAAAGGGACAGAATTTGGTAAAACCTTAGTGGTCAGCCCTTTTACAGTGGCCTTAATGGTAGGAATGAGTGTCAGTGATGTCAGTCAAAAAACAGTCGCAAACCTTGGCTGGACTGATATAAAAATGACCCACCCACTTTATGTTGGAGATACCTTATATGCAGAATCTGAGGTCATTGAGAAAAGAGAGTCAAAATCTAGACCCGATGAAGGTATTGTCACTGTTAGAACAATTGGTAAGAATCAAGATGGGGTTCAGGTAGCTTCTTTTATTAGGTCAGCCCTTATACCAAAAGAAGGAAAAGCAGTAGAAGATAAAATAGATTACTAATTTTTCCTTTTTTTCTATAACAATTAGATTTTTTTTGCTATAACTTATTCTCGAATATGAGGGAGAGAGTTATGGGGAGCATCTCAAGCACTGAAAAGAAAATTCATTGGCATTTAAAAGGTAATTGGGCTCCAGTTGAAGANGANTTAAANGTTGATAACCTTGAAGTAAAAGGTGAGATTCCGAAGGATCTCTCAGGCTTGTATGTNAGGAATGGCTTTAATCCAGTATCAGGTTATAGCGATCACTGGTTCTTTGGAAATGGAATGCTTCACGGAGTTTATCTCGAGAATGGAAAAGCATCTTATAAAAACAAATATGTTAGAACGCCTTATTATGAAAATGATTTAAACGTAATGTCTTCATTTGGAGATTTAGCTGCTTCTCCCGCAAATACTCATATTGTTAATCATGCCGGAAAACTTCTGGCCTTAGAAGAGACCTCATTACCTTGGTGTGTGGATAAAAAACTTGAGACAGTTGGCTTAGAAGACTTTCAAGGTAAATTAAATACAGCTATGACAGCACACCCGAGGGTTTGCCCTGAAACTGGTGAAATGCTTTTCTTTGGCTATTCCATGTTCAGCGAGCCCTACTTAAATTATTACAGGGTGAGCAGTCAAGGTGCTTTAGTCCAGTCAGAANCTATAGAACTTCCTAGGCCGGTAATGATGCATGATTGGAACATAACTCGAAACTATGTCATTTTTATGGATCTTCCAATTGTTGCAGATATGAATTTAGCTGCTTCAACTGGTTCTCCATTTGGTTTCAAGCCNGAATGCGGAGCGAGATTGGGAGTCATGCCAAGGAATGGAAACAATTCAGATGTAAGATGGTTCGATATNGAGCCATGTTTTGTTTTCCATAGTTTTAATTCTTATGAGGAAGACGATAAGATAATTTTATATGTATCTAGACAGCAAGAGGCAATGGTTGGCGGCTTTAAGGATATTTACGGAGGTGAGACAACCGTAGCAAGACTTTGGCGCTGGGTCATTGATCTTGAGAAAGGAACTGTATCTGAAGAGCAGTTAGATGATGGTGCGTGTGATTTTCCAAGGATAAACGATAANTTAATAGGCCTTAAATCTGAATATGGTTATTGTATGCAATTAAAGACAGACGTTGAGGATCTAACTTTCGGAGAGCACTTATTTAAGTACCATCTAGAGTCCGGAAAAAGAACCGATCATCATTTAGGAACTAATGTTGCGGGAGGAGAACCCGTTTTTGCTTCTAAACCAGAGCCTTNNTGTGAAGACGAGGGATGGATCTTGTCCCTAGTCCATGAGAGAGAAACAAGACAATCTAAGTTGGTTATCATTGATGCACAGGCTTTCGATCAAGAGCCTGTAGCTGAGATTTTAATTCCTCAAAGAGTTCCTTATGGAGCTCATGGAAGTTGGATACAAGATTAAATCAGGAGGTTATTTTGGAAGCACAATATGCAACAGTTTGGGAAAGAAATTCAGATGTAATTCCCGATAAGATAGCTCTCATTTGTGGAGATAAGGAAGTTACTTGGAGAGAGTACGATAATAGNGCGGCTCGACTAGCCACAATCCTCTCNGAAGCGGGACTNGGAGATGATTCTAAGGTAGGACTATATCTTCATAATTCAAATGAGTATTTAGAGGCACAATACAGCGTGTTTAAAATCAGGGGAGTACCGATAAATGTTAACTATAGATACAAGGAAGAGGAATTAATTTATCTATTAGATAATTCAGATTCTGAAGCAGTCTTTTATCAAGGTTGTTACACCCAGCAAATAGAGGCAATTAAAGATAAATTGCCAAAAGTAAAATTATTTATTCAAGTTGATGATGGCACAAATCAGCTTTTAAGCTTTGCAAAAGATTATGAATCAGAAATATCTGCCTCTGAACCAATGGAGAGAATAGAAAGGTCAGGAGAAAATATATATATGCTTTATACCGGAGGGACTACCGGGATGCCCAAAGGTGTTATGTACCAGCATGAAGGACATTTAATGGGTATGTTAAATACAGCTGGAGCTTGGGGGCTGATTCCTGTTCAGGAGCGTTTGGAAAAAGANGATTTAGAGGCTATAGGCAATGAAGTCAAAAGGTTAGCTGAAGAGGACAATCTACCAGTTAGTATACCTGCTTGCCCATTGATGCATGGAACAGGTATGTGGCTTGGAGCAATAATTCCTCACTTAGTTGGTGGAACTGTAGTCACCCTGCCAGAACTTGGCTTTGATCCAGATAATCTTTTAAGAGAGGTAGAAAGGACTAAGGCAAATAATGTTGTGATTGTTGGTGATGCTTTTGCCAAACCCATTATGGATGCTTTGGATAAAGCTGAATCCGATGGACATCCTTATGATTTGAGCTCTATTAACACAGTCATTTCAAGTGGAGTTATGTGGAGTTCCGAAGTTAAACAAGGTTTGCTGAAACATCATGATATGGTCTTGGTTGATGCTATGGGTTCTACTGAAGGAGGTATGGGATCTTCAAGAGCTTCCAGAGACAATCCTGCTGAAACTGCTAAATTTGTTTTAAATCCTGGAGTGATTGTCGTAACTGATGATGGAGAAATAGTTGAGCCTGGATCGGATAAGATGGGAAAAATAGGAACAAGCGGATTAGTGCCCNTGGGATACTTCAAAGATGAAAAGAAATCTGCAGAAACCTTTAAAGAATTTCAAGGGGTAAGGTATAGCTTTCCTGGAGATTATGCAAAAGTTGAGTCAGACGGAACGATTACTCTCCTTGGCAGGGGAAGTAATTGTATTAATACTGCTGGAGAAAAGGTTTATCCCGAAGAAGTNGAAGAAGCTATCAAAAGACATAATGANATTTATGATTGCTTAGTTGTAGGACTCAAAGACGATAGGTTCGGTCAAAGAGTCGTAGCTCTAGCATCTTTCCAAGAGGGAAAAGAGATTGCTGAGCAAGATTTGATATCATTTACTAGAGAACACTTAGCTGGATATAAATTACCTAAGCAAGTTCTTTTTGTCGAAGAGGTAATGAGGGCACCAAATGGCAAAGCAAACTACAAATGGGCAAAGGAAACAGCTGAAAAAGAGTTAACCTAGGAGATAANATGGATGTAAGCGAAGCAGTCGATTCAAGGCTTTCTGTTAGAGAATTTCTCAAAGATCCTGTAGACGATCAACTAATTAAAGAACTTCTTGAAAAATCAGCAAGAAGTGCATCAGGTGGGAACCTTCANCCGTGGAAGATTTATGTCATCAACAATGAAACTATGGATTCATTTTTAAAACATCAAGAAGAATGGTCAGAGCCTGAGACACCTGCCTATGCTATTTACCCTGAGAACCTTAAAGAGCCATATAAAACCTCAAGGTTCGAAGTAGGTGTGCAAATGTATTCAATNTTAGATATAGGTCGTGAAGATAAAGAAGGTCGCTTCAAACAAATGCTTAGAAATTACGAATTCTTTGGTGCTCCTGCTGCGTTCTTCTGTTTTGTAGACAGACAAATGGGAACTCCTCAATGGTCAGATCTGGGTATGTTTCTTCAAACATTCATGCTTTTAGCAAGAGAAGAGGGATTAGATACTTGCCCACAAGAGGCATGGGCCATGAAACAGGAAAGTGTAACGGCATTCGTTGAGGCGCCTGATGAAGAGATGTTATTTTGCGGCATGGCTATAGGTTACAGAGACCCTGAAGCACCGATTAATTCTTTAAGAACTGAAAGAAGGCCCATCGATACATGGNCAAAATTCATTAAGAAGTAGTATTAGATCAATACTTCTATAAGACTTGGACCATCNGAAGACAAACTATCTGAAAGTGCTTTTTTAAATTCTTTAACAGTTGTTGTAGTCCGGCCAGCCACACCAAGTGACTTAGCTAGTGAGGACCAATTGATTGGTGGGTCATCTAATGAGAACATTGATGCAGCTCTTTCTCCTGTCCCAAGAGCACCAACCCTATCTAATTCAACTTTTAAGATTGCATAGGACCTGTTTGAGAATATTATATTCGTTACATTTAANGATTCTCTAGCCTGAGTCCAAAGCGATTGGACTGTATACATTGCTCCTCCATCTCCATGTAAACAAACAACTGGNCTATCTGGAGCACCAATAGCTGCACCTGTAGCCAAAGGCAATCCTTGTCCTATTGAGCCGCCAGTTAAAGCAAGCCAATCGAGAGGTTTTGCATTCCATGCATGTGGCGTAACGAAGAATCCAGAAGTTGCAGCTTCATCGCAAACTATTGTTTCTTCGGGAAGTAAGTTAGCAAAAATAGGACCTATATTTTCAGGACCTAGATCTCCAGAATCTGGCATATTTAAATCTTCGAGAGGAAAAAATTTGTCATCAATCTTTGATCCCTTGAATAGATCATTNAGCGCATTTAATGCATATTTTCCATCTTGAAATGGTGAGCATAATTCAATAATTTTTGCTTCTTCAGGAGATAGATAACTTTTTTTTCCAGGATAAGCAAAGAAAGAAACGGGTGGCTTAGTCCCTATGAAGACAATCGTATCTATGCCTTTTAGATATTCTTCAGCCATTTCTGCGAAGTATGGGATAGGCTCCACCTTAGTTATGCCTCTACCTCTTCTGTGTTTTTTTACAAAAGTATCTGTNGCAAGTCTACAGTTTGCAACAGTAGCAATTTTACCAGCTAGAGTTACACACTCTTCATCAAGGAAGTTTCCACCAAGAAATAACATTGCATTGTCACTTTTAGAAAGCGCATTAAATGCATTATCTATATCACTATCATCAATTTTTTGGGGCTCTGAAGGCTTAATAATTGGGCCGAGATTATCTGTTTCACCCCAAGCACAATCTGCAGGCACTAGCATTGTCGCAATCTGACCAGGAAATTTATGTGCTTCATGCCAAGCCTTACTACCTAAAGATGAAAGATCATCGGGCGAAGAACTTCTTCCAACCCAATTCGATGATGCTTCTGCNAAGCCATCTAGATCTGAAGTTAGTGGAGCATCATATTTAAGATGGTAAGTTGCGTGATCTCCAACAATATTCAGCATTGGTGTCCTAGCTTTTCTCGCATTATGAATATTAGCAAAACCATTACCTAGACCGGGACCTAAATGCAGTAAGTTCGCTGCCGCTTTTCCAGAGATTCTTGCATAACCATCGGCTGCTCCCGTAACAACCCCTTCGAATAAACCAAGTACCGGCCTTATTTCAGGATGATGATCAATTGCTGCAACCAAGTGCATTTCCGAAGTTCCTGGATTGGCAAAAACAACTTCAAGGCCGTTTGCAATCAAAGTTTTTAAAAGAGCATCAGCAGAATTCATAGGTTCATTATAAACCTATGAATTTTATTGATATGAAATTATTGTCTAGTGTCTTAGAACTTGACCTGCACGCGCACCTGTTGGTTCTCCGTCAAGAACATTGACATGTCCGTTGACTATTGTCGCTTTAAAGCCACGCGATTTTTGGATATAGCGAGGAGCTTCATCAGGAAAGTCGTTAACAAGTAAAGGTTGCAGTTCAGTCACATCTTCAGGACTAAATACATTTATATCTGCTTTCATTCCAGTTTTTAAAATACCTCTATCTTTTAGACCTATCACTGCAGCTGGATCTGCAGTCATTTTCTTAATAGCTTGTGGAAGTGTGAATACGCCTGCCTCNCGAACATAATGAGAAAGCATNAAACTCGCCCAACCTCCGTCCATGATTTGAGAGACATGAGCACCAACATCTCCTAGACCAGGAATAAGATTTTCACTTGCAAATAGATCTGCTTGCTCTTTAAGGTTTGTNCCAAACATGCGCCANTTAAATAGACCACGACCCTTACTTTCCCTTGAAAGACGTAAGAAGGTCTCGGCCCAGTGTTCCGATGCTGATTTAGATAACTCAATAAGATTCTCTGCAAAGTTATGATCAGGGGATTCACCGAAGCCCATAAAAAATACCTTTTGGAGAGGAATGGGACAAGATTTTGGTTCGCGCGCTTCAGAGACAAGAGCTTTACAGAAAGTCTCATCATTGATGGCATCTAATCTACCTTCAAAATCTTTTTCTCTAAGTTCGTCCCATTTCGCACCTTGGACAGGTAAACCAGATTGAAGGCCAAACATGTAGCCAGATCCTCGAGTATGACTGGTACCCGTAATATTCCGTCCTTCCAAGTTCATCTCATCGAGATGAGCTGCAGCTCTGGCTCCTGATCCTTCTTCACCTGAACAACCATAGCTAAATAAGACTCTGCTTCCCTCTGTTTCAGCAACCGATCTCATAACTTCCGCATCTGCTCCGACGAGTTGCATTAATCCATCTTTAGGTCCAACTACCTTAGCAATCTCTACAAGTTCTGAGCATTCTGCAAAGGTTCCTGGGATGGAACGTCCATCAGGTGCNTTATGAGGTTCGTAACGATTAGTCGAGAACCCAACTGCCCCATCTTCCATAGCTTTTTGAACAATCTCAGCCATTTGTTTTTTCTCACCATCAGTAGCTTGTTCATCAAAAGACCTATCACCCATAACGTAATATCGAATAGCAGAATGGCCAACTAGACCAGCAACATTTAGTGACGGTTTGAGCTCTTCCAACATATCTANATATTCACCATAGTGTTCCCAATTCCAAGGAAGACCTGAAAGAATAGCTTGCTTAGGAATATCTTCAACGGTCTCCATCATTCCTGCCAGAATCTCAACATCATCAGGCTTGCACGGAGCAAATGTTAGTCCACAGTTTCCAATTAATGCTGTAGTGACGCCATGCCAACATATGGGTGTCATTTCAGGATCCCATCCTATCTGAGCATCTAGATGTGTGTGTATATCTACAAAGCCAGGAGTGACAGTCTTGCCTGATGCATCAATAATCTCAGCCGCTTCTCCATTAACCTCCCCAATTTCAGTTATAACTCCATCTTTGATGGCAATGTCTCCTAAGTAAGCTTCAGAGCCAGTTCCATCAATGATATTTCCATTTTTAATAATTAAATCAAATTCCATAATTACCCCAAAAAGGTTAAGTATATATTCAGAAACATAATATAAACTACAAAAAATACATGTAAAAAAATAGNNTATTTCATGTATCACTAAGAGTGGGCTAGACAGGATTTGAACCTGTGACCTTCTGCTCCGGAGGCAGACGCTCTATCCTAGCTGAGCTACTAGCCCCCTTAGATTATATATCCATATCAATAGCTATTTTATTAATACCAAAGGCTTGATATCATCCGCACTCACAAAATATGGAGAAAATATGGCAAGTACTTCTTGGCAATCAATAAATTGGAAAGATCCATTTCTGCTGGAGCAACAGCTCTCAGATGATCAAAGAATGGTCAGAGATACCGCAAGCCAATTTGCTCAGGAAAAGCTTTTACCAAGAGTAAAAGAAGCTTTTAGAAAAGAAGAAACAGACCCATCAATCTTTCAAGAAATGGGTTCTGTTGGATTATTAGGGGCAACCATTAGTGGTTATGATTGNCCAGGTGTTGATTACATAAGCTATGGCCTCATCGCTAGAGAAGTTGAAAGAATAGATTCAGGTTACAGATCAATGATGAGTGTTCAATCCTCCTTGGTGATGTATCCGATATATGCTTTTGGCTCTGAAGAGCAGAGAGAAAAATATCTTCCAGGGCTTGCTAAAGGCGAAAAAATTGGATGTTTTGGATTGACTGAACCTGATTACGGCTCAGATGCAGGAGGTTTGATTACTAGAGCAAAAAGCGTTGAAGGAGGCTATTCACTTTCAGGCGCAAAAATGTGGATATCTAATAGTCCCATTGCAGATGTTTTTGTTGTATGGGCTAAAAATGATGAAGGAAAAATTAAAGGTTTTATCTTGGAAAAAGGAATGGAGGGACTAAGTGCACCAAAGATAGAGGGTAAACTTGCTTTAAGGGCATCAGTGACAGGACAGATTGTAATGGAAGACGTCTNTGTTGANGAAAGCCAAATGTTACCAAANATAGAAGGACTCAANGGCCCTTTCAGTTGTCTTAATAATGCCAGGTATGGGATAGCTTGGGGTGCGTTGGGAGCCGCTGAAACATGCTGGCACACTGCTAGAGATTACGTTATGGATAGAAAACAATTCGATAAACCCTTAGGTTCAAACCAATTAATACAATTAAAACTAGCTGATATGCAAACTGATATAAGTATTGGTTTGCAAGGTTGTTATAGAGCAGGCCAGTTGATGGATGATCATAATATCTCTCCCGAACTTATCTCTCTCATAAAAAGAAATTCAACAGGTAAGGCACTTGAAATTGCAAGAAAATCAAGGGATATGCTTGGTGGAAATGGTATTTCCGATGAATATCCAATAATGCGTCATATGGTTAATCTTGAAGTTGTGAATACATATGAAGGAACGCATGATATTCATGCTCTTATTCTGGGGCGGACACAGACTGATATCCCTGCATTTTAATAATAAATACGAGAAGACTCCCCACAGTTATTGTTTTATAATGTCACCGCCCTTCCTTGATTAATTAACATATGAAGTATTCAAAGTTTATATTATTAATATTCGTTGGAGCTGTGCTAAGCATAGGCGCCTCTGAAGCAAAGAAAGCCATTGAAAAGAGAATTGCGCCAGTAGTCTCCGTATGTGTTCAAGGACAAGACTGTGGCACTGCCACTGTAGAAGTTGTAGCTGCCTCCTCAGGCGGTAGAAATGGGGAAGATGTTTATACCAACGCATGTGCCACTTGCCATAACATTGGTTTAGCCGGCGCTCCTAAGTTTGCCGATGCTTCATCATGGGGTGTTAGACCAGATAAAGGCATAGAGGCACTGACCGCATCAGTAAAAAATGGACTAAATGGTATGCCTGCGATGGGTATGTGCATGGACTGCTCTGATGATGAGCTTACTCAAGCTGTGCAACACATGCTAGACAGCATTTAATAGGATTGCTCTAGAACCGATTCAAAATCTTTCCATTTTTCGAAAGAAGGAACATCTATATCGTCATATGGCCATTCAGCGCCATCATTTTTGTACCAAATAGGCTTCATTCCACACTCTAAACTACCTTTGACATCGTTTAGAGGGTGATCTCCAACATGACAGATTTCGTTAGCTTGAAGGTTTGAAGCATTAATTAAGGCCTCAAATGCTCTAGGATCTGGCTTATGAGCTCCTGAATTAGCTGATGAAAATATATGTTTAAAAAAATGATCAATACCAATCTTTTTTAAGTCTGCATTTCCATTTGTTATGACACCAAGCGAATATTTATTACTTAGAGATACAAGAGTTTCTCTAACCCCATCAAATAACTTCACATCATTTCTTGCATTTATAAAGATTTGAAATGCTTTCTGCGACATTTCATGAGATTCCATTTCTGAGTAACCTGCCATGACAGCTGTCTCATAAAATATTCTTGTTCTTAGTTCAGAAATCTTGACCAGCAAAGAAGGATCTTCCTTAAGAATTTTATTTCTCAAATCAATTACAGTATCTGTGTCCATTACTTTAGTTACTCCAGGGAAATTATCTTTGATCCACTCTTTGGTTTTATCTTCAGCTCTGTAAATTGTTGGCATTACATCCCAAAAAGTGTCATCCAGATCAAATGAAATATATTTAATCGACATTTTTAGATCCTTTTTTAGCTCTCGGATGAGCTTTATCATAAACCTTAGAGAGATGCTGAAAATCTAATTTCGTATATATTTGCGTTGTCGCAATATCTGCGTGACCTAGCATTTCTTGTACGGCTCTTAGATCTCCACTTGATTCAAGAACATGACTAGCAAAAGAGTGTCTTAGCATATGAGGATTAATTGCTGGAATACCTCTTTTTAGGCACAATCTTTCAAGCCTAAGCTGAACAGACCTTGGCGATATGCGGTTACCCTTATTGTTTAAAAAAATTGCATTTGAGGTCGTTTCTTTGGCAATTTTTAGCTCTTTTCTAAATAAGAGCCAATCGCGAATTGCCTGAATAGCTTTCTTTCCTACTGGAATTATCCTTGTTTTATTCCCTTTTCCAGTAACTACACAAGTTCTNTCTTTAAGGTCTANATCTTCAACATTTAAAGCACAAATTTCAGATAATCTTAATCCTGATGAGTATAAGAGTTCAGCCAGAGCTTTATCTCTAACCTCTATGGAACCTTCAGGTTTAAAATCAAGAAGTCTTTGAACTAAATCTGTATCCATTGCTTTTGGCAATAATTGAGACAATTTTGGTGAGCTAATATTTTGAGCAGGACTAAGCTTGATTAAACCTTCCGATAATAAGAATTCGAAATATGTTCTGCAAGAGGATAGAAGTCTTTGAATACTTCTTGGACTTAAGCCCCTTCTTCTTTCTGCATTAATAAAAGTCCTGACATCATGCTCTTTTACTTCCTTCCAGGAAGTTTTATGTTGTTCAGAGAGATATTCAACAAGTTTTCCTAAATCTCGATCGTATCCTTTAAGCGTATGTGCGGAATATTGTTTTATATTTTTTAGATAGGAAAGAAAATTGTCTTTTTCAAGAGTCAGCATCTAATAATTATTTCTTTCAATAAGGCTTGAGAGCGCTTCAGCAATAAATTCTAAAAACAATGTATCTTTTTTATCAGAATAGGTTTCTGCAGCTTTAGAGCCTAGGGCTAATACACCTGGACAATCAATATTTTTTATAGGAACTAGGACACAGTCCAGAATCTTAGTTTTTTTATCAAATATATAAGATGACTCTCGGTCATCTAATGACCCGCAATAAACATTAGTCGCATCATATTTTTTTCCAATAAATTTATGAGCTTCTTTTGGATTAAGAATTCTTCCTTTTGGTAAATTTGCATTTTCTTTGAAGAAAAGTAGCTTACATGAGTCTGCTCCAAATTCCTTTACAAAGCTGGATTCAGTTGCTGAGATGATATCTGAAAGATTTCTGCAAATGATTAAGCTCAACAAAAGTTGTTTTGTTTTATCAAATATTTCTTCGTTGGCTTTTGCTATATCTATAAGCTGGAGTAAATTTCCGGAAGTAGATTCATAATTTTTTCTTAATAATTCAACTTGCTTTTGGATAAGAGAAACCGCTCCACCTGTTTCATGAACTATTTCAATTGAATTAAGTATTTTTGAGTTTTGTGATAGAAAATCTGGGTTTAGAATGAGAAACTCCTCAACTGCTTTTGGATCTAGTTTTTTCTTAGACATCAATTTTTATAATTTTTGTTTCGATAAACTCAGTTAGGCCTTGAGCTGAAATAATCTCTGTTTCTCTATCATAGTCTATCAAAAGACTTCCACTCTGGAAGTTGACCTTAACAGGAGTTACAAGTTTCTCTTGTAATATGCCTACCATAGCTACTGCACATGCACCACTTCCGCAAGCTAATGTCTCTCCTGCTCCTCTTTCATAGACTTTAAGATTAACTTCATTTTTATTAATTTTTTCGGCAACTCCAAAGTTTATTCCATCTGGAAAGGATATATTCCTCTGAAGGCTTTCACCTATATCCAAGAATCTCATATCTATTTGCTTATTCTCGAAAGTTACACCATGCAAATTACCTAGGTTTATACAATCTAAAGATAATTCTATTCCTTTAGCCTCTACTTTTTTTGTGATTATTTCTGCTTTTACTTCGAAAGCTGCTGAAAATATATTGTTTTCTACGTTATCTAATTCCCACAAACCTCCATCAGTCTTAACCTTAAATTTATTTGAAGCTAGAAGGGAATTATCTTTTATAAATCTACCAACGCATCTTGCTCCATTAATGCAATTTGATGCNATACTTCCATCATTATTGAAAATTTTCACATCGAGATCATTCTGAGGATCGCTTGGTGGCAGCAAAATTATTAGCTGATCAAAATTTANACNATGGAAATTATAAACATGATCAACCTCTTTCGAGCTAATATGCAAGTCATTTCGAATTCCATCTACAATAGCAATAAGATTTCCAATTCCCGAGTAAATATGAAGGTTTACTTCCATAGCGCTATGTTTCCAGAGCTATCAAATCTTCAAAACTTTCTCTTCTTCTTATTACTTCTGCTTTGTCGCCCGTTACNAATATTTCAACAGGCTTCAAGCGTGAGTTATAGTTTGAAGACATAACAGAGCCATAAGCGCCAACATCCATTAGAGCAATAATATCATTAGGAAGAATCCTTAGTTCCCTGTCAGTAGCTAAGACATCTCCCGTTTCGCATACTGGGCCTGCAATATCATATTTTTCACTTTTAACTTTTCGATTTTCTAATTCCATTACTCCATGCCATGCCTCGTACAATGAAGGTCTAATAAGATCATTCATTCCTGTATCGACAATCGCAAACTTCTTATCACCTGCCTCTTTAATATATTCAACTTTAGAGATCAAAATACCTGCATTACCAATAATTGACCTACCAGGTTCAAGTATAAATTTATAGTTCGTTCCATTAAGACGACGTTTTATCTCTTTTATCAGTAAGGCTGGATCGCCTTTTTTTTCATTGTGATACTTTATTCCTAAGCCACCGCCTATATCGAGGCAAGAAATTTCATGTCCTTGCTTTTTTAGTTCTTCAGCTATGACAAAAATATAGTCTAAGCTCTGAAGAATCAGATTTTCATCTGAAATTTGGGATCCTATATGGCAAGCAATTGTTGTTAATTCTATATTCTCACTTTTCAAGGCAAGCTCGGAAACCTCATTTACATCTTTCTTCCCTAATCCAAACTTTGATGACTTAGCACCAGTTTCAATATATTTATGAGAACCAATAGTAATATCAGGATTAACTCTTAAAGCACATTTAACCTTTTTGTTTAATGAGGAAGATATCTTTTCTATTCTCTTATACTCATTTATTGATTCTATATTTATAGATAATATTTCATTTTCAATAGCATGAGTTATCTCTTCTTCCGACTTTGCTACTCCAGAGAAAACTATTTTATTTTTATCAGCTCCAGCTAGGAGGCATTTTTTGAGCTCATTACCTGATACGACATCAAATCCAGACCCAATATCCACTAACATTTTAAGAATATTTAAGTTCGAATTTGCTTTTACAGCATAACAAATAAGATCATCCNCTCTNTTTTGATTTGAATAAAGTGCNTAATTATTCCTAATGACCTCAGAAGAGTATATGAANGCAGGAGTACCATACTTTTTGGCAAGTTCTGCTCCAAGTATGTTTTCTACGAAAAGATTTCCTTCTTTAACGTGAATACCAGTCATTACTTTCAATGATGTTATGTGTTGATTCTGGAAGTNTTAATGGCATTTTATTNCCACANGAGGTAAGTATAACTATTGAAGCTAATATGAAGATTTGAATATAACCTTTATTCATTTTCTATTTTCTAGTTGCTTCCTNGCTTTATTGATAGCTCTTTTAACTTGTTTTGGTGAAGTTCCACCAGTTTGATTTCTTGCAAAAACAGATTTTTCAGGATCGAGGTAATTTTCAATTTCTTCACTAATGAGCTTCGAGAACCCTTTTAATTCAGTTAGCTCTAATTCATGTATTTGAAGTCCTTTCATCTCAGCAGTACTAACAATTTTTCCGACAGTCTCATGAGCCTCCCTAAAAGGCATTCCTCTTTCTACAAGATAATCAGCAAGATCTGTTGCAGTTATTTGCCCTATATAACAGTCCGCCTTCATTTGTTGAATATTTGGTTGCATTCCCTCAATAATCAAGCCCAGCAAGGCGAGGCTATGCTCTGAATAATCAATACTGTCAAAAATATATTCTTTATCTTCTTGCATATCCCGATTATATGTAAGTGGTAAATTTTTCATCAGTGATAACAGACCTAGAAGATTTGCAACGGTCTTTGATGACCCCCCTCTTATGAGTTCTGCAATATCAGGATTTTTTTTCTGAGGCATAATCGAGGACCCAGTACATACTTCGTCAGAAAGCTCTACATAATTAAACTGACTAGAGGACCACAGAATAATTTCTTCGCACATTCTAGAAAGATGAATGCCCATAATTGCAAGAGTAGAGGCAAGTTCAAGAACAAAATCTCTATCGCTCACTGCATCCATTGAATTGTTACTTAAGTTTTTGAAACCAAGCTTTTTTGCAAGTAATTTTCTATCTATTTTAAATCTCGTTCCTGATAGTGCTGCAGAGCCAAGAGGCATATAGTCCATTCTTTTCTTAACATCAATTAATCTTGAGTAGTCTCTTTGAAGCATTTCATGCCAAGCCATCAAGTGATGACCAAAAGTTACAGGTTGTGCAATTTGTAAGTGAGTGAATCCTGGCATAATCGCATCAAAATATTTATCAGCTTTATTGATTATCGTTTCCTGTAGAAATGTAATCTGACTGAATAAATTACTAATTTTTAATTCGAGATACATCCTTAAATCAGTAGCAATCTGATCATTTCTGGATCTTCCAGTATGTATTTTTTTGGCTGCTGACCCTGCAATTTCAACAAGTCTAGACTCAATATTCATATGCACATCCTCTAGATTTGATTTCCACGTAAACTTTTCTTCTTTTATTTCCTCCAAAATTTTCTTAAGACCTGCCTTAATTTTACTTAGCTCTTTGGATGAAATAAGCCCGGCTTCTTTCAAAGTTTCTGCATAGGCCACGGAACCTTTTATATCAACTTCAAATAATCTCTTATCAGTATTTATCGATGAAGAGAAAGATTGGGCAAGGTCAGAGGTTCCGACAGTAAATCTTCCACCCCAAAGAGGGTTAACTTGCTGTTTCTTTTTTGTCATTATTGATTAATTTAAAAGGTTGATAATATTTTTCGTCGGTTCCAATTTATTTAGTGTATAAAAATGAATACCTGGGACACCATTATCCAATAATTCCTGAACTAGTGAAGTAATGTACATTTCTCCAAATTTTTTTACGTCTCTTTCATCTTTATATCCATTAATATCTTCAATCAGATCCTTCGGAAGTTCAACTCCGCACTTTTTAGACATTATTTCTAATTCTTTTTTACTAGANAAAGGTAAAACTCCTGGTGTGATTGGTTTAGTACAACCTAGGTTTGCACATTTGTCGATGAAATCAAAGTAGGCTTCAGGTTTGAAGAAGAACTGAGTAATGGCACCTTTNACATCTCTAGACATCTTCTCACAAAAGTACTNGATATCTTCATTTGAATTTGCTGCTTCAGGATGCATTTCAGGATAGGCCCCAACCTCAATTTCAAAATAATTTCCAAACTTCTCAAAAATAAAGTCTAGTAAATTTACTGCATAGGTGAAATNACCTATTTTTTGAGATCTTGGAGGCAAATCTCCTCTAAACACCAATATCTTCTTTATACCTCTTTCTTTATATTTGCTGAGTATGCTTTGAACTAGGTCACTGTCTAATCCAATCCCCGATATCGTTGGAGCAATTGGTATCTTTGTTGAATTAGAGAGGGATTCAACAGTATTGAAAGTTTCTTTTTGAGCCGATCCTCTTCCACTAAAAGTTATAGAAAAATATTTTGCTGGTATTGACTCAAATTCTTTTGCTAAATCAATTAGCGTCAACATTGTGCTATCTGTATTTGGAGGAAAAAACTCAAAACTTAATGTTTTGCAGTTTTCAGTCATTTAGTTATTCCTAATATTTATATATCTCTGATTTGAAAGGTCCTTCTTCCGGTACATTAATATAATCAGCTTGCTCTGTTGATAGTTTGGTCATTACACCTCCAAAGCCTTCAACCATATAAGANGCNACCTCTTCATCAAGTTTTTTTGGTAAAACCTCTACTTTGACTAATTCTCTTTTTTTATCTTCATCGTTGATGTGAGCAAATTTTTTATCAAAAAGATACATTTGGGCTAAAACCTGATTAGCAAAAGATCCATCCATAATTCTCGAAGGATGACCAGTAGCATTNCCNAGATTTACCAAACGACCTTCAGACAATAATATGATGTAGTCATTACTATCAAGATCTGGAGANNCATCGGGNTTCGTGTCTCTAAAAACCTTGTGTACTTGGGGCTTTACTTCTTCCCAGTACCANTCATCTCTCATNTATTGAGTNTCTATTTCAGTNTCAAAGTGACCAATATTGCAAACTACAGCCCCTTTTTTTACTGCCTTAAGCATATGCTTATCACAAACTTTATAGTTACCTGTTGTCGTNACAATTAGATCNGTATCTTCAAGNAANTCTTTATTAATTGATTCTTCAGAATCATNGTTCACACCATNTATGTAAGGTGAAACGACTTCATAACCATCCATACAAGCTTGCATCGCGCAAATGGGATCAATTTCTGTTACTCGTACAACCATTCCTTCTTGTTTTANACTTTGAGCGGATCCTTTGCCCACATCNCCATATCCAATNACTAGAGCTTTTCGACCAGCGAGGAACATGTCTGTNCCTCTTTTGATGCCNTCATTTAAGCTATGTCTTGTTCCATATTTATTGTCATTTTTTGATTTTGTGACAGAGTCATTCACATTGATGGCGGGGACCTTAAGCTCACCTCTTTCAATCATTTCATTTAGCCTTACAACTCCTGTGGTAGTTTCTTCTGTTATNCCATGAATATTCTCCAATATNTCAGGATACTTNTCGTGAGCCATTGCTGTAAGGTCNCCNCCATCATCTAAAATCATNTTTGCATCCCAAGGCTTCCCNTNAAAAAGTATTGTNTGCTCAATACACCAATNGAATTCTTCCTCTGTTTGACCTTTCCAAGCAAAAACAGGTANCCCTGATTTAGCAATAGCNGCTGCGGCATGATCTTGTGTAGAAAAAATATTGCATCCNGACCATCTAACCTCTGCGCCAAGNGCGGTTAATGTCTCAATTAGAACTGCAGTTTGAATTGTCATATGTATACAGCCTAAAATTTTTGCACCTTTTAANGGTTGTTCTTTTTGATATCTNTCNCGTAACTTCATCAGGGCTGGCATTTCTGATTGNGCAATAACAATTTCTTTTCGNCCCCATTCTGCAAGNTCTATATCAGCTACTTTGTAATCTTTCATACTCATTTTTTTATCCTCTCAATGCTTCAACTTTGTCTGTTCTTTCCCAGGTAAATGCGCTTTCTTCTCTTCCAAAATGACCATATGCAGCAGTTTGCTTGTAAATAGGCCTTTTAAGATCTAGCATATTGATTAATTCTCTCGGTTTTAAATCAAAATTTTCTTTAATTAAATCAGATATTTNCAATTCATCAATTTTTGCTGTACCAAAAGTATTCACACTTATTGATGTNGGATCNGCAACACCAATAGCATAGGAAATCTGTATTTCACATTTGTCNGCNAGACCTGCAGCAACAATATTTTTCGCAACATATCTNCCAGCATAAGCCGCCGATCTGTCTACTTTGGATGGATCTTTTCCAGAGAATGCCCCACCCCCATGACGAGCCATTCCACCATAAGTATCAACGATAATCTTTCGTCCTGTAAGTCCACAGTCTCCAGCGGGTCCTCCAATCTCAAATCGACCTGTTGGGTTAATGAAGAATCTTGTTTCTTCGGTCAGCCAGTTTGATGGTAAAACAGGTTTGATAATTTCTTCCATAATCCCCTCTTTTAAGTCACTTTGTGAAATATCAGGATCATGTTGTGTTGACAAAACAACTGCAGAAATTGACTGAGGTTTTCCGTCATCTCCGTAAATAAAACTTACTTGACTCTTTGCATCAGGTCTCAGCCACGATAGCTTCTTACTTTTTCTTACAAAAGCTTGTTGTTCTACAAGCCTATGAGAATATGTAATGGGTGCTGGCATAAGGACTTCAGTTTCGTTTGTTGCGTATCCAAACATTAAGCCTTGATCTCCTGCNCCTTGCTCTAAATCTTCACCTTCTCCCTCATTNACACCTTGAGCTATATCTTGAGATTGCTTTCCAATAGCATTAATTATGTTACAAGTATTNCCATCACATCCCACATCAATGTTATCGTATCCTATATCTAAAATTACATTCCTNNTTAAATCCTCTAAGTCAGGATCGGCNCTACTTGTTATTTCACCTGCTAAAACAACTAAGTTATCTTTGACTAAAGTTTCACATGCTACCCTTGATTCANGATCTTCCTTGAGCATCGCATCAAGTACGGCATCAGATATCTGATCTGCCATCTTGTCAGGGTGTCCCTCTGAAACNGACTCAGAAGTAAACAGTTTATATTCAGACATTTTATCTCCGATTAGAAAGAGNGCGTATTTTACACATAGCANGTTGTTTTATTTAAAAATCTTTGTTTTTTTATTATTTCTATATACATGAATTTGTATTTCAGCGACAATACTATTTCTCAAAAAAATGAGTAAAAATTCAAGCTCTCAATCAATTCAAGCACTAAGAATTTTAGCCGCAGACGCCGTGCAACAGGCAAATTGTGGCCATCCTGGCATGCCTATGGGAATGGCCGAAATAGCTGAAGTANTATGGAGGCGNCATCTGATACATAACCCCTCTAATCCTGAATGGTTCAATAGAGACAGATTTGTTTTATCTAATGGCCATGGATCAATGTTGATNTACTCTTTATTACATTTGAGCGGTTATGACTTAACAATAGAAGATCTCAAAGATTTTAGGCAACTTCATTCTAAAACAGCCGGTCATCCAGAGTACGGAATAACACCNGGAGTTGAAACAACTACNGGGCCACTAGGTCAGGGACTATCAAATGCAGTTGGTATGGCGATTGCCGAGAAGATCTTGGCGAACAAGTTCAATACCGATAAACACAAANTTATAGACCATATGACATATGTATTTACTGGTGACGGATGCTTAATGGAAGGAATATCNCATGAAGCATGCTCTTTAGCAGGTACACTTCGATTAGGAAAATTAGTAGTTTTATACGATGACAATAATATCTCAATTGATGGTGAAGTTGATGGTTGGTTTACAGAGGACATACCTAGCAGATTTGAATCTTATGGCTGGGAGGTTATACCTGACATAGATGGTCATGATTCNGAAGAAGTTGATAAAGCTTTAATTAAAGCCAAACTAAATACAGATAAACCAACTTTAATTTGCTGTAAGACAGTGATAGGAAAAGGTTCTCCAAATAAAGAAGGAACAGCATCGACACATGGCAGTCCTCTTGGTGATGAAGAGATAGCACAAATGAGAAATNCCCTTAAATGGGATAATGCACCTTTTGACATACCTGATAGCGTATATGAATCATGGGATGCAAAAGAGGAAGGATTACTAAGAGAAACAGAATGGAATCAATTATTTGATGCATATTCAAAAGAGAATGAAGAACTNTCTACAGAATTACGAAGATTAATTGNTGGAAAGTTACCTGAAGGAATCGAAGAGGCTATCTACAGTTTTGTTGATAG
Organism: Gammaproteobacteria bacterium; assembly: GCA_002707915.1. Classification (GTDB taxonomy): domain Bacteria; phylum Pseudomonadota; class Gammaproteobacteria; order Magnimaribacterales; family Magnimaribacteraceae; genus Magnimaribacter. Next base: position 36,151 of record PAOE01000027.1, read on the forward strand.
TGCCCAANAGGAATTACCAAACNTAGCTACTAGAGTAGCTTCTCAGAAAGTACTCAATGTCCTAGGTCCTTTAATACCTGAATTGATAGGTGGTTCTGCTGATTTGACAGGTTCAAATAATACAAACTGGGATGGGACAATTGAAATAAGGTCTGAGAACTTTTCTGGAAATTACATAAATTATGGCGTAAGAGAGTTTGGAATGACAGGCATCATGAATGGCATGGTTCTTCATGGAGGTATAAGGCCATATGGCGGTACATTTTTGACTTTCTTAGACTATGCCCGAAATGCAGTTCGTATGGCCGCTTTAATGAAGATACCAACCTTGCTCGTCTATTCNCATGACTCAATTGGAGTTGGAGAAGATGGTCCAACTCATCAACCAGTAGAACACTTAACAAGTCTGAGAACAACGCCAAATTTAGAAACTTGGAGACCTTGTGATACCTCGGAAACTGCGATTTCTTGGTTGGCCGCTTTACAGAATACTGATAAACCTACAGCTCTGATTCTGTCCAGGCAAGGATTACCGAATTTTGAGAGAGACAAAGATCAAATCAATTCAATAATCAAAGGCGGTTATATAATTCATGAGCCGAAAGAAAAGCCAAGCCTCGTTCTTATTGCTACAGGTTCTGAAGTGGAGCTTGCGATGGAAATTGCCAATGATCTCATGGATAAAAAACATATAAGAGTAGTTTCTATGCCCTGTACTGAGAGATTTGATGCTCAATCAGAAAGTTATAAACAACAAATTTTGGGAACAGATATAAAGAGAGTAGCCATTGAAGCATCACATTCTGATTGGTGGAGAAAGTATGTTGGTCTAGAAGGAGAGGTGATAGGAATGGACACCTATGGCGAGTCTGCTCCTGGAAATATTCTTTTCGATCACTTTGGTTTTACGAAAGAAAAAATAAAGTCAAAACTAAATCTCTAAAGATGGGCTATAGGAAGCTTACTGAGGTAGAGCTAAGTAATAAGAGTGTGTTGCTTAGATTAGATTTGAACGCTCCAATTGAAAATGGATTTGTAACCAACAAAGAAAGGATTTATAGGTCGATTCCTACCATTACCCATATAATCAATAAAGACTGTAGCCTAATCCTGATGAGTCATCTCGGTAGGCCTGAAGAAAACAATGAATTTCAGCCAAAGTATTCCTTAAAGCCCGTTGTTAAAGTTCTGGAAGAAATTCTAGATAGGGAAATCCCACTTTATTCTTTGGAGGAACTGGAAAAATTAAATCAGAAGCCAACTATCTCAATCCTTGAAAATTCAAGGTTTTATGTTGGCGAGAAGGACAATGATGTTGGATTGTCCAATAGATTATCTGATTTAGCAGATATATTTGTGATGGATGCGTTCGCTACTTCTCATAGGGCACATGCCTCGACTACAGGAGTTATTCGTTTTTCTAAAGANGCTTGTGCAGGTTTACTTCTTGATGAAGANTTAACTGCTTTAACAAANGTCAAAAAGANTGCTGATCACTCTATTGCAATANTAGGTGGTGCAAAAATTTCTACCAAGTTGAACTTNATAAAATCTCTATCATCTTCAATGGAAAAGATTATTTTGGGCGGTGGTCTTGCGAATACNTGTTTNGCAGCACAAGGNTTTAATATTGGTAAATCTCTCATTGAAGAATCTATGCTTGAAGAAGCATATGAGATATCAATGGATGAAAAGATTGTCATACCTGATTCAGTAATTGTTTCTGAAAGCCCAGATAGTAAAGGGAGGATTGTATCCCCAGACGCTATTTCAGATAACGAAGCTATTTTTGACATTTCTAGTAATTTCCTTGATAGCGTGAGAAGTTTTATTGAAGGAGCAGGAACAATTCTCTGGAATGGTCCAATGGGATTTTTTGAGAAAGAAAATTTTCACCAAGGAACGATGCAAATCGCGGACATGATTGTCTCTTCAAAGGGATTTTCAGTAGCGGGAGGAGGAGATACTATAGCTGCAGCTGAGAAGGCTGGTGTATTGAATAAAATTAATTATGTCTCTACAGCTGGAGGGGCTTTTCTTGAGTTTATGGAAGGAAGAGATTTACCTGCAATCGTGGCCTTGATTCAAAATAATAGAAATTAATATAGGGAGAAAAAAATGGAACTGAATAGTTTGAATGAGATAGCAAGTTACATTGTTTCTGATGGAAAAGGTATCCTTGCAGCAGATGAGAGTAATCCAACTTGTACCAAGCGCTTTGACTCTATTGGAGTGGAGTCCAATGAAAATAATAGACGCGATTATCGCGAGTTATTATTTAGTGCTGAAGGAATGAAAGGAAATATTGGTGGAGTAATACTTTTTGATGAAACAATNAGACAAAATTCAGCTNCCGGTNCTCCTCTAGTNGATCTCATTACNGCTCAAGGNGCNTTACCAGGGATNAAAGTTGATAAGGGATTAAAACCTATAGAGGGTTCAGAAGAAAACCTAACTCAAGGACTTGAAGGTTTAGATGAAAGATTGAAAGAATATTATGATTTAGGAGCAAAGTTTACTAAATGGAGAGCCGTGATAAATATTGGAAAGGATTTACCCTCCGAGGCTGCTATTTCAGCAAACATGGAGGCTTTAGCCAGTTACGCTAAGATAGTTCAAGATAACAAGATGGTTCCAATGGTTGAGCCAGAAGTTCTTATGGATGGTGATCACACAATTGAGGCTTGTTTTGAAGTAACAAGTAGGTGTTTAGATTCCCTTTTCTCTAATTTGCACAAAAGTGGAGTTANCATTGAAGGAACGATTCTAAAGCCTAATATGATAACTTCAGGNTCAAGTGCTAAAGAACAAGCAGGTGTTCAAGAAGTAGCCGAAAAGACNTTACAGTGTCTAAAGGCAAATGTGCCTGATAACTTACCAGGAATTACTTTCCTATCTGGAGGTCAATCAGATATTGATGCAACTGCACACCTTGATGCCATGAATAAGATTGGTGGATTTTCTTGGAAACTGAGTTTTTCATATGGAAGAGCTCTTCAGCAACCTGCACTTAAAGCCTGGATGGGTAAGACGGAGAACACGCTTGCAGCACAAAATGCTCTTTCTCATAGAGCCTTGATGAATAAATTGGCTTCAGAAGGTAAATGGGATCTATCNTTAGAGAANAAAACTNATTGAAGATACTTGTTCAAAGAGTTTCCGAGGCATCTGTATCTGTAGATAGTGAAATTGTTTCCTCCATTGGTGAGGGTGCATGTGTTTTTGTGGGATTCGATCCTCAAGACAATGATGAGACCTTGGAAAGAGGCGCAAAAAAGTTAATGAGCTACAAAATATTCAATGATGAAAGGGGCAGGATTGGTTTTAGCATTGAGGAATTAGAGCGTGAAGTTTTGATTATTCCCCAAGTTACACTCTCCGTGAATACAAACAAGGGCTCTAAGCCCAGTTTTTCAAGTGCCGCAGAGCCATCGGATGGAAGAGATNTTTTCAATAAATTTTCTAAGATTATGCTTCAAAAAAACAAAAGTACTTTTTTTGGTATTTTTGGAGCAAACATGTCAGTCTCAATAGTNAATCAAGGTCCNATTACATTTATGTTTTCAATCAACTAAGNCTAAGAAATCTTATCAATCACTTTTGGCAAAGCTTTGATGTATTGACTCACATCTTTAATCTTACCTGTACTCACTCTCGACCAGTTTGTATAGTCTCTGTAAATTCCTCTAACTAAGACTTTTTCTTTTTCCATTTGAGCTCTAAATTTTTCAGCATTTAACGAGCCTAGATTAGCAAATATGAAATTTGTGCTTGTTGGAAGGGGGTCAAGACCGTTTGTCTTTAGTGCTTCTACCAACATCTCTCTAGCTTCAGTAATTTTTTGTTTGGAGAACTTTAAAAAATTTCTATCATTATAAGATGCGATTGCTGCTGCTATTCCTGCTTGATTCAAAGANTAGTCACCAAGTCCAAATGACGAAACTCTCTCAATTAACTCAGGTGAAGCAATCATATAACCTACCCTCATACCAGCTAGACCATATATTTTTGAAAAAGTTTTCGCTACTACTACATTGTAGCCATCCGCTATTAAGGGAGTCATAGTATTTTTTTCAGGATCTGATGTAAGTTCATTATAAGCCTCATCTACTAATACTAAGGTCTTTTTAGATGCCTTCTTGCAAAATGATTTTAATTTTTCTGGTGACAAAACAAGCCCAGTAGGATTATTTGGGTTTGTTATTTGAACCATAGCAGTTTCATCATTGATCTGCTGATACATTTGGTCAAGATCGATAGATAGATTTGAATTCTTCTTTAAGCGCTTGATACTAAATTTACTATTAGCTGTCCCCATTTTAGAAGTAGTATCCCAAAATAAATCTGGCCCAAGAATATGTCCTTCTCGTGCAACTTTAGTTGCTAGCCACTGAAGAGGAGCACTTGATCCCGAACCTATAAGAATGTGTTCTGGAGTTACATTATTTCTTTCAGCAATCATCGCTTTTAGTCTTGGCACCATAGACACATAGTAAGACCCTTGTTTAATTGCCTCCTCCATAGCTTTTAATGCACTTGGACTGGGTCCATACGGATTTTCGTTAGCATTAAGTTTGGCAATTCCCTTTTCAGGTCCATAAATAATATTGCTTGCCTTACCAGTTATTAAATATGGCTTACCATAACTAACTGATGGCAAAGATAATGCTCCAGCAGATAGAGCAACACCCTTTAAAAGCGCTCTCCTTGAAAATTTAAATTCACTCATTTTATACCTCTTAAATTTCAGCTACNGTAAGATTTGCTTTAAAAAACATACCAGCTGATACTAACAACAAATAAAATCCAAAAAATTTCTTCAGCTTCGACTCATCCAAACTGTGAGCCCATCTAACTCCATATGGAGCTGTTAAAACTGACAAGATACTAATTATCAAAAGTGCAGGAAAATTGATGTAACCTATCGATCCGAAAGGTAAGTTTGTCTCATTTATTCCNATTAGCAGAAATCCTAATGCTCCAACAGATCCAATTATTAGGCCTACACCAGATGCAGTAGCTACAGCCTCATAGATTGGCCTTTGGCAGACGGACATTGTAATTACAGTCACTGTTCCTCCTGCAATTCCCAGTAGCGAGGAAATACCACCTAAACATGAGACTAAGCTTGCTCGAGCAAAACCGGAAGGCATAGATCGTTTTTTTAAAGCAACTTTTTCAAGGATCTGAGGGTAAAGAAAATAAATACCATATAGAAGAACGCCCCATGCAAAAATTAAATAAAGTCCTTTAGCATCTGTAAATGAAGCAATGTATGTACCAAAGCAGCAACCTAAGATTAGCCAAGGAGCCCAAGTTTTAATGACTTGAAAATCTACAGCTCCTTTTTGATGATGAGCAAACATAGCTCTAGCAGAAGAAAAGATAATACAAGCAAGGGAAGTTCCTACTGCAAGGAAAATTAAATTTCCTGATTGATCTTTAACAAAAGAAAAAAGCAAAACTAAAGCTGGTACTATTGCAAAGCCTCCACCATTACCAAACAAACCGGCAGTAACGCCTGCAACTGCTCCTGCAGTCATTAAAAGCACAATTAAACCGAAAATTTCCATTTGCAAATACAGACATGCAACCCTGATGCCAATAATTAATGCCTGATTTTTTACTACTTTGACCTAAAAAGGTTCATGAAAGTATTTTTAACACCTTAATGGACTTGTTTTACACGAAGTGTTTAATAATTGCCCTTTTTACTAAGTAGCACTTTTGCTGCAATCAAGCCTACTTCAAACAAAAGCCAAGCAGGAACGGCCAATAGAGTTTGAGAAATGATATCAGGTGGGGTTATCAACATACCCACAGTGAAACAAGCCACTATCACATAGGGCCTTTTTTCAGATAGAACTTCAGGACTGGTTATCCCCGACCAGACTAATAGAAAAATCAATATAGGAATTTCGAAAGCAAGACCAAATGCAAACATCATGCCAAGTACAAAACTCAAATAACTATTTATATCTGTCATAACCATAACCCCCTCAGGTGCTGAGGAAGTAAAGAAGCCAAAAACCAATGGAAGTACAAGGAAATAAGTAAATGCTATTCCTACATAAAATAGAAGAACACTGGACACCATAATGTAACCACTTATCTGCTTTTCATTCCTATAAAGAGCTGGTGCTATAAAAGCCCACAGTTGATTAAGAAAATAGGGCATAGAAATCATCAAAGAGACGAATAAGGTTAATTTCAAAGGAGCTAAAAAGGGAGAAGCAACTTCGGTTGCAATCATAGATGAATTCATTGGTAAGAATTTTTGTAAAGGCTCCGCTAAAAATTCGTAAATATCATTTGAAAAATAAACCAGTGCAAGAAAACAAATAAAAATACCTATCAGAGATTTTATTAATCTGGTTCTTAGTTCGGTGAGATGATCAAATAATGAAGCTTCTTCCATCGGCACTAGCCTTTATCAAGATCTTTTAGAATTTTTTTATTTTTTTCATCGAGAAGAGTTTCCTCTATTTCGAGTGATTGTGAAATATCCTCTTTGATTTCCTCAAACTGAGAACTCAGTTTTTTGAAGCTTAAAACGAAATAACGAACAACTTCGGGGAGCCTATTTGGACCAAAAATAATAATTGATAGGATGAATATAACTAATAATTCAAAGAACCCAATATCAAACATTATTTCTTATCATCTTCATCNTCTAAAGTTTTTCGAAAACTNTTAATAGTATTTGCGAGATCAGACCCAAGAGTTTTTATTCTTTTCGTACCACCAAATAAGAGCAAAATAATTATTAGTATAATTAATATTTGCCAGATACTTATGCCACCTATTCCCATTAATCTTTCCTCATTTGTTTCTTAAACTTTTCTCAGTATGACCTGAAATCCCTAGTCTCGATTTTAATTCATGCAATATTTCACTTATATGAATATCTTGATAACTTAATAAAACCATTACATGAAACCACAAATCCGCTGTCTCATGTATTAGTTTCTCTTTTTTCCCTTGATCTTTTTCTGTAGTAGCTTCAAGTAATTCAAGTGCCTCTTCAAGTACTTTTTCATTTATTTTGACTGTCCCATCTTCCATTAATGACTTTACATAGGAATCTTGCGCCGTCGATGTTTTTCTACTCTCAATGATATCAAATAGCTCTATCAGTATATCTCTCTTCATCAACTCATTTAATTATAAGAAAAATAACCATAAATATAAAAATCAGTATGAGTATTAAGGTTAGTCTTCCTTGGTTATGTAACCTGCCCATTAATTCGTTGTGTCTTTCTTCACTGGCTGTTTGATATTCCTCTAGTTTAGAAACCTGTTCTAGGGCGCTATCTGCAATTTCAGGAAGTTTTCTTGCCTTTTCCAACCAACCCATTGAGTTACGTTTGGCCCATTCAGCAATTTTCTTTGGATTGTATCTATCAGCTATCCACTCTTTTAAGAATGGATTAGCGATAGACCAAAAATCTAATGCGGGATACAACTGCTTGCCCAACCCTTCGATATTTACTAATGTTTTTTGGAGCAACATTAAAGAGGGTTGCATCCTTAGATTAAATCTCCTTGCTGAGTCGAAGATAAATAACAACATCTCTCCAAAATTTATTTTTTCCATAGGCTGATCAAATATAGGCTCACATGCAGCTCTGATAGTATTCT